>NZ_JASTTJ010000020.1:0-188773 GCF_032248645.1 Streptomyces zaehneri
TCGCCCGCCGCGCTGACCGCCGGGGCGGTCGTGGTGCCGGCGAAGCTCCAGCGGTAGTAGCCGTCCACGCTCGCCTTGACGGTGGTCTTCAGACCGCCGGTCGAGGTGGTCTTGACCGACTTCACCGTGGAGTAGGTGGTGGAGTTCTTCTTGCGGAACTGGAGCTGGGCGTAGACGCCGGAGTAACCGGTGTACTTGGCGGTGTCCCAGTTGGCACGGGTCAGGCTGCCCGTGACGGTGATGGTCGCGCCCTTCTTCACCGGCTCCGGCGCCGCGTTGACCGTCAGCTTGGACAGCCGCTGGAGCTTGGTGGTGGCCAGGGCGTCGCCCTCGGCGTAACCGACCTTGGTCCAGTCGATGTCGTCGTCGGTGTACGGGTCGACGTCGTTCCAGTCGATGACGTAGCCGAGCGCCTTCCAGGTGGTGGCGTCGGCGTTGTAGAGCTCCTCACCCGGGAGGATGTCGATCGTGCCCTTGCAGGAGGCGACCGTGGCCGAGGTGTTGGTGCAGGTCGGCCAGTCGTCGCCGACGAGGACGTTGGCCGGGTCGGCGTACGCGCCGCGGTAGATGACCAGGTCCAGCTCGGTGTCGTCGGCGATGACGTCGACACCCGCGCCGTGCGTGACCGTGAAGGTGACCGGGGCCGTGACCTTGCCGCTGGTGCCGGCGACGATCGGCTTGCCGCCGTTGATCCTGACGTTGCCGAACTTGGCGTCCAGCGCGTACGGGGTGCCGGTGTCGGCGGGGGTCGAACCGGTGAAGGCGCTCTTGCCGGAGGTGGCCGCGTGGAGGGCCTTCAGGGTGTCGACGGGGTTGTGCGAGTCGCTGCCGGTGGCCTGCGCGGCCGGCACGGCGAAGGCGGACAGGGCCAGGGCGCCGGTGACGGCGGCCACGGTGGCTCGTATGCGCATGAATGTCCCAAGGGGATCAAGGGGCTCTCCGGGCGGATGTCACCAGCGAGCCCAAGTGGTCGACGAGCCTGTCGGCTCGCATGATCAGATTCCTGAAACCGGAAAATGGTTGTACGGAAAACCGCCGCCCTTACGGGCCGCCGTTCTCGGGTGCGCCCGTGCCTACTTGACGTCGACGAAGTCGCTCGCGGCCGTGACCGCCGCCGTGGTCGTGTTGCCCACGAAGGTGTAGCGGTAGTTGCCGTCCGCCGTCGCCTTGACGGTGGTCTTCAGACCGCCGGTCGAGGTCGTCTTGACGGTCTTCAGGGTGCTCCACTTGGTGGAGCCCTTCTTCTTGTACTGGAGCTGAACCGACTGGGCTCCGTAGCCGCCGAACTTGAGCGTCTCCCAGTTGGCGCGGGTGAGGGAGCCGGTCACGGTGATGGTCTTGCCCTTCTTCACCGGCTCCGGCGTCGCGTTGACCGTCAGCTTGGAGACGCGCTGGAAGTGGAAGGAACCGGCCTTCTCCTTCCACACGAAGTCGCCGTCGTTGGCGTCGATCCACGCGTCGACGTACCAGGTGCCGGCGTTCTTGTTGCTGAAGTAGTCGGTCCTCGGGTCCACCTTCACGGAGGCGGTGCACGTGGAGGTGGTGGTGCTGACCTTCTTGCACGTCGGCGTGCCGGTCATCTCGAAGCCGTAGTCGGGGCCCGTCAGCGTGAAGTGCTCGGCGCTCTTGATGCCGGAGTCGTCCGTGGCGGTCACGCTGATCGAGATGGTCTTCGCCGCGTTGGTGGAGACGGGCACCTTGTTGTCGCCGTCGACGACGACCTTGGTGATCCGGGTGTCACCGCTGCCGCCGTCGCTGGGCGCGGCCTGCGCGACGGGAACGGCCAGGCCCGCGAGGGCCAGAGCGCCGAAGGAGACGGCGGCGGTGGCGCGGATGCGCATAGGTTTTCCCCCCGTTGAGAATCACGATTCACGGGAAGAGACTCGTACCCCAGTCCGAAGGTTGCACGTCCGATGGAGAAAGTACGGAGAAGATGTGAGCGCCCCCGCGGATGACCGCGAGGGCGCTCGAACACGGGCCGCTACGCCGTCAGTCGAACCAGCGGTCGCGGGCCAGCTCCGCGGTCCGTGACGGGTCCTCCAGCAGGGCGGCGACCTCGAAACGGCGCGGCCACTGCCGGGCCGCCCAGGCGAGTCCGGCGGCGACGCCCTCCAGGGTCGCGGCGTGCAGAACGCCGTCGTCGGTCAGCCGCCAGTCGATCTCCACGCCGTCGACGACGAGTTCCTCGTGCTCGACGTACGTGCCGGGCGTGCGCGGCCCGAGCAGCACCCGCACCGACTCCGGCACGTCGTGCTCGACGCCCTCGGAGTCGACCTGCCCGGTCACGGACTCGCTCAGCCGCCGCACCTGGAACAGCTCGGCCAGCTCGGCGGCCCGGGACGGCCGTACCGGAAGCAGCGGCACGCCCCCGGTGAAGGGCAGCAGATCGGGCGAGTCGACGACGACGGTCTCGGCCGCGTCCACGACCTCGACCCGCCCGTCGACGACCGCCCGCAGCTCGTCCGGAAGGGTCACCTGGTCGGGATCCAGCTCTGCCAACGCGCCGTAGAGACCGTGCAGTTGGGAGGCCCCCACGGGGCGTTCCGGGTCGGCGAGGCGGTCGAGGAGTTCGGCGGCGCCGCCGGGCTCCTCGAGCAGCGCGGCCACCGAGGTCCGCACGCCGAGGGCGCGCAGCACCTGCTCGTCCTCGAAGCCGGTGGCGTCGGCCTCCTCGTACAGCCCGTGCAGGAGCGGATCCCCGCCGGCCGCCAGCAGACCGGCCGGACGGCGGCCGTCGAGCACCGGGTTCCCGCGCAGCCACCAGGCGGTGTACGGCCGGACGACCTCGTGGGTGCCGTCCGGCAGCAGGATCCGGACGGGCTGGGTGAGGGCGTCCCGCAGCGGCGGCCGGGCGAGCAGCGCGAGGGCCTCGGGCCAGCGGTCCTCGTCGACGAGGTCGAGGTCGCGGACGGCGACCAGCTCGGTGGCGACGGGAGGCACCGGACTGTCGGGGAACCGGTCGAGGATGTCCTCGCACCACACGTCGACGGCGTCCAGCAGGCCCGCGTCGTCGGGTTCGGCGAAGTCCCCTTCGCGGGGCTCCAGTTCGTCCGGGTCGAGGACGACGTCGGTGGCGCGGACGAGCGCGAAGTTCGCGAGGACTCCACAGGCGGCGAGGGGCTGTTCGCCCCACCGGTCCGCCAGTTCGGCGTCGGCGAAGGCGAGTTCGTCCTCCCGGACGACGGAGGCGAACGGGCTGCCCGGCAGCACCAGTTCACCGGCGGGGACGAGTTCGCCCTCCTCGTCGGGCAGCGCGAGGGCGCCGAGCCAGGGTTCGTCGCCGGGTTCCAGGCCGGCGTCACGGACCAGCGCGAGCACGGTGTCGGCGAGTTCCTCGGCGTCCGGCGTGTCCCGGTCGTCCCAGGCGCCGCCGTCGTCGTCCAGGGACGCGGCCACGGCGGCCCGCACCTGCGGGGTGGTCAGGACGGCTCGGGGGGTGGCGGGCAGCGCGCCGAGCTTCTCCAGGAGCGGGTGCGCGGCGTCCTGGTGGGCCACCTTGAGGCCGAGGCGGGCGAGGATCTCCGGGTCGGGACCGGCCGCGTCCGCGGTGGGCAGCAGCACCTGGCGGGGACCGATGGTGGTCCGCAGGTCGGCCAGCGGCACCGGAAGCCCCGAGAGCCGGTCCGGGTCCACACCGGCCAGGCTGTCGTAGAGCCGGTACCACCACTGCGGGTCCTTCTCCAGGCCGGCCAGCCGGTCCACCGCGTCGGCGAGCGGGATCCGGGCGACGCCCAGCGTGCGCAGCTCGACGCGCCGCTCCAGCCCGGCGGGCAGCAGGGTGGGCAGCACCTCCGCCAGCACCCGTACGGTGTCGGCGCCTGCGCCCTCGACGACCTCGGCGTCCCGGGGGCGCAGCGCCTCCGGAAGCCCGACCCCGTCGGCCCCGTCGACCCCGTGGTCTTCGCCGTCCTCGGGGACGGGCCGGACGGCGGGCGGCAGGAACGCGGTCCGCGGCAGCCGCTCCAGGATCGCCTGGCGCAGCGACCCGTCGAGTTCCCCCTTGCCCAGCGGCCCGGGCACGAGGTCGATGATCCCGGCGCCCACCGGCCGCCAGCCGGCGAGGAGTTCGGCGTACGCGTCGGCCGCGCGCCGCACCAGGTGGTCGGTGAGCGGGCCGGGGGCGGCGTGCCGGCGGGTGGTGTCGAGCGGGAAGGAGGCGATGAGCAGGGCGGGGACGCCGAGGGGCTCGTCGCTGGGGGTGGGGGCGTGCACGACGGGGGCGGTGCGGGGCCGGGCGGGCGAACCGTCGTCGTCGACCGGTACGGCCCAGGTGACCGACCAGTGGGGGCGCAGCCGCTCCTCCACCGGGCGGCCGACGAGGAGGTCGGGCGTGAGGGGGCCGTGCGCGGCGGCGACGCGCCAGCGGGTGGTCCCGTCCCGCGTGTCCGCCACGACGGTGAGGGCGTCGTCGTCGGCGTCGGTGTCCCGGCGCAGGACGCGGGGCGCGTCGTCGCCGATCTCGATCACGACCTCCTCCAGGCCCGGGAGGGCGAGCAGGAGGGCGTCGTCGACGGCGGTGAGGAGGCGTTCGGCGAGGTCCGCGGCCGCGGCGTCCCGCAGCGGCAGGATGACGGCCGTGTCGTACGGGTCGGGGGCGGTGCCCTGGGCGGCGAAGGGGAGCCGGAGCAGGGGCACATGACCGTCCCGCCGGCGGATCTCGTCGCCGAGTCCCGGGCTGTGCCGGGCGGTCTCGGAGGCGAGCGCGCGGGCCTCGGCCAGGTCCCAGCGGACTCCGCCGTGCCGCCCGACGACGGCGGGCTCGTCGGTGACGGCGAGGACGGCGGCGAAGCCGACACCGAACCGCCCGACGGCCACGGCCGACTGCCGGGCCTCGCGCTTGGCGGAGGCGCGCAGGGTGGCGAGGGACTCCACACCGGCGGCGTCCAGGGGCGCGCCGGTGTTGGCGGCGACGAGGACGCCGTCCCGGAGGGTGAGCCGCAGCCGCCCGGGCACGTCGGCCCTGGCCGCGGCGTCGGCGGCGTTCTGAGCGAGCTCGACGACGAGCCGGTCCCGGTACCCGCCGAGGACCAGGTCCTCCTCGGCGTTGGCGTCCTCGCGGAAGCGGGCGGGGCTGGTGGCCCAGGCATCCAGCACACCACGACGCAGGCGGGCCGTGCCGAAGGGGTCCGCGCCCTCGGGTGCCGGCCGCACGAACTTGCTCACGTTGACTCTCCTCATCGGCGTGGGCTCGAAGGTACCGCGAGGCGGAGTGACGTCAGAACGGGACGCCGGGCCGGTGCCGGGTACCGGCCAGCCCCGCATCACAATCACACAACGACTGCGGGACCACCCGGCCGCGACGGCCGGAAGCCCCCGCGAACGGCCCCCGAGCGACCGCCGGGACAGCCCCGGGGGAGCCTCCGGGACAGCCCCGAGGGCGACCCCTGGGATGACTCAGGGGCCGCGGGGCCGACCGGCCGGCGCCGCTGGGGCGCTTCTCTTGGATCAGCCCGGGTCCACGGCGCCCGGCGCCTGATCCGGCCCGATCCGAAGAAACGCCCTAGGAGTGGCCCAGTTCCGCGGTGTCCTCGTCCGTCTTCTCCGGGACCGAGCCCGAGTCCGCCGCCGGACGGAGGGGGAACGGGTCGACCCGGGTCTCGTCGATCACCGGCGGAGCGGGCCGCGGGGGCGTCGGCATGACCGCCGCCTCCGAGTGGCCGCCGCAGCCGTACGCCAGGGAGACCACCCGGCCGTCGGCCGGGGAGAACTCGTTGGCGCAGACGCCGAAGGCCTGCCCGAGGGAGCCGCCGATGGGGGTGAGGAAACCGCAGCTCACACAGGACGCGGGGGCCGCCTGGGCCATGGGCGTCTTGGGGCCGAAGCCGTCCTCCCAGCGGTCGGCCGCGGTGTGCAGACCGTAGCGGGACAGGACCCGGGCGCGACGCAGGCCCAGTTCCTCGGCGACCGCGGCGATGGTGCCCCGGCGCGGAGCCGGCGGAAGGGCCGCGGGCGGGGCCGGCGTCACCTCCGCGTCCTCCGCCTCCACCAGCTCGGCCATCTCCTCGGAGAGGGGCGAGTTCGGCGTCGGCTCGTCCGAGTCGAAGTAACCCGGCTGGAGTCGCGGATCGTCCTCACCCGTGTAGCCGGGCTCCAGACGCAGATCCTCCGCGTCCGTGGGGAGGAGGTCGCCGGGGCCCATGTCGCCGGGGCGCAGCCGGTCGCTCCACGGAACCCATTCGGGTGCCAGGACCGCGTCCGGGCCGGGCAGCAGGACCACCTCGTCGAGCGTGACGACCTTGGCGCGCGAGGCGCGCGCCACCGTCGCCGCCCAGCGCCAGCCGCGGTAGCCCAGTTCCTTGCACTCGAAGTAGTGGGTGACCACCCGGTCACCCTCGGAGACCAGCCCCGCATGCTCGCCGACCACGCCGGGGGCGGCTGCCTCCTCGGCTGCGGCGCGTGCGAGGTCGACGGCCTCGGCGCACAGGCGGTCGGGGGTGCGGCTTCGCGTGGTCGCTGCGCTCACAGGTATCGCTTCTCTCCTACGCCGTCTCTCGGTGCGCCGGCCTGAAGGCGGCGGGTGCGGACGGAGCGGCTGGGGTTACCTCCCAGGCTCTTCAAGCACTGGGGGAGTGCCGCGTCGACGTCCGCGCCCGATCGCGCTCGGGCGCACCTGCTGTCATCCATTCTGCGGGATGTCCGGGAGGCGCGCGGCCGAGAACAATCGCCACGGCGCGCTACGCACGCTACCTGCTCGCGGACGCTCGGCCTACACCGGCGGGACGTTTCCCGCTCACAGAAGCCGCCGAACCTCCGCCGAACCCTGCCCCGACCGGCCCGGCGCGGCGACGATCACACGCCCATACGCGCGGTAACCGCACTACGTACCGCCTTTCCGGGGCACTATGACGGGGTGGCAGCCGCGAGGACACCCCAGGGCGCCACCGGGATCGGTGCGACGAAGGGGAACAAGGGGAGGAGCCGGGTGAGCGGTTCGGGCCGGATGAGCGGGTCCGTCCGCGCGGTCGGCCGTGCCCTGCACTTCCCGTTCACCGGCACCGCCCGCGGGATCCGGAAGGCCACCCACGCGCACGGCGCCGGCGAGTCCGGCCTCGGCAAGCTCATCGAGCTGCACGGGGTGAACGGCGCCGGCGATGTCATGATCACCATCGCGCTCGCCTCCACCGTGTTCTTCTCGGTGCCCACCGACGAGGCCCGCGGGCGCGTCGCGCTGTACCTCGCCATCACGATGGCCCCCTTCACCGTCCTCGCCCCCGTGATCGGCCCCCTGCTGGACCGGCTCCCGCACGGACGGCGCGCCGCCATGGCCGGGTCCATGCTGGCCCGCGCGCTCCTCGCGCTCGTGCTGTCCGGGGCCGTCGCCACCGGCAGCATCGAGATGTACCCGGCCGCGCTCGGCGTGCTCGTCTCCTCCAAGGCGTACGGGGTGGTCAGAAGCGCCGTGGTGCCCCGGCTGCTGCCGCCCAGGTTCTCCCTGGTCAAGGCCAACTCACGGGTCACCCTCGGCGGTCTCCTCGCCACCGGGATCGCCGCGCCCGTCGGGGCGGGACTACAGGCCCTCGGGCCCCGCTATCCGCTCTACGGCGCCTTCGTGATCTTCGTGGCCGGTACGTTCCTGTCCTTCTCGCTGCCCCGCAAGGTCGACTCCGCCAAGGGCGAGGCCGTGGCGCTGCTCGCCGCCGACGAGCAGCATCTGCACGGCCCGCACCGGCAGCCGGTGAAGCGGCCGGGTCTGAGGACCGTCGGCATCGCCGTCACGCACGCCCTCGCCGCCAACGCGGCCCTGCGCTGGCTGTCCGGGTTCCTGACCTTCTTCCTGGCGTTCCTGCTGCGCGAGCACCCGCTGACGGGGCAGAGCGCGGCCGTGTCGCTGGGCATGGTGGCGGTGTCGGCGGGCGTGGGCAACGCGCTCGGTACGGCGGTGGGGGCATGGCTGCGTTCCAAGGCCCCGGAGCTGATCATCGTGACGGTCGTCGCCGTCGTGCTGGGCGCGGCGATCACCGCCGCGGTGTTCTTCGGGGCGTTCCTGGTGGCGTGCATGGCGGCGGTCGCCGGGTTCTCGCAGGCCCTGGCCAAGCTGTCGCTGGACGCGCTGATCCAGCGGGACGTGCCGGAGCTGGTGCGCACCTCGGCGTTCGCCCGCTCGGAGACGCTGCTCCAGGTGTGCTGGGTGTTCGGCGGCGCGGTCGGCATCGTGATGCCGCTGAACGGCGCGCTGGGCCTGTCGGTGGCCGCCGCGGTGATCGCTCTGGGCTGGCTGACGACGGTCCGCGGTCTGCTGTCCTCGGCGCGGCACGGGAGCGGTGCGAAGCCCCGCGTGGCGTAACCGCGTGGCGTAACACACAGCCACGTCGCCCCCCACGTAAAGAGACGGCCGGGCGTGCCCGATAGCCTTCCGCCATGACCACGATGCCCCGCGGCGGAGCCGCTGATGTACCTGGCGTTGCGCGACGCCGCCGCGTCGTCGCCGCGGCCGGCGCCGTTTGTGCCGGACTGCTCGTCCTGTCGGCCTGCGACAAGCCGACGCCGCTGTCCACGATCACCGTCGGCCGCACCTCGGTCAGCGCCGAGGCCACCTGTGGCGGGGAGGGTGACACCCTCAAGGCCGCCGACCTGACCAAGTGCCTCGCGGACAAGGACATCAAGTCGATCACCGTCGACCCGGACGAGACCGTCCGCTTCGGCGTCGACCCCGATGTGGCCGACAAGCGCTGGACGATCCTGATGAACGGTCAGCCGCTCACCGAGGACAGCGACAAGACCTACCGCACGATCCCGGGCAGCGTGTTCTTCAACGCCCAGTACGGCGCCCAGGGCGACTCCACCCTCGTCTCCATCAAGGCCGGCGACGGGAAGAAGGACAGCCAGGCGGTGACCGGCCTGTGGTCGTTCAAGCTCAAGAAGGACGACTGACCACGTCCCGCATCCGCGTCCTCGTGGCCACCGCGGTCCCCGCCGAACGGGACGCGGTGGCCCGGGCGCTGCCCGGACCCGGCCGTGAGGTACGGCTGCCGGGTGTGACCCTGCACCGCACGGACGAGGCCTACGACCTCCTCGCCGCCGGGGTCGGCCCTGCGCCGGCCGCCGCCTCCGTCTCGGCCGCCCTCACGGCCGCCGCGCTGGGCGGCGACCCCTACGGTCTCGTCGTCTCGGCGGGCATCGCCGGCGGCTTCGCGCCCGCCGCCCCCGTCGGCTCCCTGGTCCTCGCCGACGAGATCACCGCCGCCGACCTGGGCGCCGAGACCGCCGACGGCTTCCTGCCCGTCACCGAGCTGGGCTTCGGCGCCGTCACCCACCGTCCGCCCGAGTCCCTCGTACGAGAGACCGCGGCCGCCACCGGGGCCCTGACCGGCGTCGTCCTGACCGTCTCGACGGTCACCGGGACCGCCGGCCGGGCCGCCGCCCTGCGCGCGCTGCACCCGCGCGCCCTCGCCGAGGCGATGGAGGGCTTCGGGGTCGCCGAGGCCGCCGCCGCGCACGGCGTACCCGTGCTGGAGATCCGCGCGGTCTCCAACCCCGTCGGCCCGCGCGACCGCGACGCCTGGCGCATCGGCGCCGCGCTCGCCGCCCTGACCACGGCCTTCGGGAAGCTCACACCCGTCCTGGAGAGTTGGAACCCGCATGACCGGTGACGATCTGAAGATCGCGTACTCGCCCTGCCCGAACGACACGTTCGTCTTCGACGCCCTCGCCCACGGCCGGGTGCCGGGCGCGCCCGGCCTCGACGTGACGTTCGCGGACATCGACATCACCAACGGCATGGCCGAGCGCGGCGAGTTCGACGTGCTGAAGGTGTCGTACGCCGTGCTGCCGTACGTCCTCGACGAGTACGCGCTGCTGCCGTGCGGGGGTGCGCTGGGCCGGGGCTGCGGCCCGCTGGTGCTGACGCGGGAGGGCGGGAGTGTCGGGAGCGCCGGGGACTCCGACGCGGTCGGCGGTGCGGGACTGACCGGCCGCACGGTCGCCGTGCCCAGCGAGAGGTCGACGGCGTACCTGCTGTTCCGGCTCTGGGCGGCGGAGCAGGTGCCGGGGGGCGTCGGCGAGATCGTCGTCATGCCGTTCCACGAGATCATGCCGGCCGTGCGGGACGGAAAGGTCGACGCGGGGCTGGTGATCCACGAGGCCCGTTTCACCTACCGCGACTACGGGCTGCGCAAGCTCGCGGACATGGGCGAGCACTGGGAGTCCACGACCGGTCTGCCGATCCCGCTCGGCGCCATCATCGCCAAGCGCGCGCTGGGCACGCGGGCCCTCACCCGGCTCGCCGACTCGATCCGCGCCTCCGTGCGCGCCGCCTGGGACGCGCCCGAGGTCTCCCGCCCGTACGTCATGGAACACGCCCAGGAAATGGACCCGTCCGTCGCCGACCAGCACATCGGTCTGTACGTCAACGAGTTCACGGCGGACCTGGGCGAGAACGGCTATGCGGCGGTCAGGGGATTGCTGACGCGTGCGGCGGCCGAGGGGCTGTTGCCGCCCCTCGGCCCCGATGCACTCGCTTTCCCGTAACGCCCTCGGCGGATACCGGTTTTCCGTCGGCCGGTACCGGTCAGACGTCCAACTGGTCGGCGACCGCGCGCAGCAGTCCGGCAATCTGCTTGCCGGAGGTCTTCTCCGGGTAACGGCCCTTCTCGAGCATCGGCGTGATGTTCTCGAGGAGGGTGGTCAAATCCTGGACGATGGAGGCCAGTTCGTCGGGCTTCTTGCGCTGTGCCGCGGCGACCGACGGGGTCGGGTCGAGAATGACGACGGAGAGGGCCTGGTCGCCGCGCTGTCCGGCGACGACGCCGAACTCCACTCGCTGGCCCGGCTTCAGTGCCTCGACTCCGGCAGGCAGGACGGAGGAATGGACGAAGACGTCACCGCCGTCGTCACGGGAGAGAAAGCCGAAGCCCTTCTCGCTGTTGAACCACTTGACCTTGCCCGTCGGCATGGGATGTGACCTCGTCCTCGGTATGTCGGAGCCGGACGGCTCGTTGGGAAACTGGCGGAAACAGTGTGTGCCTGGCGCAACCACTAGACCTTGCCGGTAGGCACGTCTGTCCTCGTCCTCGTACTCGTCGGAAAGCTGCTTCTCGACTCCGAAACAGCTCTGAGCGGCTCTGGATAGCACTCGGGCGGGTCGACCACGACCCGCCGGGACCAAGGCTAATGGTCTGCGGGCCGGTGACAAGACGTCCCCCGGTTGTTCCTTCGCGCAGGGAACTACCCTGGTCCGGTGCGTGACAAAACCCAAACGAATTCCGCCGTTCCCGGTGACCGACTGATCCGTGCCGGCGCCATCGTCTTCTTCGTCGGCGCCGTGGCCACACTGGTCACAGTGGCCCCACTCCTCCTCGATACGACGCCTTTTCCGACCTACATGTTCGGCCTGAGCATGCTCATGGGCGTCGGATTCCTCGTCGCGGGCGCCGGCGTCCTGCGATCGGTCGCCGCGGGCCGGCGTCAGGCGCGGGGCGCCGCGCGGTAGGCCTCGAGGTGACCGGCGAGCCAGGCGGGGAATTCGGTGAGGTCGGCGAGCACGACATCCGCACCGGCCGTCCGCAGTTCCTCCGCATCGATCGGCCCGGTCGGCACGGTCACCGACAGCGCCCCGGCGGCACGCGCGCCGCGTATGTCGCCCACGTGGTCGCCGACGTAGACGCTCGCGCCGTGCTCGCGCAGCGCCTCCGCCTTCTGTTCGGCCCACAGGTTGCCGATGACCGCGTCGGGATCGAGGCGCAGATGCTCCACCTGGAGCTTGGCGTTGGGCTCGTGCTTGGCCGTGACGACGATCGCCCGCCCGCCGGCCGCCCGCACCGCCGCGATCGACTCGCGGGCGCCGGGCAGCGCGGTCGCGCCGGTGACGCCGTGCTCCGGGTACAGCGAGCGGTACAGGTCGGCGACGGCCGCGACCCGCTCCGCCGGGTACCAGTGGGCCAGCTCGGTCTCGGGCGGCGGCCCGAGCCGGGTGACCACCAGATCGGCGTCGATGTACGTGCCCGTCCGCTCGGCGAGCGCCACGTAGGTGGCGCGGATACCGGACCGGGAGTCGATGAGGGTCATGTCGAGGTCGAAGCCGACGGTGATCACGGGTGACGTCATACGGCCCATTCTGCCTGGCCGGTACAACGGTCCTACCTCGGCTTCTGAGACCGCCAGACCAGGAACAGCGCCGACGCCACGGCCGCGCCCCGGATCACCCACGGCCAGGTCTGGGCGACGGCGTCGTTCATGTGCCCGTCCGCGATGGGGTCGCCCCAACGCCCCTCGGACCGCCCCCACAGCCAGACGAGCCCGGCCGTGAGCGCGAGCCCCGGCAGCCACATGACGGCGAACTTCGTCTCCCGTTCGGTCAGCCGGCGCGAGGCGTATGCGATGAGCCACCCCAGGATCAGCCCGAGCCAGTTCCCGAGCACCGCTCCGACGACGAGACAGCCGGCGGCGATCAGCAGCAGAGGGTTGCTCCAGCGGGCCCGCTCACCGGAAGGCGCCCGCCGAAGGACACGGAACCGACGCCGCCGCGGCCGGCCACCGTCCTCGCCCGCCCCCGGCTCCCCCTCGCCCGCGCCCTCTTCCCGCCTTTCCCGCTCCTCGTCGAGGTTCCCGGGCCGCGGAGGCTTGAGCAGATCCGGGATCTCCACTCCGCCGACGAACCCCGGCACGTCCTCGCCGATGCCCAGCGGAGTCGGCTCGTTCAGCCACCAGTCGGGCGTCTCGCGACCGTCGCCCAGCTCGTGCGCGGGGGCGCGGTGCGGCGGGGACGCCACGTCGGAGGGGGCCACGGGGGGCGGCGCGCCGGTCCGGGGCCGCGGCACGACCCGCCGGATCCCCTTCGGCCGCTCCGGCTCCTCCTCGCGGTCGCGCTGCGCGGGCACGGAGGGCGACGGCGTCTGCGGCGCGCCGGCGCCGGCGCCCCGGTCGGCCGCGGCCGCGACGATGTCGTCCGGGCTGCCGAGGCGGTCGATGATGCGGCGGACGGCGGCGGGCGAGTCGACGACCGCCTTCGCGCGGCGCCGGTCGATCTCGTTGCGCAGCTCGGAGACGAGCCGCATCCGCGTGGCCGACGACAACTGCCGCTGCTGCGCGACATCCCCGACCCGGCTCAGATACTCGTAGACGACTTGGTCGCTCTCGATCCCCACGGGAAGAAGCTACCGCTTCTCCCCACCCCCACCGCTTGCTCCCGCCCGACACCACCGCGCGTCACCGGCCCGTGGGGAGCCGGCGGTCGAGCGCCGGTCGGATCATCCAGCCCGTCCGGCGTTCGAGGACAAGGCCGGACGTCGGCGGTCGAGCGCCGGTCCAGACCATCCGGCCCGTCCGGCGATTGAGGACAACGCCCCTTCAGGGCCGAGGCGGAGGCCTGGGGGCGCGGCCCCCGGGGGACGCCAACCGCTACCGTGGGCAAGATGAGCACCGAGGACCAGCGGGCCCCCCGCTCCCTAGCGGCAGCGCTCCGCGCCCGGGACGACGCTTCCCTTGCCGCACTCCTGCGCGCCCGCCCCGACCTCATCACGCCGGTCCCCACCGACCTCACCCAGCTCGCCACCCGTGCCGGCACCCGCGCCTCCGTCGTCCGGGCACTGGAGCGGCTCGACCGGTTCGCCCTCCAGACCGCGGAGGCGCTGGCCGTGGCCGGTGACCCGGCGGCATACGCCGAACTGCTCGGGCTGATGGCCGGCGACGACCGCGACCAGGCGGTCGCCGACGCTCTGCCAGGCGCCCTGACGACGCTGCGGGAACAGGCCCTGGTGTGGGGCGACGAAGGCAGCCTCCGCCTCGTCCGCACCGCCCGTGAACTGCTCGCGCCGTCCGCGCAGCACCCGTCCCCGACCGGGCTCGGGCCGAGCGTGCGGGAGGCGACCGCGGGCATGTCACCGGGCCGGATCCAGGAACTGGTGGCGACGGCCGGGCTGCCCTCCACGCACGACTCGGTGTCCGCCGTCGGCGCGCTCACCGCCCTGTTCACGCACCGCAGGAAGATGTCCGACCTGCTCGCGAAGGCTCCCGCCGACTCCGTCGAGGTCCTGAAGCGGCTGATGTGGGGGCCGCCGTACGGGCAGGTCACGGCCGATCCGGCGGCGCGGCTGCGCTGGCTGCTCGATCGCGGGCTGCTGCTGCCCACGGCGCCCGGGACCGTCGTACTGCCGCGCGAGGTCGCTTTGCATCTGCGCGCGGGCCGGGCCCACCGCACGGCCGAACCCGTGCCGCCCACCGTCGAGGCGGTCGCCACGCATCGCCCCCAGGTGGTGGACGCGACGGCGGCCGGGCAGGCGTACACGACGCTGGCGACCGTGGAGGAGTTGCTGAAGGACTGGCACGAGGGCGGCCCCGCGGTCCTGCGGGCCGGCGGGCTGAGCGTGCGCGACCTGAAGCGGACGGCCGTCGCCCTCGACGTGTCCGAGCCGATGGCCGCTTTCTGGGTCGAGCTGGCGTACGCGGCCGGGCTGCTCGCCTCCGACGGGGAGGCCGACGAGCGGTACGCGGCCACCCCGGAGTACGACGAGTGGCTGGAGCGGCCGCCCGCCGACCGGTGGGCGCAGCTCGCGCAGGCGTGGCTGGCGGCGACCCGGACGTCCGGGGTGGTCGGCGGCCGGGACCTCAAGGAGCGGGCCCTGTCGGCGCTGGGTCCGGGCCTGGACCGGTCCGCCGCGCCCGAGGTGCGTCATCGGGTGCTGTCGCTGCTGGCCGGGCTGCCCGAGGGGGCCGTCCCGGACCCGGAGGCGGTGCTGGCCCGGCTGCGCTGGGAACGCCCGCTGCGCGGACCGCAGGGCCGGCAGAGTCCCCAAGGCGCGCAGGGACAGCAAGGCCAGCAAGGCCAGCAAGGTGCGCAGAGCCCTCAGGACGACGACGACCTGCGCTCCCGGCTGGCCCGCTGGACCCTGACGGAGGCCGAGCTCCTGGGCGTGACCGGCCGGGGCGCGCTGTCGGCGCACGGACGGGCCCTGCTGGGGGCAAGGTCCGCGCCCAGACCGCCCACCGTCATCCCGACCGTCGCCCCCACTCCCACCGCGCAGGACGGCCCGTCCGGTGGGACCGGTCGGGCCGGTCGGGCCGGTCGGACGGATCCGACCGGCGCCGGCGACAAGCTGCCCGCCCCGCACCGCGCGGCCGCCGCCGGATCCCCGGCCACGCCCCTCTCGCCTCCCGAGCAGGCCGTGGCCACCGCGGCCGCCGCCCGGCTGCTCGCCCCGCTGCTCCCCGAGCCCCTGGACCACGTCCTGCTCCAGGCCGACCTGACCGCGGTCGCCCCCGGACCGCTGCGGCGCCCGCTGGCCGATGTGCTGAGCGTCCTCGCGGACGTCGAGTCCAAGGGCGGCGCGACCGTCTACCGCTTCACCCCCGGCTCGGTGCGCCGCGCCCTGGACGCCGGCCGCAGCGCCTCCGACCTGCACGCCTTCCTCGCCGAGCACTCCCGTACGCCGGTGCCGCAGCCGCTGGCCTACCTGATCGACGACGTGGCCCGTCGGCACGGCCATCTGCGGGTGGGCGCGGCCTCGGCCTACGTCCGCTGCGACGACGACGCCCTGCTGAACGAGATCCTCGCCGACAAGCGCGCCGCCGCCCTGCGCCTGCGCCGTCTGGCGCCGACGGTGCTCGCGACCCTGGCCGACCCGGCGGCCCTCCTCGAGGGCCTGCGCGCGATGGGCTTCGCGCCCGCAGCGGAGTCGGCCGAGGGGGACGTCCTGATCACCCGCGCCCATGCCCACCGCACCCCGCCCCGCACGGCTCCCGAGCCGGTCCCGGACGGTCCGCCGGTACCCGACACCACGCTGCTCACCGCGGCGATCCGCGCGGTCAGGGCCGGCGACCTGGCCGCCACGACCCCCCGCAAACCGACGGAGGACGCCGCCCCGCTCGCCCCAGGCGAACTCCCCCGGACCAGCTCCGCCGAGACCCTCGCCACCATGCAGGCCGCCGTCCTCACCGGCGAGGCCCTGTGGATCGGCTACGTCAACGCCGAGGGCACCGCCAGCCAGCGCGTCATCGCCCCGGTCCGGGTGGAGGGCGGCTTCGTGACGGCGTACGACCACACGGCGGACGAGGTCCGCACCTACCCACTGCACCGCATCACGGGCGTCGCGGAACTGGCGGACGACTGACCCCGGCGGGCCCGCCCCCCTGGCCGGAAACCGCCATGCACACGGCCGCCAGGCACGAGACCGTCAGGCACAAGCCATCGGGCACAAGCCGTCAGGCCAGAAGCCGTCAGGCACGAGACCGTCAGGCACAAACCATCGGGCACAAGCCGTCAGGCACAAGCCGTCAGGCCAGAAGCGCCGGCCGATTGTCGACGGGCCGAGGCCCGGCCGGTCAGCATGGGCCGATCGAGGCGTCCGCGGGCAGGCCGAAGTGGGCGCGGGCCGTGGCCTCCAGGGCGTGGGGCGACATCGGGTCCTGGAGGGAGGACCGGGTGAAGACCCCGAAGTGGGACTCCGTCCAGCGGCCGTACCCTTCGCCGTCCGGCGGCTCCTCCCGGGCGACGACCCGGTAGCCCCCGCCGGCCGCCTCGTCCCGCTCCAGCCGCACCACCTGCGGATACTGCCCGGCCCCGCACTCGACGAGGCTGTCGTCCTGCACCCCGTACTCGACGCACAGCGTGTTGACGCCGGCCCGCACCACTCCCGCGTGCTCCTCCAGTTCGAGCGCCTTCGCCTCGCAGAACCAGCGCGCCTCGAGCGCGGGCACGGTCTCGCCGTGACCGCTCCCCCGCGACTCCGCCGCGATCCTGGCCTCGATCACCGGCCGTACCTCGCTCCACAGCCGCCCGTCGATGGCCGCGGGCCACATCACCCAGGTGCCCGTGGCCGCCAGCACCGCCGCGGCTCCCACGCCGACCGCACCCCTGCGGAACGACAGGACCGACATACCGTGACTCCCCACCGCGTCGCGCCCATCGCGCTGCTCCCCCGGTCAGACCCACGAACGCAGGTCAGGGTTGCGCGGGGCCGCCGGAAAGCAGCCCGCCACCACTGCGGCGCGCCGTACGGCACACTGGAGGTTTGGCCCGTGCGGAAGGGATGGCGTACGTGAACGGACCGCTGATCGTCCAGTCGGACAAGACTCTGCTCCTGGAGGTCGACCACGAGCAGGCGGACGACTGCCGTCGTGCCATCGCGCCGTTCGCGGAGCTGGAGCGGGCGCCGGAGCACATCCACACCTACCGGCTGACCCCGCTGGGCCTGTGGAACGCGCGGGCCGCGGGCCACGACGCCGAGCAGGTCGTGGACGCGCTCGTGCAGTACAGCCGCTACCCGGTGCCGCACGCGCTGCTCGTCGACATCGCCGAGACGATGGACCGCTACGGCCGTCTGACCCTGAGCAAGCACCCGGCGCACGGGCTGGTGCTCACCAGCACCGACCGGCCGGTGCTGGAGGAGATCCTGCGCTCCAAGCGGGTCGCTCCGCTGGTCGGCGTCCGGATCGACCCGGACAGCGTCGCCGTGCACCCCTCCGAGCGCGGGCAGATCAAGCAGACGCTGCTGAAGCTGGGCTGGCCGGCCGAGGACCTCGCCGGGTACGTCGACGGCGAGGCGCACCCGATCGAGCTGGACGAGGACGGCTGGGCGCTGCGGCCCTACCAGAAGCAGGCGGTGGAGAACTTCTGGCACGGCGGCAGCGGGGTCGTGGTGCTGCCGTGCGGTGCGGGCAAGACCCTCGTCGGCGCCGGGGCGATGGCCCAGGCGAAGTCGACCACGCTGATCCTCGTCACGAACACCGTCTCCGCACGGCAGTGGAAGCACGAGCTGGTGAAGCGGACTTCGCTGACCGAGGAGGAGATCGGCGAGTACAGCGGGACGCGCAAGGAGATCCGGCCGGTCACGATCGCCACGTACCAGGTGCTGACGACCCGGCGGAAGGGCGTCTACCCGCACCTGGAGCTGTTCGACTCCCGGGACTGGGGGCTCATCCTCTACGACGAGGTGCATCTGCTGCCGGCGCCGGTCTTCAAGTTCACGGCGGATCTCCAGGCGCGCCGCCGCCTCGGACTGACCGCGACCCTCGTCCGCGAGGACGGCCGTGAGTCGGACGTGTTCTCCCTGATCGGGCCGAAGCGGTTCGACGCGCCGTGGAAGGAGATCGAGGCGCAGGGCTACATCGCGCCCGCCGACTGCGTCGAGGTCCGGGTCAACCTGACGGACTCCGAGCGGCTGGCGTACGCGACCGCCGAGGCGGAGGAGAAGTACCGCTTCTGCGCGACGACGGCGACGAAGCGGAAGGTGACGGAGGCGCTCGTCCGTCGCTTCGCGGGACAGCAGATCCTGGTCATCGGCCAGTACATCGACCAGTTGGACGAGCTGGGCGAGCACCTGAACGCCCCCGTGATCAAGGGCGAGACCTCCAACGCCCAGCGCGAGAAGCTCTTCGACGCCTTCCGGGAGGGCGAGATCAGCGTGCTGGTGGTGTCCAAGGTCGCGAACTTCTCGATCGACCTGCCGGAGGCGACGGTCGCCATCCAGGTCTCGGGCACCTTCGGCTCCCGCCAGGAGGAGGCCCAGCGGCTGGGCCGTGTCCTGCGTCCCAAGGCGGACGGTCACCAGGCCCACTTCTACTCGGTGGTGGCACGGGACACCCTCGACCAGGACTTCGCCGCGCACCGCCAGCGCTTCCTGGCGGAACAGGGCTACGCGTACCGGATCATGGACGCGGACGAGCTGCTCGCGGGTGAGGCCTGAGTCACCTGCGGCGGCGGACGCCCGCTTCCTCGCCGTACTCGCCCAGGATGATCACGTCGAAGGCGGCGCCCGCGAAGACCTTCACGGCGCGCAGGGCGTCGCCGAGGCGGTGGCGGTGGACGTCGGACAGGGAGGTCGCGCCGGACGGGCGACCGGGGGCCGGGGTCAGGGTCGCTGCACTCATGTCTCCATGATGGGCTCCGGGGCATAAAGCGGGCATCGGTCCCAGGTCCCCATTCGGCCTACTCCTCGGGTACACCTGCGGGCGGGGGTCTCCCCTACGGGACGGAGGGCCGCCGGGCAGGGGTCCCACGGGGGTGCGGCCGGTCCCATCGGGGGCGCGCCCGGATCCCACCGAGGGTGGCGGCCGGATCCCACCGAGGGTGGCGGCCCGATAAATGCGTTGGCACCGTCCTCCGCCGTTCACCTACAATCTCCGCTCTTGCCCGCCTCCCTTCCCGGAGTGCCGCCGTCCGGACGGAAACCGGACGGACTCACCGCAGCGCCCACCTCAGCCGGTCCGGAGGCACCACCTTGTCCACGCCGTCCATGCCAGCCACGCCGTCCACGCCTGTCGACGACGATCCGCTCGCCCGCGAACGCGCGCACCTCGCCTCCTCCCGGGGCGCCCTGCGTGCCATGCGCGAGGACGCCGAGTCGCTCGACATCAGCGACGTCACCGCGAACTGGGTCAACGCCCAGATCCTGGAGCGCCAGATCGGAGAGCGGATCAAGGCGCTCGCCGACCTCAGCGACACCCCGCTGTTCTTCGGCCGGCTCGACTACCTGCACGCTCCCGGCGCCGAGCAGGCGGAGGGCGCGGAGGGGGAACAGTTCTACATCGGACGTCGGCATGTGCACGACGGCGAAGGCGACCCGATGGTCATCGACTGGCGTGCGCCGGTCTCGCAGCCGTTCTACCGGGCCTCCAAGAAGGATCCGATGGACGTCGGGCTGCGCCGCCGCTTCGGTTACACCGGCGGCGACCTCACCGCCTACGAGGACGAGCACCTGTCGGACCCGGC
The DNA here is from genome assembly GCF_032248645.1 of Streptomyces zaehneri. NCBI lineage: Bacteria > Bacillati > Actinomycetota > Actinomycetes > Kitasatosporales > Streptomycetaceae > Streptomyces > Streptomyces zaehneri. The sequence continues at coordinate 19,643 of NZ_JASTTJ010000020.1, forward strand.
GGAGGCGGCCCGGACCAGCAAGCTGCTCCAGCGGGAGATCGAGCGGCCCCGTGTCGGACCGATGCGGGACATCGTCGCCACCATCCAGCCCGAGCAGGACGAGATCGTGCGCAGCGGGCTGGGCGGCACGGTCTGTGTCCAGGGAGGGCCGGGGACCGGTAAGACGGCCGTCGGTCTGCACCGGGTGGCGTATCTGCTGTACGCCCACCGCGAGCGGCTCGCCCGCACCGGCACGCTGGTCATCGGACCGAACCGGTCCTTCCTCCACTACATCGAGCAAGTGCTGCCCGCACTGGGCGAGTTGGCGGTGCGTCAGGGCACGGTCGACGACCTGGTGGCCCATGTGGAGGTGCGCGGCACGGACGACGCGGCCGCGGCGGTCGTCAAGGGTGACGCGAGGATGGCGGAGGTGCTGCGGCGGGCCGTGTACTCGCACGTCAGCATGCCGGGCGAACCGCTCGTCGTCGTGCGCGGCTCGCGGCGGTGGCGGCTTCCGGCGTACGAACTCGAGGAGATGGTCCGGGAGTTGCTGGACCGGGACATCCGCTACGGCGCCGCCCGCGAGGCCCTGCCGCAGCGCATCGCGCACGCCGTCCTGGTGCAGATGGAACGCTCGGGGGAGGCCCCGGACGACCGGGTGCAGGACGCCGTCGCCCGCAACAGCGCGGTGAAGGCGGCCGTGAAGGAGGTCTGGCCGGCCGTCGATCCGGCGAAGCTGGTGCTGCGGCTGCTCACCGACGCGGACTTCCTCGCCGAGCACGCGGAGGGCGTGCTGAGCGAGGACGAGCAGAAGACGATCCTGTGGGCGCTCCCGGGATCCGGCAGAAGGCCGGCCCGGTCCGTGAAGGCGGCCAGATGGTCGGCGGCGGACGCGGTGCTGATCGACGAGGCGACCGACATCGTCGAGCGCACCCCCTCCCTAGGCCATGTGGTCCTGGACGAGGCGCAGGACCTGTCCCCCATGCAGTACCGGGCGGTCGGCCGCCGCTGCACGACGGGTTCGGCGACCGTGCTGGGCGACCTGGCGCAGGGCACCACCCCGTGGGCGACCCGGAGCTGGCAGGAGGCCCTCGGGCATCTGGGCAAGGCGGACGCGGTGGTCGAGGAGCTGACGGCCGGTTTCCGCGTGCCGACGGACGTCATCACCTACGCGTCCCGCCTGCTCCCGCACATCGCGCCGGGCCTGACCCCCGTCGCCTCGGTCCGCGAGAACCCCGGCTTCTTCGACCTGCGGCCGGTCGTCGGCACCGCCGAAACCGTCGCGGCCTGCGAGGAGTTGCTGCGCAACGAGGGCTCGACGGGCCTGATCGCGGCCGACGCCCGGATCCCGGCCCTGGCCGAAGCGCTGACCGCGTCGGGCATCGGCCACCTGGCCCCCGGCGAGGAGACCACGGCCGAGACCCGCCTCACCCTGGTCCCGGCCTCCCTGGCCAAGGGCCTGGAGTACGACTACGTCGTCCTGGACGAACCCCAGGCGGTGGTCGACGGCGAACCGGACGAGCGGACCGGCCTGCGGCGGCTGTACGTGGCGCTGACCCGAGCGGTGTCGGGCCTGATCGTGACCCACACGGCCCCACTGCCACCCCAGCTCACCTGACCGCGGCCCACCCAGCCCCACTGCCACCCCAGCTCACCTGACCGCGGCCCCACTGCGACCCAGCTCACCTGACCACGGCCCCACGGCCGCCCCAGCTCACCTGACCGACCCGAGACCGACCCCCGCACCCGGGCCCGCCACCGGCACGGCCCCGCCCGACCGGCCCGACCGGCCCGACCGGCCCAGGACCAGATCCCGCACGGACACGGCCTCACCGCCGCCGCCCTGCCCGACGGGACCGGGCCGGGCCGACCGGGCCGGCCCTGCTTCGTCCTACGCGTTCGGCTCGCCGTCCACCGCTCGTCGCCACTCGGCCACGGCCGCCGCCGAGACGGGCCCGGTCCAGCCGTCCGGTCGGGCCGCGCCGCCGATGTGAAAGGCGTCGATGCCGGCGGCCCTCAGCACCGGAACATGGTCGAGGCGCAGCCCGCCGCCGACGAGGAGCCGCTGCTCATAGCCCTGCTCGCCCTGCCGCGCCGCCTCCGCGAGCAGGGTGGGCAGGCCGACGTCGACGCCGGTGGCGGAACCGGCCGTGAGGTAGGTGTCCAGTCCGGGCAGGCCGTCCAGCTGCTTGCGCAGGGCGTCGCGGTCGCCGGCGTGGTCGAGGGCGCGGTGGAAGGTCCAGCGGCAGCCGTCCAGCTCGGCGACGACCCGCTCCACCGCGGCCAGGTCCACCCCGCCCTCCGCGTCGAGGAACCCGAGCACGAACTCGTCCGCGCCGGCCGCCCGCAGCTCGCCGGCGACGCGTACCAGGGAGTCGACCTCCTCGGCGGCTCCCGCCGCGAAGCCTTCGGAGCGTCTGAGCATCACGCGCAGGGAGAGGTCGACGGCGGCCCGGATCCCGGCGAAGACCGCGACGGGCGGGGTGAGCCCGTCGGCGGCCATGTCGGTGACCAGCTCGAGGCGGTCCGCGCCTCCGGTCCGGGCGGCGACGGCGTCCTCGACGTCGAGGGCGATCACCTCCAGAACTGCACGCTTGCTCATGGCACCCCATTCGTCTGCTGTATCGGCTGCGTCGACTTCGTCGGCCGTTTCGACTTCATCGACTTCATCGACTTCATCGACTTCATCGGCTTCATCGGCTTCATCGGCTTCATCGGGCGATTACAGGTCTAGTCCAATTCAAGAATACGCCGGAGAACCCCTTCCGTACGCGCGACAATGGGGCCATGGCCGATCTCGACGCCCTGCGCACCCGTTTCAGCCACACCCTGGACAGGACCCGGGGCCCGGCCGGTGGCCCGGACCCGGAGCCTTACGCCGACGACCTCCTCGCCCGCTGGCAGGAGCCGCAGCGCCGGTACCACACGCTCACTCACCTCACCGAGGTCCTCGACCGCGTAGACGTCCTCGCGGAGCACGCCGCCGACCCGGACGTCGTCCGGCTGGCCGCCTGGTTCCACGACGCCGTCTATCTGCCCGACCGGTCCGAGAACGAGGAGCGCTCAGCCCGCCTCGCCGAGCGCGCGCTGCCCGAGGCGGGCGTGTCGCCGGAGCGGACCGCCGAGGTCGCGAGGCTCGTCCGGCTCACCGTCACCCACGATCCGGCCGACGACGACCTCGACGGCCAGGTCCTGTGCGACGCCGACCTCGCGATCCTCGCCGCGCCGCCGACCGCGTACGCCGCCTACACCGCCGCCGTCCGCGAGGAGTACCACTTCGTCCCCAACGACGCCTTCCGGGCCGGCCGGGCGGACATCCTGCGCCAACTCCTCGATCTGCCGCGGCTGTTCAGGACGCCGTACGCGAGCGGGCGGTGGGAGGCCACGGCCCGCTACAACCTGCGGGGCGAACTGGAACTGCTCACCTCGTGACCACCCCGCGCATCCCCGCCGAACGCCTCACCCTCGAAGGCGTCACGCCCAGCGCCGCCGCCGGACTGCGTGCGGGCGGCGGCGGAGGCTTCGTGTGGCTCGACGACGGACCGTTCGAGGGGACGCGGGACGCCGCGGGAATGATGGTGCGGGCGTATGTGTCCGGCACGCACCGGCCGGAGTTCGGCCTGTACGTCCTCGTACGGCGAGCGGACGGCCGGGCCGTCGGCAGCATGTGCTTCCACACGGCTCCGGACGAGGACGGCCGCACGGAGATCGGCTACGACCTGGTCGAGGCCGCCCGCGGCCACGGCTACGCGACCGAGGCGCTGCGCGCGCTGTCCGGCTGGGCGCTGGCACGGGACGACGTACGGCGCCTGTTCGCGGTCGTCGAGCACGCCAACGGCCCGTCCCGGGGTGTGCTGGAGCGGGCCGGGTTCGTCAAGGTGGCCGCCGGCGACGAGGAGGACGCGTACGAGCTGCGCGGGCCGGAGCACCTGCCGTAGGACGCCCCGCGCCGGCCGGCCTGCCCGCACCCCCGCCCCGTGGCCCCGCCCCGTGGCCCCGCCCCGTGGCCCCGGCGCCTACCGCCCGGCGCCCTTGCGTCTGCGCAGGCCGGCCGCCGTCAGCAGGCGCACCACCTCGCGGCTGCTCACCTCGACCGCGCCGGCCGCCACCACCTCGGCGTAGCGGTGCGACGGGATGTCGTAGTGATCGCGCTCGAAGGCGCGCCGCGGGACGCCCAACCCGTCGGCGAAGAGGTGCAGTTCGCCGTACGAGACATCGCTCACGAGGTGGGACCACATACGGCCGTGGCCCGGCCAGTCCGGCGGGTCGATGTAGACGGTCACGAGAGCCTCACGAGGACGGGTCCCCTCCCAGGGCCGGCCCCAGCGAGCCCACCGAGGCGACCTTCACGCCCGCCTTGTGGCACACCCAGTGCGGGTCGGGACCGAGTTCGGGCTCGACCTCGAGGGCGTGCGGGTCGCCGGAGCCGCAGACCGGGCAGACCGGCCAGCGCCCGTGCCGCTCCAGCAGCGCGTCCTGCACGTCCTGCGCCACCAGTCCCGCCACGTAGGCCACGCCGTCCGGCCACTGCTCGACCCACCAGCGCCGCTGGACGACGGAGTCCTCGACCAGCGACACCACGTCCGCGGCCGCGACCTCGCCGGAGGCCAGATCGGCCAGCACGAGGGCGCGTGCCGTGTGCAACGCCTGTTCCAGGGGGCTGATGGGTTCCATGCACCCATTGTGCGCACTCTTGACCGCTGCTGGTGACGTCCGACCACGGGGCGACCACCGTCGCCCTCACCGGACGGCCGAAGAGCGCGGTGACGCGGTACGCCGATCATGTGCCGGCCACGTCGACCGCGCGGGAGAGCGAGCTGCGCCCGGCGGCGATGTAGTCCCGCACGAGCCGGCTGCCGGTGGTGGACTGCCTGTTCCTGGGGGTGGCCCGGCGCACCTGCGCGACGGCCGCGCCGGCGTCGGCCGCGTCGTACGAGGCGTTGGCCCACCGGCACCGGTAGACCGTGGAGGTGCAGACAGTTGTCCCGACCCGCACCGGAAAGAGCCCTGCCGATGACCTCCCAGCCCGACCCCAGTGAGCTGCGCGCCGCGCTCGAATCCCTCACCACCGAGGCGTTCCGCCCCGACCTCGCCGAGATCGACCGGCTCCCCACCCTCGACATCGCCCATCTCATGAACGAGGAGGACGCCGACGTCCCCGCCGCCGTAGGCGTGCGGCTTCCGCAGATCGCCGCCGTCATCGACGCGGTGGCCGCACGCATGGCACGCGGCGGACGGCTGGTATACGCCGGTGCCGGTACCGCCGGACGGCTCGGAGTCCTCGACGCCTCCGAGTGCCCGCCGACCTTCAACACCGCGCCCGGCCAGGTCGTCGGACTGATCGCGGGCGGCCCGTCGGCCGTGGTCACCTCCGTCGAGGGCGCCGAGGACTCGGCGGAGCTCGCCGAGGCGGATCTGGCCGCCCTCGCGCTCACCCCCGACGACACGGTGGTCGGCGTCTCCGCCTCCGGTCGCACCCCGTACGCCGTCGGCGCCGTGCGGTACGCGCGGGCCCGGGGCGCCCTGACCGTCGGGCTGGCCTGCAACCCGGGCAGCGCGCTGGCCGCCGCCGCCGAGCACGGGATCGAGGTGGTCGTGGGGCCGGAGCTGCTCACCGGCTCCACCCGGCTGAAGGCGGGCACGGCCCAGAAGCTGGTCCTGAACATGATCTCGACGATCACGATGATCCGGCTGGGCAAGACGTACGGGAACCTGATGGTCGACGTCCGTGCCTCGAACGAGAAGCTGCGTGCCCGTTCCCGGCGGATCGTGGCGCTGGCGACCGGGGCGGACGAGCCGGAGATCGAGTCCGCCCTCGCGGCCACCGGCGGCGAGGTGAAGAACGCCATCCTCGCCCTGCTGGCCGGGGTGGACGGGCCGGCGGCCGCCCGCCTTCTGGAGGAGTCCGGGGGACATCTGCGCGCCGCGCTCGGTGCGGCGCGCGGCTGAGCCGCACGCTCGGGGGGTGCGTATCGACTCCTCCTCCACAGCCGCCGCGATCCTGCCCCTGGTGGGCGGCCCGGCGAACGTCACGTCCGTCGCCCACTGCATGACCCGGCTGCGGCTGGGCCTCGCCGATCCGTCCCGCGCGGACGAGGACGCGCTGCGGGCACTGCCCGGGGTGCTCGGGGTCGTCGTCGACGACGGCTCGTACCAGGTGGTCCTCGGGCCGGGCGTGGTGACACGGGTGACGGCCGACTTCGAGCAGCTGCTCGCCCGGCCGTCCACCGCCGACGAACTGGGCGCGCGCGGGGCCGAGTTGCGGGAGGAGCGGCGCAGGTGCAACGCGACTCCGTTCAAGGCCGGTCTGCGCCGGCTGGCCGCCGTGTTCGTCCCGCTGATCCCCGCCCTCATCGGCTGCGGGATCCTCGCCGGGATCAACGGTCTGCTGCTCAACGCCGGGTGGCTGCCGGGCCTCAGCCCCGCCCTGGCCGCCGTCGCCTCCGGCTTCATGGCGCTGATCGCCGTCTTCGTCGGCCACAACACGGCGAAGGAGTTCGGCGGCACCCCGGTCCTGGGCGGTGCGGTCGCGGCGATCGTCGTCTACCCGGGGGTCGCGAAGGTGACGGCGTTCGGGGTGACCCTCGCCCCCGGCCAGGGCGGGGTCCTCGGCGCGCTGGCGGCCGCGCTGCTGGCGACCCGCGTCGAGAAGTGGTGCCGTGGCCGGGTCCCGGAGGCGCTGGACGTGCTCCTCACCCCGACCCTGACGGTCCTCGTCGCCGGGCTCGGCACGCTGTACGGCCTGATGTACGCGGCCGGCGTGGTGTCCTCGGCCATCGGCACGGGCGCCGACCGGCTGCTGGCGACGACGGGCGCCTTCGCGGGGCTGGTGCTCGGCGGCCTCTTCCTGCCGCTGGTGATGCTCGGCCTGCACCAGGCCCTCATCCCCATCCACACCACCCTCATCGACCAGCAGGGCTACACGGTGCTGCTGCCCGTCCTGGCGATGGCGGGCGCGGGCCAGGTCGGCGCGGCGGTGGCGGTGTACGTGCGGCTGCGCCACGACACCTCCATCCGGACGACGATCAGGTCGGCGCTCCCGGCCGGGCTGCTGGGCGTCGGGGAGCCCCTGATCTACGGGGTGTCGCTGCCGCTGGGCCGCCCCTTCCTCACCGCCTGCGCGGGCGGGGCGGCCGGCGGCGCCTTCGTCGGCTTCTTCGCGATGCTCGGCGACAAGGTGGGGGCGACGGCGATCGGCCCGTCCGGCTGGGCCCTGTTCCCGCTGCTGGCGGGCAACCGGGGACTGGGCCTGACGGCCGCGGTCTACGCCGGCGGGCTGCTGACGGGGTACGCGGTCGGCTTCGCGGCGACCTACGCCTTCGGCGTCACCGACCGCGGGCCGGCCGCCGCTACTTCCCGCCGGAGCGGGAGCGGGAGCGGAAGCCCTGGTGGCCCGACACCTGGCCGATCCAGCTGACGAAGTCGCCGGGGTCGAGGTCGGCGCCGTGGCCCGCGTCCCAGTAGTAGGCCGTGTCGACGTCGTCGCCGAGCGCGGTCAGGCGGGTCGCGAGGTTGGCGGCCACCGACAGCGAGGTGTCGCTGTCCTTCGTGCCGAGGCGTATCCACCAGTGCTTCGCGCGGTGCGGGTTGACCTTGTCGACGAGGTGGTACATCGGGTTCATCAGGTGCAGCTTGGCGGGGAGGTCGGCGTCCAGGCGGGCGCTGTCGCCGGCCTCGTGGCGGAGGCTGTAGAGCGTGAAGTGACGGGCCTTCGTGGTGCCGGTGCCGAAGAGGTTGCACTCGGGCGTGGACAGGTCGAAGCCGTCGAAGGAGGGGGCGTTCTTCTTGCGGGCTCCCACGTGGGTGAGGAAGTCCGCCCAGGTGAAGGTGGCCTTGCCCGCGGACCAGGTGATGAAGGGGTTCGCGGCGAGGTAGGTGTCGCGGGCGGTGTCCGTCAGGGCCCCCAGGTACTTGGTGGCCGAGGGCTGGATGAACGTCTCCAGCAGATAGGTGTCCAGGTTGCGGGCGGTGAGGGCGCCGTAGCCCTTGGCGCGCAGCTTCAGGGCCGCGAGGTATTCCGTGAACTGGGCCTTCAGGTCGGCGGAGACCGTCGCGTCGACCGTCGCGCCGGAGGCGAGCGGGTTGGCTCCCCAGCACCACTCGTAGGCGGCGTCGGCGTGCTCCAGGTCGGTGATGGGGCACCAGTCGCCGCTGGCGAAGACGGCGTCGGAGGTGTCCGCCGCTCCGATCTCCGCGAGGTAGGAGTCGTACAGCGGGCTGTCTCCGGAGGCGCCGAGCAGCGCGGAGAGGGCTCCGCCGGCGCTGACGCCGCTGGAGACGATCCGCTCGACGTCTCCGGGGACGCGGCCCTTGTTGAACTTCAGGTACCGCACCGCCGCCTTGAGGTCGACGATCGCGGCGGGCGCGGTGCCGTAGTACGTGCCGTTCGCGTCGACGAGGCTGCGGCCGCGGGCGCCGGGCTCCACGACGACGTACCCGGCGGCCAGCGCCAGCGCCTGACGGCTGGTGCCGCCGCCCATGCCGGACGCGCTGATCCCGGTGGCGTTCGCGACGGAGGACGGCATGTAACCGCCGACGGCGTTGGCGAAGAGGATGGGCGCGTCGGAGGCGTCCACGGCGGCGCCGTCGATGGACACGGGGACGCTGACGTTCAGGGACTGGTAGACCGTGTTCACCGGCCTGGCGACGTAACTGGCGACCTTGAAGAAGCGGTAGGTCACGCTGTGCGCGGTGCCGGTGGTGTCCTTGATGCTGATGGTCTGCTCGGTGTAGGCGGTGGGGTCGAAGACCAGGGAGGCGTCGGCCGCCGCCCCGGAGCCCCCGGATGCCCTGGCCTGCCCGGCCGCGGCGGCCGCCGGGGCGTACCCGAGGGCAGGCACGGCCCCTGCCGCGGTGAGCCCCATGACCACAGTCCTGCGCTTCACTCGCTCCACATCCATCTCTTCAGTAGGCAGCTCTTGCCGTCGCCCCCTTTGCTACCACCCGCACCCACTGATCGTCACCGAAATTGTCAACAATCACAGCCGCACGGCGCAGATTGGCCGAGAGCCGTCACCCGCGCGCCCGCCCTACCCTGGAGCCATGAACCACGCCCAGCTCACCGCGCTCGGCCGTGCCCTCCGACTCCTCGGCGAGCACGGCGAAGCGCTCACCGGCGACACCCCGGACACCCGGCTGCACGAGGTCAAGGCCGATCTGCGGCGTGCCCTGGACCTGCTGGACGACAGCGTCGTCGGCGCCACGCCCACCACCCGCTGCGCCGAGCACCCGCACGGCCCGGTCGACGAAGCGGCCCCCGACCTGTGCCTGCTCTGCGAGACCCGCCGCCGGGCGGCCCGCCGCGCCGAGTTCAACGGCCCCGCCCCGCAGGCCCCTTACAGCGCCCCCACCCCGTCCACCTCCCGTTACGGCACCCGCGCCGACCGCCCGCAGCCCCAGCAGCGCTGGCTGGCGGAGCTGTGGACCGGCCAGGAGTGGCAGCTCTGCGGGACGCCGCGCAGGGACCGCCGCGAGGCCGAGCTCTACATCGCCGCCCTGCGCCGCGGATCCCGGCCCGCGATGGCCTACCGCCTGGTGCACGAGTTCACCGACTACGAGGTGCTGCGCATCTGGGGCACCCCGGTGAAGGTCGACATCGAGCCCCTCGGCAACCTCTAGGACCGCCACCGCCGTACGGCGCTCAGTCCCTGTCGCGTACACCCGCGGTCGGCAGCGGCAGCGGCGGGAAGCCGTGGCCCTCCCACAGCCGGCGGGAGGTCTCCTCCGGGTACGGGCGCACCTCCGGCTCCGCGTCCAGCACCTGTACCAGCCGCCGCTCCGGGTCGTAGGCCGGCCAGCCCGGGTCTCCCGTCCGCGCGAAGGACGTCCACGACCGCTGGAATTCCGCCGTCAGGGACCGGGCCTCGTCCGTCACCTCCGCCCCCGCGAACAGCAGGTTCCCGAGGTCCGCCGCGTAGGTGCCGAACAGCAGCGGGATGTCCAGGCCGTGGCAGGCGCCCAGGGCGCCGCCGGCTCCCGGGGCCGGCCAGGTCAGCTCGTAGACATGGGCCCGGCCACCGCCCGCCACCTGCGCCTCGGCCAGCCGCAGGGAGGGTATGCGGAACAGCCAGTCCGACTGCACCCGCTCGTACAGCTCGCCCGCGTCCGCGTCCGGGAAGGCCGAACGGTAGGCCTGTTCGCCCTCCCCTCCCCCGCCCGGGGCGAACAGGCGCAGCGCGGCCGTCGCCTGTTCCTCGGTCACCTTGCCCAGCAGGCCGCCCAGGACGAGGAACAGCCGGAACTCCTGCGCGTTGTGTCCGACGATGAGCTCGACGTCCCGAGCGGCGCCCGCCGCCAGCGCCTGCCAGGGAGTCGTCGGCAGGATCTCGCCGTCGACCACGGGAGAGAACGGGGTGACGGTGGGCGCGACCTGCCCCCACCGGTCCACCCGCTGGGCCATCTTCGCGCCCAGCGCCGCACCGGCCTCGGTCAGCGTGCGCGGGTCCACCGTGCCCAGGTCGGCGGCCGTCGGAGCCAGGCCGGCCTCCGCGGCGATCGCGCTCGCGAGGTCGCGGGCGAGTTCGTCGGAGAAGTAGGTGCCGGGCACGCTCTGCGCGATGGCCCGCCCGAACAGGCCCCGGGCGCTCGGCATGGCCAGCAGCGAGGCCACCGAACCGGCGCCCGCCGACTCGCCGAAGACGGTCACCCGGCCGGGGTCGCCGCCGAACGCCGTGATGTTGTCCCGCACCCACTCCAGCGCGGCGACCTGGTCCAGCAGCCCCCGGTTGGCGGGCGCGCCCTCGATCCGCGCGAACCCCTCTATGCCGACCCGGTAGTTGAAGGTGACGACGACCAGGTCGCCGGCGCGGGCGAGGTGCTGCGCGTCGTAACCGGGGCTGCCGGAGTGACCCAGCTTGTAGGCGCCGCCGTAGATCCACACCATCACCGGCCGGGCGGCCGCCCGGCCCGGCTCCGTGTCCGGGGTCCAGACGTTGACCGTCAGCCAGTCGTCGCCGGTCGGGGCGTCCGGGATCCCCGCCCGGCCCTGGATGCCCGCCTCCTGCGGGGGCGGCGGGCCGAAGGCGTACGCGTCCCGTATCCCGTCCCACGGCCGGGGCGGGCGCGGGGCCTGGAAGCGGGCCTCGCCGACCGGCGGCGCGGCAAAGGGGATACCGCGGAAGACCGTCAGGTCCTCCTCGCGGAGACCTCGTACGGCACCGGCGGTGGTGCGGGCGACGAACCGGTCGGTGGCGTCGATGGCGTCGGGTGTCGTCATGGATCACTCCTGAAATGGCGGCTGCTCGTGGAACGGACGGTGATCGGCGAAAGTGCCGGAGGCGGCTGTCACCCCTCGTGTGGGTGACAGCCGCCTCCGGCAGCACAGTTGGCCTCCGGCAGCACGGTTGGCCTCCGTCAGGCAGGTCGGGCCTCCGGCGCGTCAGTCGGCGCTCACGCCTTGACCGGGGCGGCCTCCTCGGCGCCCTCCGGGCCCGTCGCGTCCTCCACCGCCGAGAGCCCGGCCGGGGCCTTGCGCTTCGGGATGAAGGTGGCGAGGAGGAAGGCGGCCAGGGCCGCGCCTGCTCCGATGGCCATGACGACCTTGAAGCCGTTCTCCGAGGGCAGCGCGTAGCCGCCGAAGTCGGTGGTCATCTGGGCGAGGATCACACCGGCGATGGCGCTGGCGAAGCTGGTGCCCAGGGACCGCATCAGGGTGTTGAGGCTGTTGGCCGCGCCGGTCTGGGAGGGGTCCACGGCGCCCATGATCAGGGCCGGGAGCGCGCCGTAGGTGAAGCCGATACCGGCGCCGATGATGCAGGACACCAGGATCAGGTGCCAGACCTCGGACATGAGCGCGATGTTCAGGCCGTAGCCGGAGGCGACGATCAGCGCGCCGATCATCAGGGTGACCTTGGGGCCCTTGGCCTTGGTGATCCTGGCGGACGCGGCGGACATGACCATCATGACCAGGCCCTGCGGGGCCAGCACCAGACCGACGGTCAGCATCGACCTGCCCAGGCCGTAGCCGGTCTGCTCGGGCAGCTGGAGCAGCTGGGGCAGGACCAGGGACATCGCGAACATCGAGACGCCGAGGGCGATCGAGGCGAGGTTGGTGAAGAGCACCTGGGGCTTGGCGGTGGTGCGCAGGTCGACCAGCGGCTGCTTGGCCTTCAGCTCCCACCAGCCCCAGGCGGCCAGGATCAGGACGGCGGCGGCACCCAGGCCCAGCGTCGTACCGGAGGTCCAGCCCCAGTCGGCGCCCTTGGACACGGCCAGCAGCAGCGAGACCAGACCGGCCGACAGGCCGAGCGAGCCGACGAGGTCGAAGCGGCCGCCGACGCGGATCTTCGATTCCGGGACGAACACCAGCACGAGCAGGAAGGAGACGACGCCGAGAGCGGCGGAGGTCCAGAAGAGGATGTGCCAGTCCCAGTTGTCCGCGATGAACGCGGCGGTGGGCAGACCGAGCGCGCCGCCGACGCCGAGGGAGGCGCTCATCACGGCCGTCGAACCGGCGAGCTTCTCGGCGGACACCGTGTCCCGCAGGATGCTGATGCCCAGCGGCACCACGGCGGCCGACAGACCCTGGAGCGCACGACCGACGATCATCGGGAGGAGCGAGTCGGCGAGGGCGCAGACCACCGAGCCGGACACCAGCAGCACGATGCTGGTGAGCAGCATCCGCCGCTTGCCGACCATGTCCCCGAGCCGCCCCACGACCGGGGTGGCGACGGCGGCGGCGAGCAGCGTGGCGGTGACCGCCCAGGCGGTGTCGGAGGCGGGCGCGTCCAGCAGCTTGGGCAGCTCGGGGACGATCGGGATGACCAGCGTCTGCATCAGCGAGACGACGATCCCGGCCAGGGCCAGCACCGCCACCACGGCGTTCGACCTCGGTGGGGCGGATGTTCCCGCCGCAGCGGGTCGGGCAAGGGCGTCGGACATGACAGGGCCTCCGTCGGATGCACGAGGGATGTGAACTGCTTGACTCAAGCAAGCTTATGCAGATTGATTGAGTTAAGCAAGCTAAATCTCCCGCGCTCGCGCCCCCAGAGAGAAGGCGGAGGCCAGACGAGGCCAGACGAGGCCAGACGAGGCCAGGCGGAGGTCACGGACGGAGGCCGGACAGCGGTCGGGTGAGGCGGGACGGAGGTCGACCGGCGGGTCGAACGAGGCAAGGCAGCGGCCGGACGGAGGCGGACCAGTGGCCGGACGAGGCGGGACAGCGGCCGGACGGAGACGGGACAGCGGTCGGGCGAGGGGACAGCGGTCGGACGAGGTCGGACGGAGGCGGGACAGTGGCTGGGCAAGGCGGGACAGCAGTCGGACAGCGGCCGGAGGCGGGACAACGGTCGGACAGCGGCCGGAGGCGGGACAACGGTCGGGCCAGGGGACAGCGGTCGGACGAGGTCACACAGAGGGAACTCCCCCGGGCCTCAGCCGTGGCGCGCGATGATCTCCCGGGTCCGCTCCTCGTCCAGCTCGTAGACCGTCTCGTGGGCCCGCGGATCCCGTGCGTGCAGCGTGTGGAACATCGGCCCCGTCGGCCCGCCCAGCTCCACCAGGGATGCGGACGCCCCACGCACCGCCCGTTCGGTGCCGGGCGCGGTGGTCAGGTCGATGCGGTTGACGACCCCGGGCGTCACCCACACCGGCACGCCGGCCAGCAGCCCGAAGAGCTGGAGATGGAAGTGCCCGGTGAGCAGCGCACGGACGTCACTCCCCCGGATCACCTCCGCCAGCCCCTCGGGGTCGCGCAGCCCGAAGACCCGCTGGGTCGCCGAGAGGTCGAGGCTGATCGGGGGGTGGTGGAAGGCGACGACGGTGCCCTGCTCGGCCGGCGTGCTCAACACGTTCCGCAGCCAGTCCAGTTGGCCTGCGTCGAGCCGGCCGTACACCTGCCCCGGCACCAGGGAGTCCAGGGTGACGAGCCGCCAGCCGCCCACCGTACTGACGGCGGCCCGCTCGGCTCCGGGGAAGTCGAGGACGGCGTCCGGGTGCCCGCTGCCCAGCACCTTCGTGAAGGCGGACCGCTCGTCGTGGTTGCCGGTGGTGTAGAAGACGGGCGCGTCCAGGGAGCGCGCGAAGTCGCCGACCAGCTCCCGTACGGTCGTGTACGCCTCCACCGAGCCGTCGTCGGCGAGGTCGCCGGTGACGACGACCGCGTCCACGTCCCGCAGGTGGCGGAGTTCGCCGAGCAGGAGCCGCAGGGAGTCGGCCGCGTCGACCTGACGGCCGTCGGGCCCGTCGACGCGGCCGATATGGGTGTCCGAGAGCTGAAGGATTCTCATCTCCCCGACCATACCCGCGAGTTGGCACTCAACGAGGCGCCGATCAGCGAGGTGTCGCTCAGCGAGGTGTCACTCAGCTGAGGGTGCGCAGCGCGGCGGCGTCGTACGGCTTCAGCTCGTCGAGACGGCCGTCGAGCACCTTGGCCGCCCACTCCGGGTCCTGGAGCAGCGCACGCCCGACGGCCACCATGTCGAACTCGTCGCGCTCCAGCCGGTCGAGGATGTCGTCGATGCCCTTGACCGGGGAGCCCTCGCCCGCGAAGGCCTTGATGAAGTCGCCGTCGAGACCGACCGAGCCGACCGTGATGGTGGGCTTGCCGGTGAGCTTCTTCGTCCAGCCCGCGAGGTTGAGGTCCGAGCCGTCGAACTCCGGGAGCCAGTAGCGGCGGGTGGAGGCGTGGAAGGAGTCGACACCGGCGGCGGCGAGCGGGGCGAGGATGGCCTCCAGCTCCTCCGGCGTCTCGGCGAGCCGCGCGTCGTACGCCTCCTGCTTCCACTGCGAGTAGCGGAAGATGATCGGGAACTCGGCCGAGACGGTCTCGCGCACGGCGGCCACGACCTCGGCGGCGAACTTGGCGCGGGCCACGGCGTCGCCGCCGTAGGCGTCGGTGCGGCGGTTGGTGCCGGCCCACAGGAACTGGTCCACGAGGTATCCGTGGGCGCCGTGGATCTCCACGCCGTCGAAGCCGATGCGCTCGGCGGCGGCCGCGGCCTCGGCGAACGCGCCGATGACGTCGTCCAGGTCGCGCTGGGTCATCGCCTTGCCGGTGCCCTCGGTGCCGTCGACCCGGATACCGGAGGGACCGACGGCGGGCGCGTCCGCGTACGGCGGCTCACCCTGGTTGCGCACCATCCCGATGTGCCACAGCTGCGGCACGATCGTCCCGCCGCCCGCGTGCACGGCCTCCGCGACCTTCGCCCAGCCCGCGAGCTGCTCCGCACCGTGGAACCGCGGCACCCGGTCGCTCTGTCCCGCCGACTCGTGCCCGACGTACGTCCCCTCGGTGACGATGAGGCCCACACCGGCGGCGGCCCGACGGCCGTAGTACGACACGACGTCCTCGCCGGGAACGCCGTCCGGGGAGAACATGCGGGTCATCGGCGCCATGGCGATGCGGTTCGGGACGGTGAGTCCGTTGATGGACACCGGGCGGGCGAGAATCTCGGCGGCGCGCGTGGCGGCGGGCGGGGTGATGCTCACGTGGGGGGCTCCTCGGGACGATGGACCGGTGGGTATGTGCACATGCATCAAGTGCCTCTCCCACTGGAACCCCCGGGCCCCCCGCGCCATTCCGAGCCCCGGGAGACAACCCCTGTGATCCCGGCCACGCGGTCGGGCCGCACATCCCGCTCACACGTCCCGGCCCCCGTCCCGGCCACGAGAATGACGCCCTGCCGAAGTCCCCGCCGCCGCCCTCCCTGCCGACCGTCCGACTCCCCTTCCACTACCTCGGTGCCGACCCCACCACCGGCCCCAACTACACGGGCCAGCCCGCGGTCGGCTCCTACTACACCGCCTCCTGACCGGCGGTCTCCTCACGGGAGCGAGTGTCACGGTTCAGTCTGCGCACTCTCTCCCGCAGCACCTCGGCGGGCGCCGCCTCTGCCACGTCCTCCGGCAGACAGTCCCACTCCCGCCCGCCGCCCACCGGCCGCAGCACCACCCGGCCCTCCAGCCGTTCCATGACCTCCCCGATCCGCCCGCTCCGCGCGTCCCGGACGTACGCCCCGCTCACGCGTCGGCCCCCGCCCCTCGCAGCGCCGCGGCCAGCCGCGAGGCCACGCCCAGGTTGCAACGGCCCAGGTCCACCAAGGCGTACGGGTCACCGTGCGCGCCCGAGACCGGGTCGATCCGCAGCGACGGCAGGATGATCCCCGCGTCGTGCAAGGCCGCTCGCAGTTGATCCACGGCCTCCTGGACCGTCCGTGCGGGCCGGTCACCCGTTGTCGTCCCCATCTCGCCCATCCCTCCACGCTGAGTGTTCCCGTTCACCACACAGCGTGTCCGTCATGCTCCTAACCTGGCCAGATACGGCGTCCCAACAACCCCACCTGTGTGACAGGGAGTCGCCATGCCAGGCCCGAAGGACCTCGATCCGTCATCGTCGCCACGCGCCCTGCTGGGGGCGGAGCTGCGGCACGCCCGCGAGCGGAAGGGGCTCAGCCAGGCCGAACTGGGCGAGCCGCTCTTCGTCAGCGGGTCGTTCATCGGCCAACTGGAGGCCGGGACGCGAAGACTGCACCTCGAATACGCCGTCCAGGTGGACGAGATCCTGGGCACGAGCGGGTTCTTCGAGCGCAACTGCAAGGCCCTGGCCACGTCGAGGTACCCCGACCACTTCGTGGAGGCGGCGGAGGCGGAGGCGATCGCCACGGCGATCAGCGAGTACGCGCAGATGCTGATCCCGGGCCTGTTGCAGACGAAGGCGTACGCCACCGGTGTGTTCCGCGCGTACAAGCCGACAGCTCTGGACGGCGAGATCGACGATCTGGTCGCCACCCGCCTCGAACGCGCGAGCCTCCTCGACGATCCAACAACCCCGTTGTTGTGGGTGATCCTCGATGAGGCGGTGCTCCGCCGAGAGGTCGGCAGCGGGACAGTGATGGCGGAGGCCCTGCGTCACGTGGCGGACCTGGCCCGTCGACGCCGGATCATCGTGCAAGTGCTGCCGTTCGGTGCCGGAGCGCACGCGTCGATGCACGGCTCCCTGAAGCTCATGGAGTTCGAGGACGCACCCCCGCTCTCCTTCGTGGAGGCACCGGATATGGGAAAGCTCCTGGACGACCCGGCCACAGTCGCCCGCCACACCTTGATGTTCAACCTGCTCCAGGCAACGGCACTTTCGCCGCAGCATTCTCTGGCCCTGCTGGAGTCGGTGGCGCAGGATTACGAGCATGGAGAAGAGCACCGATGAGTACGACCTGACCGCCGCCACCTGGCACAAGTCCAGCTACAGCGGCGGCGAGGGCGGCAACTGCCTGGAGGTCGCCCGCTGGCGCAAGTCGACGTACAGCGGGGGCGACGGCGGCAACTGCCTCGAAGTCGCCGACGGCCACCCCACCCTCGTCCCCGTCCGCGACTCCAAGACCCCCCACGGCCCGAAGCTCGCGTTTCGGGCCGAGGCGTGGTCCGTGTTCGTGGAGAACCTCAAGGTGGACTGATCCACACCCGCCCCGAAGCTCAAGCCTCCAGTGCCGAGCCCTCTTTGCAAGGAACGGGTTAGGGGTCTCAACCCACCCTCCCACCCGGCAAGTTGACGCGGAGCGACCGACTTGCCACGGAAGGTCACCACGCTCTAGCGTGCGCATAACGAAACAGCCCCCGCCAGGTGCGCCAACACCTGCGGGGGCTTGACCTACAAGATCGAAAGCAGTCGATCCGTGGCTGATGCCAAGCTTAGTGCCGCCTCCCCGCCCGCGCACGTATCCCCGCACCCGATGGCCAATCCGGGTTACGGAAAACGTTCCGCACCGGGCCAACTCCGCCGCACCCGTCACGACTTCGCGCACCTCCCGCCCCGCGAGGCGGCCATCGCCGCGTACCTCGACCGGCTCCCCGACGGCACCGACATCTCCGTGAAGACGCTGGCCAAGCAGCTGCCGTACGGCCAGTGCGCCCTCCGGACAGCCCTCAACCGCATCCAGCAGGCCGGGCACTTGAGGCGGGGCCGGGAACGCATGGCAACCGCCTCGGGCGAATCCCGCTGGATCACCCGAACGTGGTTCACCCGTACCGCACGCGACGACGGCTGGTGGGTGACGTTCACGCGAGGTGACGTACCGGAAGACGCGCCGGACCCCGAACGAACCCGGCCCGCCACCCGCTCCCGAGCCCACATCCTCCTGGCGGCCCTCGGCCGCACGGCCCCCGCCCTCTCCCTCTCCGCCGCCGACTGCGCGCAGCTCGCTCCGCTGGTGGAGGAGTGGTTCGCGCGGGGAGCCACCGAAGAGACGCTCCTGGCTTCGATGACCGCCGGCCTGCCCACTCCCGTCCACAGCCCGGCGGCCCTGCTCCACCGCCGCCTGACGGACAAACTCCCACCGGAACCACCGGCGCCGCGCCCGCCCCGCCGGATGCTGGAGTGCGCGGAGTGTCGTGTCCCGGGCCGACCCGAAGCGCTGCCGGGGGGTGTATGCAGCGGCTGCCGGGAGGAGCGCGCCCACGCCCACTCCAATGCGCCCCTGTCCGCGGCGGCCATCCACGCCCACACGGCCGGCATCCGAGCCGCGATGTCCCGGCCACGCCCGGAAAGGACAGCGACGTCCCGATGATTTCACCGCACACACCGGCAGGTGTGTACAGTTTGTCCATGGAGACATATCCGCTTGTGGAAGCCCGCAATCAGCTCGGTCAGCTCGTCGGTCGTGTCCGGCACGGCCAGGAACACATCCTGATCACCGAGTACGGCAGGCCCGCCGCCGCGCTCATCCCGATAAGCGAACTGGAAGAGCTTCAGCGGCTGCGCGATGAGGCGGACATCGCAGAAGCGCGGGCTCGTGAGGCGGCTCCGTCCGGCCAGTCGATGTCTCACGACGCGTTCATGGACCAGTTGGAGGCGGAGGACCGGCAGGCGGCCGCTTCATGACGCACGCGGTCGTTTGGGAGCAGCACGCCATGGCCGAGTTCCGGCGGCTCCGTGCCATCGACCCCGTGGGCGCCAAGGCGACTGCCGCGGCTGTACGCGCGCTCGCCGACGAGCCACGCCCGGAGGCGGCCAGCGCCTTGGGCACCTCGGGCTACTACAGGCTGCATATAGGCAACTGGCGCGTGCTCTACCGGCCGGACGGCGACACTGTCACCGTTTACGTGCTGAAGGTCGGCCGCAGCAACTGACGTCGCTCACATTCTTGAGCGCACCCCGAGAACGCCCGAAGGCGGCACCCCCCGTTTCCGGGAAGTACCGCCCTCGGCCTGTAGGACAGGCGATCAACCGTGAGGTCGATCAGAAGTCCATGTCACCGCCCGGCATGCCGCCGCCGGCGGGCGCGGCGGCCTTCTCCGGCTTGTCGGCGATGACGGCCTCGGTGGTGAGGAACAGCGCGGCGATGGAGGCGGCGTTCTGCAGGGCAGAGCGCGTGACCTTCGCCGGGTCGATGATGCCTTCGGCGATCATGTCGACGTAGTCACCGGTCGCGGCGTTCAGGCCGTGACCGATGGGCAGGTTGCGGACCTTCTCGACGACGACGCCACCCTCGAGACCACCGTTGACGGCGATCTGCTTCAGCGGGGCCTCGAGCGCGATGCGCACGGCGTTCGCGCCGGTCGCCTCGTCACCCTCGAGGTCCAGCTTCTCGAAGACGGAGGACGCCTGGATGAGGGCCACGCCACCACCGGCGACGATGCCCTCCTCGACGGCGGCCTTCGCGTTGCGGACGGCGTCCTCGATGCGGTGCTTGCGCTCCTTGAGCTCCACCTCGGTGGCGGCGCCGGCCTTGATGACCGCGACACCGCCGGCGAGCTTCGCCAGGCGCTCCTGCAGCTTCTCGCGGTCGTAGTCCGAGTCGCTGTTCTCGATCTCGGCGCGGATCTGGTTGACCCGGCCGGCGACCTGGTCCGAGGAGCCGGCACCGTCGACGATGGTGGTCTCGTCCTTGGTGATGACGACCTTGCGGGCCTTGCCGAGCAGGTCGATGGTCGTGTTCTCGAGCTTGAGACCGACCTCCTCGGAGATGACCTCGCCACCGGTGAGGATGGCGATGTCGTTCAGCATCGCCTTGCGGCGGTCGCCGAAGCCCGGGGCCTTGACCGCGACGGACTTGAAGGTGCCGCGGATCTTGTTGACGACCAGCGTCGACAGGGCCTCGCCCTCGACGTCCTCGGCGATGATCAGCAGCGGCTTGCCGCCCTGCATGACCTTCTCGAGGAGCGGGAGCAGGTCCTTGACGTTCGCGATCTTGGAGTTCGCGATCAGGATGTACGGGTCGTCGAGGACGGCCTCCATACGCTCCATGTCGGTGGCGAAGTACGCCGAGATGTAGCCCTTGTCGAAGCGCATACCCTCGGTGAGCTCCAGCTCCAGACCGAAGGTCTGGGACTCCTCGACGGTGATGACGCCTTCCTTGCCGACCTTGTCCATCGCCTCGGCGATGAGCTCGCCGATCTGGGTGTCGGCGGCGGAGATGGAGGCCGTGGAAGCGATCTGCTCCTTGGTCTCGACATCCTTGGCCTGCTCGAGCAGGGCACCGGAGACGGCCTCGACGGCCTTCTCGATACCGCGCTTGAGGGCCATCGGGTTGGCGCCGGCGGCTACGTTGCGCAGGCCTTCCTTGACCAGGGCCTGGGCGAGGACGGTCGCGGTGGTCGTACCGTCACCGGCGACGTCGTCCGTCTTCTTGGCGACTTCCTTGACCAGCTCTGCGCCGATCTTCTCGTACGGGTCCTCGAGCTCGATCTCCTTGGCGATGGAAACACCATCGTTGGTGATCGTGGGTGCGCCCCACTTCTTCTCGAGGACGACGTTGCGGCCCTTGGGGCCGAGCGTCACCTTCACGGCGTCCGCGAGCTGGTTCATGCCGCGCTCGAGGCCGCGCCGTGCCTCCTCGTCGAACGCGATGATCTTGGCCATGTGAAGTGGTCCTCCCGGACTGGGGTGGATTGCTCCGGACCGCGCTGGCGCCCGCGACGGACGGCTCGCCGGCCTCGTGGTTCCTTGCCCCACCTGGCCTGCGGGCCTCACCGACCCGGTCCTCGTTGTCACTCTCACCTTCAGAGTGCTAACGCCAATGATTAGCACTCGACCCATGAGAGTGCAAGCGCCTCCGCCGGACCCGTGCCCTTCCGGACACCCCGCACGGACGGCTCGCCGACGCCTCGCGGACGTCCCCGGACAGACCGAGCGGACGTCCCCGGACAGGCCGAAGGGCTCGCCCCCCGTGGGGGTGCGAGCCCTTCGTCAGTTGTACAGAAGAACGACGCTTTCAGTCGGCGCGTGCTTCAGCCGGTCGCGAGCCGGACCATGTCCGCCTGCGGCCCCTTCTGACCCTGCGAGATCTCGAAATCGACCCGCTGACCCTCTTCCAGGGTGCGGTAGCCGTCCATCTGAATCGCGCTGTAGTGGACGAAAACATCCGCACCACCGTCGACCGCGATGAAGCCGTACCCCTTCTCCGCGTTGAACCATTTGACGGTGCCCTGAGCCATGCCTAACTCCCCTATTACTGGCCCTTGCACGGATCCGCACTTCGCGGATCCGGGTCAGACCTCACCCCCCGGTTGGCTTGGGGGCGTGCGCCGGAACGCGTCGACCGCGGCTGAATGTATCTGTCCAACTGCCGTCTGCAACAGGTCAGTCGGACGAGAATTCCGGACGCGCGGGATCCGGAATGTGGCGAGAATTCGCCTGAATTAAGGGCAAGTCGGGCCCTGCATAAGCCACAAAAGCCACGAAAGAGGCGCACACATTGGCTGCTTCTCATCGGGCGCGGGGCAGAAATCAAAGGCTCCGGATCCGGCGATCCGGACCGGGTTCCCCAACTGTACCGCGCTCAACCACACTGAATTGCCCCCTCCGCTTCTATCGCGGAGAGGGCAATTCGATGAACACTCGGTAATCGCTGTTACCGACGGTTACTACCGATGGGTACTGAACTACGGTCAGCCACCTGCGACGGCCGGGATGATCGAGACGCCCGCGCCGTCCGGGGTCGCCGTCTCCAGACCCTGCTCGAAGCGGACGTCGTCGTCGTTCACGTACACGTTGACGAACCGGCGCAGCTTGCCCTGGTCGTCCAGGACCCGGGCGGCGATGCCGGTGTGGTTCTTCTCCAGGTCGGCGATGACCTCACCGAGGGTCGCCCCCTCGGCCTTCACCTCGGCCTGGCCGCCGGTGTAGGTGCGCAGGATGGTGGGGATGCGGACGTTGACGCTCATTCTCTTTCGACCTCCGGTCAGGCGGAGCGCCCAGAAGGGGCGCGGGGCTGTCTGGATCGTGCGGCTGCCGCCGCGTGGGCGCGACCAGCCCCACGGCCCGCAGACGAACGACGGAACTCTCAGCCGAGACCCGCGTCCCGGAACGACTCCAGGTTCGGACGGATGGTCGCGGTCAGCCCGGTGCCGGCCACCGCGTCCAGGGTCTTCAGTCCGTCGCCCGTGTTCAGCACGACGGTGGTGAGCGTCGGGTCGAGAAGACCGCTCTCGATCAGCTTGCGCGTCACGCCCACCGTCACACCGCCGGCGGTCTCCGCGAAGATGCCCTCGGTCCGCGCCAGCAGCTTGATCGCGTCGACGATCTGCTCGTCGTTCACGTCCTCCACCGCGCCGCCGGTGCGCCGCGCGATGTCGAGGACGTACGGACCGTCCGCCGGGTTGCCGATGGCCAGCGACTTGGCGATGGTGTTCGGCTTCTGGGGGCGGACCACGTCGTGCCCGGCCTTGTAGGCCACGGAGACCGGGGAGCAGCCCTCGGCCTGCGCTCCGAAGATCCTGTACGGCCTGTCCTCGACCAGCCCGAGCTTGATCAGCTCCTGGAGACCCTTGTCGATCTTCGTGAGCTGGGAGCCGGAGGCGATCGGCACGACCAGCTGGTCCGGCAGCCGCCAGCCGAGCTGCTCGCAGATCTCGTACGCCAGCGTCTTGGAACCCTCGGCGTAGTACGGCCGCAGGTTGACGTTGACGAAGCCCCAGCCCTCGCCCGCCGAGTCGCCGATGAGTTCGGAGCAGAAGCGGTTGACGTCGTCGTAGTTGCCCTCGATGCCGACGAGCTCGCCGCCGTAGACCGCGGCCATGACGACCTTGCCCTGCTCCAGGTCGTGCGGGATGAACACGCAGGACCGGAAGCCCGCCCGGGCGGCGGCGGCGCCGACGGCGCCGGCCAGGTTGCCCGTGGAGGAGCAGGAGAGAGTGGTGAAGCCGAACGCGCGGGCGGCCTCGATGGCCTGGGCGACGACACGGTCCTTGAAGGAGTGCGTCGGGTTGCCGGAGTCGTCCTTGACGAAGAGCTTGCCGGCGTCGACGCCCAGTTCACGGGCGAGGTTGTCGGCCTGGACGAGCTTGGTCCAGCCGGGGTTGATGTTGGGCTTGTCGGCCACGTCCGCGGGGACGGGCAGCAGCGGCGCGTAGCGCCAGATGTTCGCGGGCCCCGCCTCGATGCGCTTGCGGAGCTCCTCCGTGTCGTAGGAGGAGAAGTCGTAGGCGATCTCGAGCGGGCCGAAACACTCCTCGCAGGCGAAGACCGGGCCGAGGGGCACACGGTGGCCGCACTCGCGGCAGGTCAACGCCGCGGCCGGACCGAGGTCGACAGCAGAGGACGTCGTAGAGTCGGTGGTGCTTGCAACAGTCTGCGCAGCCATGTGAGGCGAGGCCCTTTCTCCTCATCTTCCTCACGACGCATCTCGCCGTGAGACGGATTTGGCACCTTCCCGAGCCGGGAGCCTCGCGAAGCGATCACCACGTGGATCAGTGATCGTTACGAGACCGGCTGGAGGGTTGCCGGGGCTTCATCGGGCCGTATCCCTCTGCCCCTCTGGATGAGCGGTATGAAGTTGTGAACGCGGGCGACCTCGGACATGCGATGGTCATCCGCGTTGTTCAAGACTGTAACCGAAGGCCAGGACAGTTGAGAGAGTCGTCCGAACCGCGAGATGGATCACACGGTCACCTCCCGTGCACCCGGTGTGATCACGACAGTGAGGAGCCGCAGACTGTGCTTCGAGAAACTGAGCGCTGGCTGGCCACCCGCTCCTGGTCCGTGACCGATCGTCCGCTCCACAGGATCCTGGCCGCGAAGCGCGCCACGAACCAGTCGGTGTCCGTCGTCCTGCCCGCGCTGAACGAGGAGGAGACGGTCGGCGACATCGTCGCGGTCATCCGTCACGACCTCATGCACCAGGTCCCGCTCGTCGACGAGATCGTCGTCGTCGACTCGGGATCGACCGACCGTACGTCCGAGGTGGCCGCGGCGGCCGGCGCGCGGGTCGTCCACCGGGACGACATCCTGCCGCGGATACCGGCCGTGCCCGGCAAGGGCGAGGTCCTGTGGCGCTCCCTGCTGGTCACCACCGGGGACATCGTCTGTTTCATCGACGCCGACCTGAGGGAGTTCTCCTCGGACTTCGTCTCGGGGATCGTCGGCCCGCTGCTCACCGACCCCGGGGTGGATCTGGTCAAGGGCATGTACGACCGTCCGCTGGGCGGCGCGGCCGGCCAGGGCGGCAGGGTCACCGAGCTGATGGCCCGCCCGCTGCTCAACATGCACTGGCCGCAGCTGGCCGGGTTCGTGCAGCCGCTCGGCGGCGAGTACGCGGCCCGCCGGAGCCTGCTGGAGCAGCTGCCCTTCCCCGTCGGCTACGGCGTGGAGCTGGGCATGCTGGTGGACGCCCTGCACCTGGTGGGCCTGGACGCCCTCGCCCAGGTCGACATCGGCGTGCGCAAGCACCGTCACCAGGACGGGCAGGCGCTGGGCCGGATGGCGGCGGCCATCTACCGCACCGCCCAGCTCCGGCTGGCCCGCGGGCACCTGATCCGCCCGTCCCTCACCCAGTTCGAACGGAGCGCGGACGGCTTCGAGCCGCGCACGTACTCCGTGGACACCGAGGAACGGCCGCCGATGGCGGAGATCGCGGAGTACGCGACCCGCAAGGTCGCGTAACGCGTCGGACGGGCCGTATACGGCGATAGCGCCGATAACGGCGATATCCGGCCAGATACGGCCCGTCCACACAGCGCGACCGTACGTTTGAGCGTTTCCCGACCGGGCTAGGTTGAGGCGTATGGCTTCCACGCACGACACTGCCGCCCCGGCCGCCGAGGTGCTGGTCGCGTCCAACCGCGGCCCGGTCTCCTACGAAGTACGCGAGGACGGCTCGCTGCACGCGAAACGCGGCGGCGGCGGGCTGGTCTCCGGCCTGTCGGCCATCGGCCCCGAGGCGGGCGCCCTCTGGGTGTGCTCGGCGCTCTCCGACGGCGACCGGGAGGCGGTCCGGCGCGGTGTCGGCGAGGAGGGCGTTCGGATGCTGGCCGTTCCGGCCGACGTGCACGCCGACGCGTACAACGGCATCGCCAACTCCGTGCTGTGGTTCGTCCACCACCTGCTCTACCAGACGCCGCTGGAGCCCGCCTTCGACGCGGAGTTCCGCCGCCAGTGGGCGTCGTACGAGGCCTACAACCGGGCGTTCGCGCAGGCGCTGGCCGAGGAGGCGGCGGACGGCGCGGCGGTCCTCGTCCAGGACTACCACCTGTGTCTGGTGCCGGGGATGCTGCGTGAGCTGCGCCCTGACCTGCGCATCGGCCACTTCTCGCACACGCCGTGGGCGCCGGTGGACTACTTCGCGCTGCTGCCGGGGGACATCCGCGAACAGCTGCTGCACGGCATGCTCGGCGCGGACCGCCTGGGCTTCCTCACCCGGCGCTGGGCGGACGCGTTCACCTTGTGCTGTACGGAGTTCGCCGGCGGACCCGGCAAGACGCAGATCGGCGTGCACGGTCTCGGCGCGGACGCCGACTTCCTGCGCGAGCGCTCACACCGGCCGGACGTCGACGAGCGCATGGTGGCGCTGCGCGCGGAGATCGGCGAGGGCCGCAAGGCGATCGTCCGCGTCGACCGCACCGAGCTGTCCAAGAACATCGTGCGCGGGCTCCTGGCCTACCGGCAGCTGCTCGACGACCACCCGGAGTGGCGCGAACAGGTCGTCCACGTGGCCTTCGCCTACCCCTCCCGCCAGGACCTCGCCGTCTACCGCGACTACATGGCCGAGGTGCGGCGCCTGTCCGAGGAGATCAACGAGGCCTACGGCACGCCCGGCTGGACCCCGGTCCTGCTGAACCTCAAGGACGACTTCGCCCGCTCCCTCGCCGCCTACCGGCTGGCCGACGTGGCCCTGGTCAACCCGATCCGGGACGGCATGAACCTGGTCGCCAAGGAGGTCCCGGTCGTCTCCGACGAGGGCTGCGCGCTGGTGCTGTCCCGCGAGGCGGGTGCCTACTGGGAGCTGCGCGAGGACGCGATCACGGTGAACCCGTACGACATCCTGGAGACCGCCCGTGCCCTGCACGAGGGGCTGACCATGAAGCCGGAGGAGCGGGCCGAGCGCACGAAGCGGCTGTCCGCGGCGGCGACCGCGCTTCCCCCGGCCCGGTGGTTCCTGGACCAGCTGAACGCGCTGCGGGAGCTTCAGCCGAGCTGAGCGGCCAGCTCCCGCAGCAGCCGTACGACGCCGGCGGGCCCTGCCATTCACCTGCGCACGACGCGAGCCCGCCCCTGAGTCCTGAATCCGAGTGCGTGCCGATAAATCTCCGGCAACCGGTAGCGTCCGTCAGAATCCCTGGCCAACGCACCTGCTTCGACAAGTGCGGCGATACCGGGAGCATCCAGCCCGACGTCCTCCGCGCTGAAGGGCATCAATACCTCCGGCGCATACCGTTCCAGTCCTCGCAGTAGTTCGCCGAGCTGTTTGTTCTCCTGGCCGATCTCCTTGACCTTCTCCGAACTGCACATCGCGAGCGCGTCGCGCATGGCAATCGCAACGAGCAGGCGGTCCGTCTGTTCGTCTCCTGCGGACAGGTCCGCAGCTTGCCGGAGGAAGCGCACGACGTCCCGGGCCTGCACCTGATCATTGAAATCGGCCAGCGCCGCCGGCACCCAGCGTTCCGACCAGGCTTCATGCGAACTGTCCGAGCCGAGTTTGGCGCCCCACACAGGGCGGAGCGCCTGAGCGATGTCTTCGTACGACAGTTCCATGAGTTCCCGGTCGGGCTTCGCCACGGCCCGGGCGGTCACGGCAACCCACAGGGCAAGCCGGAGTGCCTCCTGGGCGTCCCACCTCAGAGCATAGGCCTCATATCGGTCAAGGAACTGGCCGAGATTCTGCCGGATCGCCCACGTCGCCAGGTCACGTCGGACGAACACCACCACGCCGAGCGGACGTCCGCGTAGCGAGCGCAACCAGTCGGGCACTTCGACCAGCAAAGTGCGCAGTGCCACGCGCTTGGCCTCGCCTTCGAGTTCCTGAAGGAAGTCCTCCAGCCCGTCGAAGACGAAGAGCAGTTTCCGCTGTGCGCCGAGTGCCAGGAGTTCCCGTTCCGCGTCGAAGCCGGCGTCCGGGGCGACCTCGCTGCCGCCGGCGATCGCCATGCAGCGCAGCCAGACGTTGAGCCAGACGTAGGAGTCGGTGCTGTCGTCGCCAGAGCGCAGGGCATCGTTGAGCACCTTGAGGATCTGACTACGAGTGGCTCCCCGGCCTCCCGCGGCCCGGTCACGCAGATCCTGTGGTCCGGTACGCCCGTCCCCGGTGGGCTGCTGGTCAAGGTTGGCGGGATCAAGGACAGGCACGACGAGCGCATCGTCCAAGACCTGCATCCTGGCTCTGCGGGCAAAGTCCGACCAGCTTCCGGCAGCACACATCCGTGCGAACGTGAACGTCTTTCCGGCACCCTTGGCCCCCACGACCACGGTCACGGGCAACGAACTGCGGTGATCGCCGATCAGACGCTGCAACGGCTCGGTGGACAGGAAGCCCAGCGCGCCGTCCAGACCGGTGCGTTCGGCGAAGACGAGCGACGCCGCGCGTTCACGCAGGGCGCTTCGGCGCTCCTCAACGCTCGTGGGAACGTCAGCCTCGTTCCCCACCGCCTCCAGCAGGGGCTGTGGGGCCAGTTCGGCCACCCTGTCCCCGAGCCCGCAGCGGCGTACGACATCGACCACGTCGTCCCAACTGCGCGGCAGCGCGATCAACTCATCGCGAAATGGGCTGACCAGAGCAACCGTCACCGCCTGCGAGTCCAGCGAGAACTCCAGCTCGTGCTCGTCGCCCTCCGTCACTCCGAGCACGTCGTCGAGGGCCTGTACCAGGACTTCCCGGGCAGCCTCGGCATCAGCGTCGTGGACGTCCATGCGGTATTGCGTCACTACGGCGGCCGGCGCGGGGTCTCGGCCCAGGAGCGCGGGGGCCTTGGCTCCCAACTGCCGAATCATGCGGACCGTTCCGTCCAGGGACTGGCTGCTGAGGGTAGTGACGAACACCCTTTGCACCCGAGGGTCGAGGAGCACGGGCGCGGACAGCTCGGATGCGCCGGCTCGCAGATCCACGATCACCACATCGAAATCAGCCGCTGCCGCAACCTCCGCCAGGGACTCGGTGAGAAAGTACTTCGACCGATCAGGAGTGAGCAGGTCGACCGGCTCGATACGCGGGGGGCCGAGCCGGGAGCGACGCGTGGCCGGCAGAATCGCAAGCTTCCCCTGGCCGGTACCTCCGACAACGTACTGTCCCGCGAGGTAGCCGCGCACGATGTCGACCACGGACGACAGGTCTCCACCGGTCGTGCCGTGCAGAAGCGCAAGAACATCCTCGTAGGCGATGTCGCAGGTTCCGCCCTGGGCCTGGTGCATCCAGGTGATGCCCGGTGCCTCGAGGTCCGCATCGATCAGCAGGACGCGTTGTCCGAGTCGAGCCAAGTGATCGGCAAGGGCGACCGCATGCACCGTGCGGCCCACACCACCCTTGAAGGAGTGGAATGCGATCATCTGGACATCGCCGGGGAAACCGTCCGCGAGCGGTCGGGCAAGGCTCATTGCCAGTTCGGCAGTTGTCCGGCGCTCCGTCAGACGGGGGACTCGTCGCTTCTCCACCCTGCCTTCTGCACGATGGAGTGTCACGGGGATGCCTTCGGTACCGAGGCCGCTCGGCCGGTCCAGGGCAAGCACCAGTTCGCCCTCTGCTCCTCGCACCGACCCTCGGCCCAAGGCACGGTCCAGCCAACCACGGACGTTGTCTTCGGTCGTTTCCGGTGTGATCGTCAGCACCAGTTGGTCCCACCAGGCGTCCGCCTCAAACAACCAGTCGGGCCAGCGCCCGACAGCCGCCAGAAACGCAAGGTGTTCGTCGACATCCACCCAGGTGAAGAGACGACCAGGCACGGTATCGCCATGATCGCCAAGGTCCGGTTGCGCTCTCACTCCGCTGTTCACGCCGTCCATCACTTCCGAGACTCCGAGATCAAGGTACGCAGCGCGTCCAAGGCGAGTTTCTGATCAGCCGCTTCCAGATCCGCACCGTACCGCCACGCCTCGTGCAACGCGTGGGACTCGACCTTCTGGAGGGCGCGGCCGTTGACCCGGGGCCGGGCGCACCCCTTCAGTGCGTCCTGAGCCTCTGGTGACAGCCTGAGTTCCTGTGCCAAGGCCCGCAGGTCGTGCGTACGCAGTTCCGTCGACCATGCGGGTGATGCTACGGCGCGGCGCGACGACTCTGCGTGACGATTTCTCTGTTCACGAAGCCGAAACCGGCCGACCAACACTGCGGATTCGACCTTCAGTCAGCCATCCTGGCCGCCAGCAAGGCCAGCAGCCGTACGACGCCGGCGGGCCCGTCGACGACGAGGTCCGCGCGCTCCGCGAGTTCGCCGACCTCGGCGCTGCCGCTGCACACCAGCAGCCCGGGGACACCGTCCGCGCGGAGCTTCTCCACGGCGGCGAAGGCGGGCAGGTCGCCGAGGTCGTCGCCGGCGTAGAGGACGGACCGCGCGCCGGTCTCGCGGACGTGCTCCAGCAGGGCGACGCCCTTGTCCATGCCCGGCGGGCGCAGTTCGAGGACCATCCGGCCGGGTTCGACGATCAGGCCGTGCCGGGCGGCGAGGTCGGTGAGCGGGGCCCGCAGCGCCTCGAAGGCGGCCCGGGGGTCGTCGGCGCGGCGGGTGTGGACGGCGACGGCCCGGCCGCCCTTCTCCTCGACCGAGACGCCCGGCAGGTCCCCGGCGGCGGCCAGGACCCGCGGGAGTTCGGCGCGGACGGCGGCCACTCCGGGGTGCGGGGCCGGGGCGCTGAGGGCGCCGGTGCGGGCGTCCCAGCGTTCGGCGCCGTAGTGGCCGAGGACGCAGAGGTGCTCCAGTCCTTCGGCCCCGGCGAACCCGCCGTGCCGTACGGCGACCTCGGCGGGCCGCCCGGTGATGACGGCCACGGCGGCGACCTTCGGCGCGAGGGCGGTGAGCGCGGGGACGGCGTCGGGGTGGGCCCGGGCGTCCTCCGGGTTCTCGACGATCGGGGCGAGGGTGCCGTCGAAGTCGAGCGCGACCAGCGCGCCGGCGGGCCGGGCGACGATCGCGTCGAGCGCGGCGCGGCCCGCCGGGGTGACCGGAACGGGAAGAGGGAGGGGACGTCGGAGGGGATCGGGTTCCGAGGAGTGCGTCTCGTGGGTGCCCATACGCCGACGATAACCAACGCACGCCCGTGGCCAGGACGCGGCTGACCGTTCCCGCCGGGCGCGCGACGCCCTGCACGGCACCTCGCCGCGGTGGCGGATCACCCGAGTACATCCGGTACGCGGGCGGTCCTGCGCCTCGCGACGCAGCGCACCGGACGCCGCGTCCCCGACCTCACGGGTCAATACACTCAGCGCTCCCCCCGCCTCGCCTCCCGCACCCTGCGCAGTCTGTTCACCGTGACCGGGTCGTGGGCGAGGGCGCGGGGGTCGTCCAGGAGGGCGTTGAGGAGTTGGTAGTACCGGACCGGGGACAGGTCCAGTTCCTCGCGTATCGCCCGTTCCTTCGCGCCGGGGCCGGAGAACCCGCGCCGTTCCAGGGCGAGGATGCCCCGTTCCCCCGCCCCCAGCTCGTCCGCTTCCGCTCGCCGCTCCATGTCCGCACGGTAACGCCCGGCACCGACAGCGGCCCAGCGCCGGGCGGCCCGTCAGCCGGTGCCGGCGTCCAGCGTCGTGGCCGTGGTCTGGAGTTCGCCCAGTACGCCGGCCGGGTCGCCGTTCGCGGTCACGGCCTGGCCGATCCGCTGTTTGATCTCCGCGCTGACCTTCGCCCAGGAGGTCCGTCCGACGGGGTAGGTCTCGGAGAGCGGGAGCTCGTCGAGGAACGGCTTGAGGTCGGCGTCCTCCTCGGCCGCGCCCATGACCTGGGAGGCCGAGGTGGTGACCGGCAGCAGGTCGTACTCGCGGGAGAAGTCCAGCACGTTCTTCTCGCTGTAGACGTAGTCGAGGAAGTCGCCGACCTGTTCGGCGTGTCCGTTCTGCTTGAACGCGGTCATCCAGTCGGCGACGCCCATGGAGACCTTGGTCGGGCCGGCGACGCCGGGCATCGGCACCATGCCGAACCTCACGCCCTTGCTCGCGGCCGCCTTCATCAGCGAGGGGTGCCCGTTGAGCATGCCCACGTCGCCGGCGGCGAACGCGGCGAACGCGGCGGCCCTGTTCAGCTTGTCCGGCGCGACCGGCCCGGTGAGGCCCTTGCCGACCAGGTCGTCCTTCAGCCAGTCGAAGGTCTCGACGTTCTCGGTGGAGTCGATGCTGTAGGCGCTGACGGTCTGGGTGTAGCCGCCCCCGCCGCTGAGCAGCCACTGGAGGGTCTCGGCCTGCGCCTCCTCGGGTCCGAGGGGCAGCGCGTAGGGGTACTTCACGCCCTCGTCCTTGAGCGCCTTCGCGTCCTCGGCGAGCTCGGCCCAGGTGGTCGGCGGGGTCAGGCCGGCCTTGGCGAAGAGGGTCTTGTTGTAGAACAGCAGCCGCGTGGAGGAGGCGAACGGCATGCCGTACCGCACCCCGTGCACCTCGCCCGCGTTGGCGAGCTGGGACACGAAGTCGGCCTCGACGGGGATGGAGAGCACATCGCTCACCTTGTAGAGCCGGTCGGCGGCCGCGTAGTCGGCGTACGCGCCGATCTGGGCCATGTCGGGGGCCCTGCCCGCGTCGACCATCGCCTTGACCTCGGCGTCCACGTCGTTCCAGGAGTAGACGCTCACGTCGACGGTGACGCCGGGGTGGTCCTTCTCGTAACCGTCGACGAGCTTGTCCCAGTACTTCTTCGAACTGTTGGCGCTGCTGTCTCCGTAGTCGGCGGCGACGAGTCTCAGCGTGACGTCGCCGGAGTCCGAGGAGAGTCCGCAGCCGGTGAGGACCGCGGCCATGCCGAGGGCCGACACTCCCGCGACCGCTCCCGTGATCGTTCCTGACTTCCGTGCCCGCCGCTGCACCGTGACGCTCCCAACTGATTGATCATACCAATGGACCGCTATGCGGATTAAGGTCTACACCACCCGTGTGGACTAGACCTCTTTCGGCCTCCGGGGCGGCACGGTACCCCCACAACCCGCGAGTGGACTAGACCTCTCGCGGGTCCTCGGTCCACACTGTCCCCGTGAGACATGTCATCGCCCTGGACGTGGGCGGCACCGGGATGAAGGCCGCCCTGGTCGGCGCGGACGGCGCACTGCTGCACCGGGCCCGCCGGCCCACCGGCCGTGAGCGCGGACCCGACGCGGTCGTCGCGGGCATCCTCGACTTCGCCGCCGAGCTGCGCGAACACGGCGCCCGGCAGTTCGGCGCGCCCGCGGCCGCCGCGGGCGTGGCCGTGCCCGGCATCGTCGACGAGGCGAACGGCGTCGCCGCCTACGCGGCCAACCTGGGCTGGCGGGACGTGCCCCTGCGCACCCTGCTCGCCGACCGCCTCGGCACTCCCGTCGCCCTCGGGCACGACGTGCGCACCGGCGGCCTCGCCGAGGGCCGGATCGGCGCGGGCCGGGGCGCGGACCGGTTCCTGTTCGTGGCGCTGGGCACCGGCATCGCGGGCGCGATCGGCGTCGACGGCCGGGTGGAGGCGGGCGCCCACGGCTTCGCGGGCGAGATCGGCCACATCGTCGTACGACCCGGCGGAACCCCGTGTCCGTGCGGACAGCACGGCTGTCTGGAGCGTTTCGCGTCGGCGGCGGCGGTCGGCGAGGCATGGGCGGCGGCCTGCGGGGACCCGGAGGCGGACGCCGCCGACTGCGCGAAGGCCGTCACGTCCGGCGACCCGAACGCCGTCCGGGTCTGGCAGAGCGCCGTGGACGCGCTCGCCGACGGCCTGGTCACCGCCCTCACCCTGCTGGACCCCCGCACGCTCGTCATCGGTGGCGGCCTCGCCGAGGCGGGGGAAACCTTGTTCACACCCCTACGGGACGCGGTCCGCCGGCGGGTGACCTTCCAGAAGCTGCCGGAGATCGTCCCGGCGGCCCTGGGCGACACCGCCGGCTGCCTGGGCGCGGGCCTCCTGGCCTGGGATCTCCTCAACACAACCGACGGCATGGAGGTAACACCCTGATGGCCACCCCCCTAGGGGCGCGGGACAGCGCCGATATGCGGCTCCGCCACGGGGCGCGACGACCCACGACGCGCCCGCAGGTACTCACCGGCGCCAGGGTGGTACTGCCGACGGGCACGGTTCCCGACGGCCGCGTCACGATCGACGGCACGAAGATCGCGGCCGAAGCCCCGCACGGGGACGTCCTCGACGTGTCGGGCCACTGGCTGGTCCCCGGCTTCGTCGACCTGCACAACCACGGCGGCGGCGGCGCCTCCTTCTCCGGCGCCGCCGAGGACGTGCTGAAGGCCCTCCACACCCACCGGCTGCACGGCACCACCACCCTCGTCGCCTCCACCGTCACCGACGACATGGACTTCCTGGTCCGTCAGGCCGGCCTGTTGAGCGAGCTGGCCGAGCAGGGCGACCTGGCCGGCATCCACTTCGAGGGCCCCTTCATCTCGCCGTGCCGCAAGGGCGCGCACTCCGAGGCGCTGCTGCGCGACCCCGACCCGGCTCAGGTGCGCAAGCTGATCGACGCGGCACGCGGCCGGGCGAGCATGGTCACCCTCGCGACGGAACTCCCGGGCGGTCTGGACTCCGTACGCCTGCTCGCCGAGCACGGCGTGATCGCCGCCGTCGGGCACACGGACGCGACGTACGAGCAGACGGTTCAGGCCATCGAGGCCGGAGCCACCGTCGCCACGCACCTCTTCAACGCGATGCCGCCGCTCGGCCACCGCAGCCCCGGCCCGATCGCCGCGCTCCTGGAGGACGAGCGGGTGACGGTCGAGCTCATCAACGACGGCACGCACCTGCACCCGGCCGCCCTGGAGCTGGCGTTCCGTCACGCGGGCCCGAGCCGGGTGGCGTTCATCACGGACGCGATGGACGCGGCCGGCATCGGCGACGGCCGCTATCTGCTCGGCCCGCTGGAGGTCGAGGTCAGCGAGGGCGTGGCCCGGCTGGTGGAGGGCGGCTCGATCGCGGGCTCCACCCTCACCCAGGACCGTGCCTTCCAGCGGGCGGTGACGATCGACCGGCTGCCGGTCGGGGACGTCGTCGCCGCGCTGTCCGCCAACCCGGCCCGGCTGCTGGGCATCGACGACAGGGTGGGCTCGCTGGAGCCCGGCAAGGACGCCGACCTGGTCCTGCTGGACGAGAACTTCGAGCTCAAGGGCGTGATGCGCAAGGGAGACTGGGTGGTGGATCCCCAACTGGCCTGAAACGTCCCCCCGCACAGGAACGGTGACCGGCCCGCGCACTGGGCCGGTCGCCGTCTCTTTGGCATGATCAGGCCTCCGGAAGCCGGAGAGTTCCGGAACCGTTCATGTACGCACGCCAGCCGGGGGAGGCCGCCAGGTGATCCTCACCGTCACCCTGAACACCGCTCTCGACCTCACCTATCGCGTGCCCGCGCTGCGGCCGCACGCCTCGCACCGGGTGACCGACGTGCGGGAACGGCCCGGCGGCAAGGGGCTGAACGTCGCCCGGGTGCTGGCCGCCCTCGGCCACGAGGTGACGGTGACCGGTTTCGTGGGCGGCCCCACCGGCCGGGCCGTACAGGAACGACTCACCGCCGCGACCGGGATCGTGGACGCCCTCGTCCCGGTCACCGGGACCACCCGCCGCACGGTCGCGGTCGTCGACGCCCGCACCGGCGACACGACCCAGCTGAACGAACCCGGCCCGGTGATCGCGCCGGCCGAGTGGTCCGCCTTCCAGGAGGCGTACGAGGGGCTGCTCGCCGACGCCGACGCGGTGGCCCTGTGCGGCAGTCTGCCGCCGGGCGTGCCGGTGGGCGCGTACGCGGTCCTGGTACGACGGGCACGGGCCGCGGGCGTCCCGGTACTGCTGGACACGAGCGGAGAGCCGTTGCGCCGGGGGGTCGCCGCCCGCCCGGACATCGTCAAGCCGAACGCCACCGAACTGGCCGAACTCACCGGCTCGCACGAGCCGCCCGCCGCCGTCCAGGACGCCCGTCGGCGCGGGGCGCGGTCCGTGGTCGCCTCCCTCGGTCCCGGAGGCCTGATCGCGGCGACCCCTGAAGGCCGTTGGCGTGCCGCCCCGCCCGCCCGGATGCACGGCAACCCGGCCGGCGCCGGCGACTCCGTGTCCGCCGGGCTGCTCTCGGGGCTGGTCGAACGGCTGCCCTGGCCGGACCGCCTGGCCCGTGCGCTCGCCCTGTCCGCGGCGGCCGTACTGGCCCCGGCGGCGGGTGAGTTCGACCGCGCCGCCTACGAGGAGCTGCTCGGCCGGGTCATGGTGACCCCGGAGGCCACCGCGGCCTGAACCCGGGGGCTCACCTCTTGACCTGGCCCGCCTTCACCCACAACTGGTCCAGCAGGACGTTGCACTTGTCGCCGTCCTGGCAGGAGAGGGTCAGCGTGTTGGTGCCCTTGGTGAGCGTGGGGTACGTGTAGCTCGTCGTCCAGCCCTTGACGAAGTCGCCGGCGGCCGCCTTCGCGTAGTTCTTCAGCGGGAACTTGCTGCCGAAGGTCTTGCCGTTGACCGTGAGCGTCATTTCCTGGTCCTCACCAGGCACGCTGTAGTGCGCAAAGAGGGTGTAGGCGCCGTCCGACGGGACGCCGTTGACCGTCCAGGTGACCGAGTTGCCCACCTGGTTGAGGTTGCCGACGTAGACCCCGCCGGCCGCCTGCGCGCCCTCGACGTCCGAGGCCAGGGCGGCGCTGCCGCCGAGGTTCAGCGCCTTCGCGTCCACCGGCGGGATCTCGGCCTTGTCCCCGTCGTCGCCGGCCGACTCGCTGGGCGAGGGGCTCGCGGAGGCGGAGGCCGAGGTGGAGGGCTGGTCGCTCGCCTTGTTGTCGTCGGATCCGTCGTCGCCGTTCGCCATGGCCACCGCGATGCCGATCACGACCGCGGCGACCACCGCGACCGCGCCGATCAGCAGGCCCTTGGTGTTGGGGCCGCGGCCGCGGCCGCCGCCGTTCTGCGCGGGCTGGCGGCCGGTGGAGGGGCCGCCGCCGCCGAAGTTCTCGGGCGCGGCGTAGTGCGCGTTCGGCTGGCCGTACGCGCCCTGCTGCTGAGGCATCGTCGGCGGCTGGCCGTACTGCGCGGTCTGCTGCTGTCCGTACTGGCGCTCGCCGACCGCGCGCACTCTGCTGACCGAGTTGGGGTAGCCGTAGCCACCACCCGAGGGCGGCTGCGCGCCGTTGGCCTGGCCGTCGGCGTAGAGGTAGCCGAACGGGTCGTCGTCCTCGGGCGTACTCGCGCCGTTGTTGCCGGACGTCATCCCTTGGTACTCCTCAGCAAGTGCGGGTCGGATGCGATGGTGCGGTCAGACTGGCGAGCCTACCCGCTCCGGATGGCCCAAACAGGTGACTCTGATCGCATCAGCTCGCTGACCTGGTGATCATCCGGCTCGCCTGTGCTGTTTGGGACGAGATCGTTTCTCGACGTACATGCGTTCGTCGGCGGACTTCAGTACTTCGTCCGCGGTCATCCCGCAATGTGCCCAGCCGATGCCGAAGCTCGCGCCCACCCGAACGGCCCGGCCCTCGGCGCGGATCGGCTGGATGATCTCGTTGCGCAGCCGTACGGCCAGGTCGGCCGCGTCGGCGCGGCCGAGGCCGTCGGCGAGGATCACGAACTCGTCGCCGCCGAGCCGGGCGACCGTGTCGCCGTCGCGGACCTGGCGGGAGAGCCGGCGGGCGACCTCGATGAGGACCGCGTCGCCGGCGTTGTGGCCGAACCGGTCGTTGATCGACTTGAAGCCGTCGAGGTCGCAGAAGAGGACCGCGAGCCCCTTGGTGCCGTCGTCGCGGCCCTCCTCGGGGGCGGCGGTGTGCACATGGTGGTCGTAGCCGTCGAAGGTCTCGGTGCCGCCGGACCGGTAGTCGAAGCCGTGCCCGTTGGCGTCGAAGGCGGCATGGCCGTAGGCGGTGTCCATGGCGTCGACGGCGGCGGGGTGGGTGGACTGGGGGCGCTGGCAGAGCCGGGCGGAGAGCCGCGAGCGCAGTTCGGCGGAGTTCGGCAGTCCGGTGAGGGAGTCGTGCGAGGCCCGGTGGGCGAGCTGGAGCTCGCGGCGCTTGCGGTCCTCTATGTCCTCGACGTGGGTGAGGAGGAAGCGGGGCCCGTCGGCGGCGTCGGCGACGACGGAGTTGCGCAGGCTGACCCAGACGTAGGTGCCGTCCCGGCGGCCGAGGCGGAGTTCGGCCCGTCCGCCCTCGGCGGAGGTGCGGAGCAGGGTGCCTATGTCCTCGGGGTGGACGAGGTCGGAGAAGGAGTAGCGGCGCATCGCGGAGGCGGGGCGGCCCAGCAGGCGGCACAGGGCGTCGTTGGTCCGGAGTATCCGACCGTGCTGGTCGCCGCCCATCTCGGCTATCGCCATGCCGGAGGGGGCGTACTCGAAGGCCTGCCGGAAGCTTTCCTCACTGGCGCGCAGGGCCTGCTGCTCGCGTTCGAGCCGTACCAGCGCCCGCTGCATATTCGCACGTAGACGCGCGTTGCTAATGGCGATGGCGGCCTGGAAGGCGTACATCTGGAGGGCTTCGCGCCCCCACGCGCCGGGCCGGCGGCCGTTGCGCGGCCGGTCCACGGACAGGACGCCTATCAGCTCGCCGCAGGCGCCTCCGCTGCCGGGGGCGGCGGGCATGTACATGGGGGCGAAGAGGCGGTCCGAGGGGTGCCACTCGTCCTCGAAGCGCGGCGCGGGGCCGTCGGTGTACCACTGGGGCACGTCGTTGTCGTCGAGGACCCAGCCCTCGGTGTGGGGTATGAAGATCAGGTCGCCCCAGGTCTCGCCCATGGCGAGACGCCGCTCCCAGGATTCGCGCGAGCCGACCCGGCCGGTGATCAGGGCCTCGGCGGCCGGGTTGCCGGCGAAGGCGGCGACCACGAGATCGCCGTCGGGACGCACGAGGTTGACGCACGCCAGCTCGTACCCGAGTGCCGTGACCACGCCGTCGGCGACGGTCTGCAAGGTGTCGGCCAGGCTCCGGGCCGTGTTCATGTCGGCCATGACCTGGTGCAGCTGTCGCAGGGACGCAAGGCGGACGTAAGGCTCCGACTCGGTCTCCATGTGTTTCGCCCTCCCCCCGAGACTTCGCAGCGAATCAAGGGTTGTTCTCGGCGTAACGTCGCTTCTGGTGCTGTGCTGTCGGTGTGTGTCTCCTTGTGACGCCTCCGCCACTGAATCACAGCGCGCTCCCCACTCGGTACACAGGGTCAACAATTAATGCTTCTTGTGACTCAAGTCACAGATGAAGATGAACATTTGAGTGGAGTTTCCGCGTTTTCCTGTGTGTTTCCTGAACACGGACAGGCACGAACATGCCCGGACGGACACCGGAACGGGGCGCCGGGGTAGTCGGCGCCGGGGTAATCGGTCCACGGTCCTACGACCCTGCTCGGGCGGAGGTCCGATGCGCCGCGCGCCGGACGGACACTAGCGTTTCGGACATGCCCCCAGACGTACTCGAGCCGGCTGTGCTCAAGACCGTGTCCGAGACCCGCTCCAGGCATGCTGAGGGAGTGAGCAACGACGAGTTCCGCGCCGCCATGTCCCGGCTCGCCGACGGCGTGGTCCTGGTGACCGCCCGGGAGCCGTCCCTCGACCCGGACGACCCCGGGGCACCGGAAGGCGAGGACGTCGGCATGACCGCGACGGCGTTCGTGTCGGTCTCCCTGGACCCGCCGTTGGTTCTGGTCAGCCTGCGCACCGGCTCCCGGATGGACGACCTGCTCGACGAGCAGCCCCTGTGGGCGGTGTCGGTGCTCTCCGAGAGCCAGCGGCACATCGCCGGCCGCTTCGCCATGAAGGGCCGCATCAGCGACCGGCTGCTCTTCGAGGACATCCCGCACACCCGCGGCGAGGTCGCCGGCGCACCCCTGGTCGGCGGCGCCCTGGCGACCCTGGAGTGCCGCACCGAGCAGCAGGTCACGGCCGGCGACCACACGCTGGTGATCGGCCGCGTGCTCACCGCGTCGGTACCGAGCGCGGACGGCGGCCCGCTGGTGCATTTCCGGGGCCGCTACCGGCAGTTGGGGTGACACCGGAAATGCCGTGGCCGCCGGACGAGCGGCCCGCCTAGGGTGCCCGCATGACGACTTCAGGGCCCCGACTCGACATCATCACTCCCGCGAATTTCGAGGCCGCGACCGGCATTCGGGTCCGGCCCGACCAGGAGTTCGCGGTCTCTCCGGTGATGCAGTCGCTCGCGGAGGCCTACGTCCATCGCGCGGGGGTCGCCTGGCCGCGCCTGATCATGGACGGCGACCGGGCCGTCGGCTTTCTGATGGCCTTTCTCGACATCGACTGGAACGGGCGCGGCGACGGCGGCCCGATCCGCTCCGGACTGTGGCGGCTGAACATCGCCGCCGGTGAACAGGGCCGCGGTTACGGCCGGTTCGCCGTGGAGTCCGTGGCCGCGGAACTGCGCCGCCGGGGCACCACGGAGATGTACGTGACCTGGCACGAGGGCGAGAACGGTCCCGCGGACTTCTATCTCGGGCTGGGCTTCCGGAAGAACGGCGAGACCAGCGAGGGAGAAACGGTCGGCGTCCTCGCCCTGGACTAGCGCGTGTCCGGCCACGCGCGTCGGATCGGCGCGGGCGGCGTCCGGTGCGGTGCGCGCGGTGCGCGGCGTCCGGTGCGGTGCGTGCGGTGCGGTGCGTGCGGTGCGGTGCGTGCGGCGTCCGGTGCGGTGCGAGGCGGAGGACCGCCCGTGTACCGGAAGTACTCGGGTGGTCCGACAACGCGGCGAGGCGCCGTACCAGGTGTCGCGCGCCCGCCGGGAAGGGTCAGACGCGTCCTGACCGCCCCCGCCCCCGGCCCCCTTCCGCGGTCAGCCCCAGTCCCGTCCGTCCCGGCCCCGCTTCGTCTGCGAGCGCTGCTTCTTCTCCCGCAGCCGACGCTCGTTGATCCCGCGCGGGATCCGGGTCGGCCGGCGCGGCTTGGGCGGCGGGGCGGTGGCCTCGGCGAGGAGGGCGGCGAGGCGTACGGCGGCGGTCTCGCGGTTGCGCCACTGGGACCGGTGCTCGGAGGAGCGGACGGTGACGACGCCG
This sequence comes from Streptomyces zaehneri, assembly GCF_032248645.1. Lineage (NCBI taxonomy): Bacteria > Bacillati > Actinomycetota > Actinomycetes > Kitasatosporales > Streptomycetaceae > Streptomyces > Streptomyces zaehneri. The sequence goes on from NZ_JASTTJ010000020.1 coordinate 59,864, forward strand.
TCGACGAGCCGGCCGGCCAGCCGCTCGAGCGCCCGCGCCTTCCACACCTCGGGCAACGCCTCGGTGCCCGCGAGGTCGAAGCGGAGCTCCACCTGCGAGTCACTGGTGTTGACGTGCTGCCCGCCCGGCCCCGAAGACCGCGAGAAACGCCACATGAGCTCGGCCTCGGGAAGCGAGACGGAGCCGCGGACGACATAGGGACCAGACATGCCCACCATGTTCCCGCTCGCGCGGCCCCCACGTCACGCGAATATCCCCGGAACCCGCCACACGGTCATCTTGGTAAAGAAAGCAAAGAAACGCGGAGTGGCGGGGAACCTTGAGCACCCTTCGCTGCGTTCATAGGGATAGCTGTAGCTTCGTGCCCGTACGAAGCCCCGTACGAAGCCGTACGCAACGAGGGAAGGACTCCCAACCATGGCTGTAAGCCTGTCCAAGGGTGGCAACGTCTCGCTCACCAAGGAGGCTCCGGGCCTGACCGCCGTCACCGTGGGCCTCGGCTGGGACGTCCGCACCACCACCGGCACGGACTTCGACCTCGACGCCTCGGCGATCGCGGTCAACCCCCAGGGCAAGGTCTACTCCGACGGTCACTTCGTCTTCTTCAACAACAAGCAGACGCCGGACCAGACCATCGTCCACACCGGCGACAACCGCACCGGCGAGGGCGCGGGCGACGACGAGGCGATCAACGTCAACCTGGCCGGTCTCCCGGCCGACATCGACAAGATCGTCTTCCCGGTCTCGATCTACGACGCGGAGAACCGCTCGCAGAACTTCGGCCAGGTCCGCAACGCCTACATCCGTATCGTCAACCAGGCCGGCGGCGCCGAGATCGCCCGCTACGACCTCTCGGAGGACGCGGCCACCGAGACGGCGATGGTCTTCGGCGAGCTCTACCGCAACGGCGCGGAGTGGAAGTTCCGCGCGGTCGGCCAGGGCTACGCCTCGGGCCTCGTGGGCATCGCCCAGGACTTCGGCGTGAGCGTCTGACGTCCTGCGCCCACGCGCACGCCACATCGGAGCCCTCGGCCACCCGGCCGGGGGCTCCGCGGCCTACCTGGCGAGTGCGGCCGGTTCGTCCAGCCGGGTCAGCTTCCGCGGGTTCCTCATCAGATAGACCCGGGTGACCAGCCCGTTCTCCACCACGACGCTCACCGCGGTCGGTTCGCCGTCGATGTCGATCCGGCCCGCGGGCGCGCCGTTGAGCCACACCGTCGTCGTGTCGCAGGCTCCCGCGACCAGCCGGTTCGCGCGCGCGAGCACCGCCGCCACCTGCTCGGCTCCACACACCGGAGCCAGCGCAGCAGCCGCGATCCCGCCGCCGTCGGCGATCATCACCACGTCCGGGGCCAGGACCTCCATCAGCTCCTGCAACCGCCCGGTGCGCAGCGAGTCCAGGAACCGCTCCAGCACGGCCCGCTGCTCCGCCCGGCTCACCCGCATCCGCGGCCGCCGGGCCGCCACGTGCTCGCGGGCCCGCCGCGCGATCTGGCGCACCGCGGCCACGGACTTCCCCGTCGCCGCGGCGATCTCGCCGTACGGCAGGTCGAAGACCTCACGAAGCACGAACACCGCCCGCTCCGTCGGTCCGAGCGTCTCCAGCACGGTCAGCATCGCGATCGAGACGCTCTCCGCGAGTTCGACGTCCTCGGCGACGTCGGGGCTGGTCAGCAGCGGCTCCGGCAGCCACTCGCCCACGTAGTCCTCGCGGCTGCGCGACAACGCGCGCAGCCGGTTGAGAGCCTGCCGCGTGACGATGCGTACGAGGTACGCCCGCGGGTCGCGCACCTGGGTGTGGTCCACCTCGGCCCACCGCAGCCAGGACTCCTGAAGCACGTCCTCGGCGTCGGCCGCCGACCCGAGCATTTCGTAGGCGACCGTGAACAGCAGGCTGCGGTGGGCGGCGAAGGGGGCCCCGGTCATGCCGTGGACGCCACCGGGGACTGCCCGGGACGGGCGGCCAGCGGAATGTCGCACGCGTCCGAGTAGCCCTGCGAGGTGATCCCCTGCGCCGCGTTGGTCCTGGCCGACAGGTTGGCGAAGCCGATGAGCACGGTGAGTTCGACCAGCGCCGCCCGGCCGAGCCGCTCCAGCAGACGCGCGGACAGCTCGTCGGTGACGGTCGGCGGCGTGTTCGTCATCGCCTCCGCGTACTCCAGCACGTCCCGCTCCAGCGGCGTGAACACGTCCGCCTCCCGCCAGCGCGGCACCTGGCTCGCCTTGCCCAGGTCCAGGTTCTGGTTCTGCGCCGCGAAGTAGTTGACGTCGAGGCACCAGCTACAGCCGATCTGCGCCGCGACGGCCATGTGCGCGAAGGTCTTGAGGCTCTCGTCGGCCGTGTTCCACTCGGCCGCCCTCGCCCCGAACTCCAGAGTGGCCATGGTGACCGCGGGGTTGTGGAACCCCACCTCAACGGGCTCGGGCAGTGCACCGAACCGCTTGATCAGGTTCTCCTTCAACTCGGTGGGAAGCTCCGCCTTCGGCATACGCGGTGTCATGGTGTTCTCCCTGTCTCGGGGACCGGTGCGGCCCGCTCGGCCTGCACAACGTGTCCGGCATGAAGACACCGCCGGGCCCGCGGATGTGACAGGCCGGCGCGGGACCCGTCGGACCGGGTGCGCCGACTAGCGTGTTTCCCATGCTTCTCGACCCCCTCCCCCTCACCCCCGACCGGGACATCCCCGCGCCCCTGCTCACCGAACTCACCGCGCTCTACGCCTCCCAGCACGCGTTCCACGCCCTCAGCGGTGACTTCCCCGACCCGGACGACATCCGGCCCGAGCAGGTGGCGGCGGCGCTCGCGCACGAGTTGGCGCACGAGGGTGTGGAGGTGCTGCTCGCCCGCAGTCAGGGACGGCTGATCGGGGTCGTGGTCACCCTCGACCGGCATCCCGACCCGGCCGATCCCGATCCGTGGGTCGGGTTGCTGATGGTGGACGCGGCCGTGCAGGGGCAGGGCCACGGCAGGCGGATCGTCCGGCAGGTCGAGGACCGCTTCCGGGAGGCCGGCCGCGATGCGCTGCGGCTCGCCGTGCTCGACGCCAACCCCAAGGGGCTCGCCTTCTGGACCGCCCTCGGATATCAGGTCATCGGGCACCGGCCCGACCTGCAACTCGGCCGTCCGTGCGCCGTGTTGCGCAAGCCGCTGCACGGGTCCCGCCGTGCCGCCCGGGTCGCCGTCGTCGATCCGCGGGGCGCCGTCCTCCTCTTCCGGTACCCCAACGCCGACGTCGGCATGTACTGGGCGCTGCCCGGCGGCGGCCTGGAGGAGGGCGAGTCGCCGCGCGAGGGGGCGCGGCGGGAACTGCGCGAGAAGACCGGGTGGGCGGACCTGGAGCCGGGACCCCTGCTGTGCACCTGGGAACACGACTTCACCCTCCCCGGCTCTCGGCTTCGCTCGAGCGGGGGGACCCCCACGGGCATCCTCGTGACCCAGCACGAGCACATCTACGTCTCCCCCGGCCCGCGTCGCGAACCCGCCGGGCCCGGCCTCGCGGCCGAGCATGCCAGGGACGGCATCCTCACCTGGCGCTGGTGGACGCGCGAGGAGCTCGCGCAGGAGGCGGAGCCGGTGTGGCCGCCCGGTCTCGCCCGGCTGCTCGACGCATGGGAGGCGGAGAGCGGCCACCGTCGTCCCGGACCGGCGTGACGGCTCACGGACGGGCAGGCTTGCCCTCCCGGTATCACGGGCGGGCTTGCCCTCCCGGTATCACGGGCGGGCTTGCCCTCCCGGTATCACGGGCGGGCTTGCCCTCCCGGTATCACGGGCGGGCTTGCCCTCCCGGTATCACGGGCGGGCGGGCTTGCCCTCCCCGTACAGCCAGTCCGCCCAGATCTCGTCGAAGTCCTCGTCCGGCGCCTGCTCCTCCACGAACGCCGTGAAGTCGTCGGTGTCGGCGCTGCCGTGGCGGTGGGCGGCGGCCCAGCCCTGGACGATGTCGTAGAAGGTGTCGGCGCCGACGGTCTGGCGGATGCGGTGGATCACCATCGCGCCGCGCTGGTAGACGGGGGGGTCGGAGACGTGTGCCGCGCTCGTCGGCTTCGCGGGCGGGAACGCCCACAGGTCCTCGTACTCGTCCTCGCCGTGGTCGTACAGCTGCGTGAACGTCTCCTCCGCCGTGGCGCCGCCCTCGTCCTCCGTCCACAGCCACTCGGCGTACGTCGCCAGGCTCTCGTTGAGCCACATGTCCTGCCAGCTCTTCGGCGTGACGGAGTCGCCGAACCACTGGTGGGCGATCTCGTGGACGAGGGTCGGGGTGTCCGGGGCGCCGGGGTGGACGGGACGGTTCTGGGTCTCCAGGGCGTAGTCGACGTCCTCGGGGCGGTCGACGATCGCGCCGGTGGAGGAGAACGGGTAGGGGCCGAAGTTGTTCTGCGCCCATTCCATGACCTCGGGGAGCCGGGCGAGCACCTTGCGGCTCGCGGCCACCTGGGACGGGTCCACGGCGACGTACACCGGCAGCCCGCCCTTCGCCGCGGAGCGGGTGACGGTGTAGCGGCCGATCGCGACGGTCGCCACATAGCTCGCCATCGGCTCGGCCGTGTGCCAGGCGAAGGTCGTGCTGCCGTCGTCCGCCGTCCTCTCACTGCGCAACTCGCCGTTGGAGACGGCCGTCAGGCCCTTCGGGACGGTGACGGCGATGTCGTACGACGCCTTGTCGGAGGGGTGGTGGTTGCCGGGGAACCAGGCCATGGAACCGGTCGGCTCACCGAGGGCGAGGGCTCCGTCAGCGGTGCGCAGCCAGCCCTCCTCCGAGCCGTCCGGGTCGGTGATCGTCCGCGGGCTGCCGGAGTAGCGGACCCGGACCTCGAAGGTCTCCCCGTCGGACAGGGCGTCGGGCGGCCGGACGACCAGCTCCTGGCCGTCGCGGCGGAACTCGGCCGCGTCGCCCTCGACGGTCACCTCCTCGACCTTCAGGCCCGCGAGGTCCAGGTCGAAGGCGGCGAGGTCCTCAGTCGCACGGGCGGTGACGACGGCCGTGCCGGTGAGCCGGTTGCCGTCGGGGGTGTAGGCGAGGGTGAGCCCGTAGTGGGAGACGTCGTAGCCGCCGTTGCCCGCCTTCGGGAAGTACGGATCGCCGACGCCCGGGGCACCCGAGGCGTCCCGGGCCTGGGCGCCCGAGGTGTCCGGCGCCCCCTCGTCGTCGCATGCGGTCAGGGCGAGCACGAGCGCCGCGGCGGCCACCGCCGGAACAAGGCGTACGGATCGGGACATGTCAGTGATCTTATGGGGACGGCCGGCCCCGGCGCGGGGGCGTGACACCATCGCCTACGTGCTCGACATCGGCTACGCCCTCTCCAACCGCTTCCCGGACCCGCCGCAGAAGGACTACCGGCGCGCGGACGTCCACAGCCTCCGCCACGACCTGTTCTGCGGCGACGTTTACCTCGCCGACACCAAGGCGGACCGTGAGGTGTCCACAGCCTGGGGATGGGTGCCGGTACTGGACTTCGCGTGGGCGCTGTGCGACATCGTGGAGCTGATCGACCAGGACCCGGCGGGCTCCCGCGCCTCCCGTCCGCAGTACGCGGAACTGGACTTCACCGAGTCCACCGACTGCATGCTGTTCGAGCGCCGCTTCGGCTGGGTGGACATCACGGCCGACTGGATGCCGACGGAGGAGCCCCCGCTCACCTTCTCCCACGCCGAACTCCGCCGCGAGGCCCGCGACTTCCTGCACGACCTCCTCGCCGACCTGACCGACCTGCACGAGGACCTGGCCGAGAACCCGGCGATCTGGACGTTGCAGGCCCGCTTCCCGCGGGTGGGTTAGGGCGTCGTCCTACGACGCTTCTTTTGGATCAGCCCGGGTCCGCGGCGCCGGGCACGGCACCTCGCGGCGTTGTCGCACGACCCGCGTACACCCATTACGCGGATCATGCCCCGCCTCGCGATGCACCGCACCGGACACCGCGGCCTGATCCGCCCCGATCCAGAAGAAACGCCCCTAGCCCTCCACCCTGAGCCCCAGTTCGGCAGCCAGCACGGGTGCCAGATCCAGCAGTTGGGCCGCGCTGATCACCGCGCCGGACAGACGGTCCACGCCGCCCGCGAGGCCCAGTTCCACCGCTCCGCGCAGGTCCACGTCCGCCAGGGTGGCCGCGGTGAAGTCGGCGGACTTCAGGGCGCAGTCCACGAACTCGACCCGTTCCAGACGGGCGCCGCCGAAGTCCGGCTCCACCAGGACGCACGACTCGAAGACCACGTCCCGCAGCCTCGCCTGCCGCAGGTTCAGGTAGTCGATCTTGCCGCCGCGGATCACGACCCGTTCCAGGACCGCGCCGTGCAACTGGGTGCCGCCCAGGCGGGCGTCGAGCAGCTCCACATCGCGCAGGGTCGCCTCCGCCAGGTCGGTGCCGACGCCCCGGATGCCGGTGAGGACCGAGTCGAGGAAGCGGGTGTGACGCAGCCTCGTCTCGTCCAGCGCGCAGCCCGTCAGGGCGCAGTCCATGAAGCGGGCGCCCCCGCCGTCCTGCCCGGCGAGGTCCTGCTCGCGGAACTCCACGCCGTCGTAGTCGCCGTCGGGCTCCAGCTCCCCGCCCCCGTACGGCTCGAGCGGCGGCAGCCGCATCTCCGGACGCCGCGCGCCCTTCACCGCCGCACCGGCCCTGCCGCCGGTGCCGCCGCCGGCCCTGCCGGTTCTCCCGGTCCCAGTCCTCACCATGCCCCCATGCTGCACCCCACCACCGACAATCCCCCTGCCCCTCCCCTCGGCCCTCCCCTCGGAGAAGGCGGGCGGCCTGCGGGCCCTGGAAGTCCGCGCCCTCGCCGAGGCGGCCGCCGGCCGGCTGACCCCGGCGGTGCGGACCTTCCCGCTCGCCGAGGCCGCCGCCGCGCACCGCGCGCTGGAGACCCGCGCAACGGCGGGAAAGGTCGTCCTGGTCCCATGACCCACCAGGGACAGCGGGCCCAGACCCACCAGGGGCAGCCGGTCCAGGGATGCGATAAGCACTGATTCATGGTGTTCTGTCGGAATGAGTGTCACCCGGACAGGTGAATCCTCCGCCGACACCGAACCCGATCCCCGCCGCTGGTGGGGCCTGGTGATCATCGCCCTCGCCCAGCTCATGGTCGTCCTGGACGCGACGATCGTGAACATCGCGCTGCCCTCCGCGCAGGAGGACCTGGGCATCTCCGACGGCGACCGCCAGTGGGTGATCACCGCCTACACCCTGGCCTTCGGCGGCCTGCTGCTGCTCGGCGGCCGCATCGCCGACCTGGTGGGCCGCAAACGCACGTTCGTCATCGGGCTCATCGGCTTCGCCGTCGCCTCCGCGCTCGGCGGGGCGGCCACCGGCTCGGGCATGCTGTTCGGCGCCCGCGCCCTCCAGGGCGCCTTCGCGGCCGTATTGGCCCCTTCCGCGCTCAGTCTCCTGACGACGACGTTCACCGACCCCAAGGAACGCGGCAAGGCCTTCGGCATCTACGGCGCCCTCGCCGGCAGCGGCGCCGCGATCGGCTTCATCGTCGGCGGCCTGCTCACCGAGTACCTCGACTGGCGCTGGTGCCTGTACGTCAACGTGCCCATCGCCGTCGTCGCCGTGTTCGGCGCCCTCGCGCTGCTGCACGACCGCCCCGGCCACGCGGACGTCCGTCTCGACGTGCCCGGCGCGGTGCTGGGCTGCGGCGGCCTGGTCGCGATCGTCTACGGCTTCAGCGAGGCGGAGCCGCGCGGCTGGACCGACCCCCTGGTGCTGGGGCTCTTCGCGGGCGGGATCGTCCTGCTCACGGCGTTCGTGTGGTGGCAGACGAAGGCGCGGGTGCCGCTGCTGCCCCTGCACATCATCAGGGAACGCAACCGCGCGGGCTGCTTCCTGACCATGGGCCTGGCCATCATCGGGATGTTCGGACTGTTCCTGTTCATGACCTACTACCTCCAGGTCATCCTCGGCTACTCCCCCCTGAAGACGGGCCTCGCCTTCCTCCCGCTCACCCTGGCGATCATCATCGGCTCCACCCAGATCTCGGCCCGGCTGATGAACCGGGTGCCGCCGCGCATGCTGATGGTCCCCGGCATGCTCCTCGCCTCGGGCGGCATGGTGATCCTGACCCAGATGACGGTGGACTCCTCCTACACCAGCGAGATCCTGCCCGCCCTGCTCCTGATGGGCCTCGGCATGGGCCTGACCTTCATGCCGGTCTTCTCCACGGCCACCGCCGGGGTCGCCCCGCAGGACGCCGGCGTCACGTCCGCCACCGTCAACACCTCACAGCAGGTGGGCGGCTCCATCGGCACCGCGCTGCTCAACACGATCGCCACCACCAGCAGCACCGCCTACGTCTCGGCCCATCTGACCGGCCCCGCGCGCCGGGCCCAGGTCGCCGCGGAGGCCACCGTGCACGGCTACACGGTGGCCATCTGGTGGGCCGCCGGAATCATGCTGCTGGCCGGCCTGGTGGCGGGCCTGATGGTCACCACCGGCCCCCCGAGACACGCCCCGGCGGCGGCCGTACCGGAATCGGTGGCCTGACCGCCCCACCCCGCCCCCGACGGGCCGGGAGCGGTAAGGGGTCGGGGGCCGCGGTTCGGTTCAGGGCCTGCGTCAGTGCCCGCGTCGATGCCCGCGTCGATGCCCGCGTCGATGCCCGCGTCAGTGGCGCCCCGCCACCCGGTCCGCGACCCGCGCCAGTCGTGAGGACCCCGCCGCGTGGCGCTCCGTCTCCCGCCGGTCCGCCGCCCGGTAGGTCGCGTACATGCCCCGCACCCCCAGCCAGCGCAGCGGCTCCGGCTCCCACCTGCGCACCTTGTGGCCGACCCAGGGAAGGTCGGTGAGGTCGGTGCGGCCCTCCTGGCCCGAGTCGAGCCGCACCAGGTCCCGCAGGGTCCGCGCGGCCAGGTTCGCGGTGGCGACGCCGGAGCCGACGTATCCGCCCGCCCAGCCGAGGCCCGTGGCCCGGTCCAGCGTGACCGTCGCGCACCAGTCGCGCGGCACGCCCAGCACCCCGGACCAGGCGTGCTCGACCCGCACCCCGGCCAGCGCCGGGAAGAACCCGACCAGGATGTCGCGCAGCGCCCTTGCGGTCTCGAGCTGCGTGCGTCCGTCGTCGTCCGTCCGCGAGCCGAAGCGGTAGGGCACCCCGCGCCCGCCGAGCGCGATCCGGCCGTCCTCGGTGCGCTGGGCGTACATGTAGGCGTGCGCCATGTCGCCGAGCGCCTCCCGCCCCGACCAGCCGACCGCCGCCCACTGCTCGTCGGTGAGCGGCTCGGTGGCGATCATCGAGGAGTTCATGGGCAGCCAGGTCCGCCGCTCGCCCTTCAACGCGGCCGTGAACCCCTCCGTGCAGCGCAGCACGTACGGCGCCCGCACGGTCCCGTACGGCGTCACCGCCCGGCCCGGGAGGATCTCCGTCACCGGGGTCGACTCACGGATCTCCACCCCCAGCGCCTCCACGGCCGCCGCGAGCCCCTTGACCAGCTTCACCGGGTGCACCCGCGCGCCGTGCGGGGTCCAGCTCGACCCCACGGCGCCCGCCACCCGCACCCGCTCGGCCGTCTCCCGGGCGCCGTACAGCTCGCGGTCCCGCTCCCCGTACGACAGCTCGTGCGCGTGGAAGTCCCTCAGCCGCGCCAGCTGCGCGGGGGTCCGGGCCACCTCCAGCACCCCGCCCTGGTGGACACCGGCGTCGAAGCCCTCCTCCGTCACCGCCCGGACGACCTCGTCGACGGTGTCGTTCATCGCCCGCTGGAGCCGTACGGCGGCCTCGTGGCCGTGCAGCTTCGCGTACCGGTCCCGGCCCGCGACGCCGTTGTACAGCCAGCCGCCGTTGCGCCCCGAGGCGCCGTATCCGCAGAACCTCTGCTCCAGGACGGTGATCCGCAGGAAGGGCGCCGCCTTCTTCAGGTAGTACGCCGTCCACAGTCCCGTGTACCCGCCGCCGACGATCACGACGTCGGCGCCGGCGTCACCGGCGAGCGGCTCCCGCACCGCCGGAAGGCCGTCGTCCGCGTACCAGAAGGAGATGCCGCCATTGACGACGCCGTCCACGACACCGCTTGCCGAGCTGCTCATGGCCGGACGTTAACCCGGCGGCACGGGCACTGTCTCCTTCGGATTCCGTTGTCTTTCGCGCCCTCTGACCAGCGGATAACACGCCAGCCCGATGAGGACGGAGACGAAGTGGCCGAGGTCCGTGAACGTCGGTTCGGCGGTCAGCGGGAAACCGTAGAAGACGAGCACGGCCGCGAGATACCCGTACCGCCAGGGCGGACCGATGCGGTAGACGAGCACCGCCACCACGCCCGACAGCGCGTAACTCACCCCGACGTCGAGGGTGTCGGCCGCCGACTGCGGGGCGAGCCCGTCCCTGATCGCCTTCGCCAGCGCCCCCTCGCTGATCAGCGTCGCCAGCACATGGGCGGCCGCGCACACCGCCAGCCACCGAGCGGTGCCCAGCCACCGCTCGGCCCGGGCGTGGAAGACGGAGTACAGCACCGCGTACGGCAGCCAGTACCCGCCGTCGATCCACATCGCGCTCGCCACCAGCACCCGCACCGGGTGCCGGGACAGCTCATGGATGTTGGTGGACCGCTGCCGCAGGAACTCCTGCTCGAACTCCGGCGACATGTGGTGCAGAGCCACCGTGGTGACGAACAGGACCGCCAGCCACACCCAGGTGCCGGGCGCGCTGCGGACGTACGCCCACACCGCCCGCCGGACGCCGGAAAGCCCGCAGAGCCGTCTCACCCGGCCCAGTATCGGCGAATCACCGGTCGCGGGCAGGGGAAAGCCCAGGTCGCACAAGAGCTGACCTGGGCTTTTCGGAGAGCCCCCTGTCGGATTCGAACCGACGACCTGCTCATTACAAGTGAGCTGCTCTGGCCAGCTGAGCTAAGGAGGCATCGCGCACCACCACACGCACGCGAGGGCGGGACCACTGTACACAGCCCCGCTTTCCCCGGGCCACGGACTTGTGCGGTCCGCGCGGCTCTGACCAGCGGGCGACTCCGCCCCCCTCGGAAGTTTCCGCGAAGTTCACATGCCTCCGGGTACTGACAGACCGGGAAACGCCAGGTACCGTCCTGACCCAGTTCGCTCATGTGGACTACACCAACCACCTTCCTACAACGGATCGTCCGGCACGTTCCTGCCGGTAGAAGGGGGCCCTTCACCATGGCCACTGTCACGTTCGACAAGGCGACCCGGATCTACCCGGGTTCCACCAAGCCCGCCGTCGACGCTCTCGAGATCGACATCGCGGACGGCGAGTTCCTCGTCCTGGTCGGCCCGTCCGGCTGCGGCAAGTCCACCTCGCTCCGCATGCTCGCGGGGCTCGAGGACGTCAACGGCGGTGCGATCCGCATCGGCGACCGCGACGTCACGCACCTGCCGCCCAAGGACCGGGACATCGCCATGGTGTTCCAGAACTACGCCCTCTACCCGCACATGTCGGTCGCCGACAACATGGGCTTCGCGCTCAAGATCGCCGGCGTCAACAAGGCGGAGATCCGGCAGAAGGTCGAAGAGGCCGCGAAGATCCTCGACCTCACCGAGTACCTGGACCGCAAGCCGAAGGCCCTCTCGGGTGGTCAGCGCCAGCGTGTCGCGATGGGCCGCGCCATCGTGCGTGAGCCGCAGGTCTTCCTCATGGACGAGCCGCTGTCCAACCTGGACGCCAAGCTCCGCGTCTCGACGCGTACGCAGATCGCCTCGCTGCAGCGCCGCCTCGGCATCACCACCGTCTACGTCACCCACGACCAGGTCGAGGCCCTCACCATGGGCGACCGCGTGGCGGTCCTCAAGGACGGTCTGCTCCAGCAGGTCGACACCCCGCGCAACATGTACGACCGGCCCGCGAACCTCTTCGTGGCCGGCTTCATCGGCTCCCCGGCGATGAACCTCGTCGAGGTGCCGATCGCCGACGGCGGCGTGAAGTTCGGCAACTCGGTGGTCCCGGTCCAGCGTGACGCGCTCTCCGCCGCCACCGACAAGACGGTCACCGTCGGTGTCCGCCCCGAGCACTTCGACGTGGCCGGCCCCGACGGCGACCAGGGTCTCGCGGTCGTCGTGAACGTGGTCGAGGAGCTCGGCTCCGACGCCTTCGTCTACGGCACCGCGAAGGTCGGGGACGAGACGAAGGACCTCGTGGTCCGCGTCGGCGGCCGTGCCGTCCCGGAGAAGGGCAGCACGCTGCACGTCGTCCCGCGCGCGGGCGAGACCCACGTCTTCTCGACGTCGACGGGTGCCCGTCTCTCCGACTGAGCCGGTTTGAACCCGGGCGATTCACCCGGGTTGATGAAAAGGGCCCCGCAGCCTGCTGCGGGGCCCTTTTCCCTGCCCGCGAAAATCCCCGGCACAGCGGACATTTCGACCGAGGTCCGTCAACCCCTTACCCAAAAGGGGGCACGGCTTCATCCCCCGTCCGGGTGACTCAACGTCGCCAAATCATCACTGCACGCTACCCTCTCACGCGTGAAGCACTCCGCGAACCACTCCACCACCCAGCGCACGCGCCGCGGCCAGGGCGGCCCAGCCCGCCGGATCGGCCGCTCGCTCGCCCTCGTCCTGCCCGTCGTCATGGTGCTCTCCGGGACCCTCGCGGTCACCCGGGTCAACTGGTCGGGGAACCCATCGGATTCGGTGCTCACCGCCTCCGAGGTCTCCGCCGCGCAGCAGTCCTCGCACCAGGCCGCCAAGGCCCCGCAGGACGTGCTGCGCGACCAGTTGCTGACCGAGCTCCAGGAGAAGGATCCGGGCGTCGCCCTGACCCACCTCCAGGCCGCCGTGAACGGCAAGCCGTCGCTGGCGAAGCACTGCTCCTCCATCGCCCGCGCCCTGGGCCGGGCGGCCGTCCGCGTGTACGGCCCCTCGCGCGCCCAGTCGTACGCCCGCCCGGTGTGCGACACGGCCTTCGCCTCCGGCGTCCTGGCGGCCCGGGGCTGAGCCACCGGGCCGCCGGGTCGGCCCGTAGCGACCGGGGCGTGCGGTTCCCTCCCGTCGGGGGAGCCGCACGCCCCGCAACAAGCGGCACGTACAGTGCGGGCATGACCGATCCGCATGCCGCGTCCCGCCCCACGCAAGCCGTCATCCTGGCCGGTGGCCAGGGATCCCGGCTGCGTCCGTACACCGACGACCGGCCCAAGCCGATGGTCGAGATCCCCGGCACGGGGACGCCGATCATCGGCCATCAGCTCGTCTGGCTCGCCGAGGAGGGCGTCACCGACGTCGTCGTCTCCTGCGGCCACCTCGCCGAGGTCCTCCAGGACTGGCTGAAGTCGGCCGACCTGCCCGTCAAGGTCACCACCGTCGTCGAGACCGAGCCCCTGGGCCGCGGCGGCGGGCTGAAGTACGCGGCCGCCCACCTGCCTCACCCCGACCGGCCCTGGTACGCCACCAACGGCGACATCTGGACCCGCTTCTCGCTGCGCGAGATGGCCGACTTCCACACCGAGCGCGACGCCATAGCGACCCTCGCGCTGGCGCGTCCGCGCATTCCGTGGGGTGCGGTGCAGACGGACGGGTTCGGCCACATCACGGACTTCATCGAGGCGCCGCCGACCACGTACGAGATCAACGCGGGCGTCTACGTCTTCTCCCCCGCCTTCGCCGGCCTGCTCCCCGAGCGCGGGGACCACGAGCGGACGACGTTCCCGCACCTCGCCCGCGAACTGCGGCTGGCCGGGTTCCCGCTCCCGCAGGGGGCGTACTGGCGGGCCATCGACACCGCGAAGGACCTCACGGAGGCGGCGAAGGAACTGGCGGCGCTCAGTCGCTGAGTCGCTCCGGTGGGGGCGCGGTCCAAGCGGTTCATCGTCGGCTACCGGCCCGGTGGGGTCTGGTGACGCAGTTCCCCGCGCCCCCTGAAAGGGCAGAAAGGCCAGGGTGCCGTGCGCTTGTCGGCGCACGGCACCCTGGCCTTTCTGCGGTTCCGCCCTACCCGAGCAGGCCGCCCACCAGGCCCGGCTGGCCCGAGGAGGACGAGCCGCCGTCCGAGCCGTCACCGCCGCCGCTCGTCGAACCGCCCGAGGTGGCTGAGCCACCGGAGGACGGGCCGGAGCTGGTGGCGGGCGCCCGCTCCACGGGAGCGGACCTCTCCGGAGGGGCCTCGCCCGCGGTGCCCTGCGTCTGGCTCGGCGCGCCGGCGTCGCCGCCGGTGGCGCCGGAGTCCCGCGCCTCGGAGGGCTCGCTGTCCGTACCCGCCGTCGGGGCCGCCGAGGTGGCGCCCTGGGTGGGCGAGCTGGACGCGGCGGGCTGCCGGGACGCCTTGTGCCTGCCGGACTTCTCCGGCAGCGGCGAGCCGGGCAGCTCGTTGCGCGGGGGCTCGCCCGGGCCGGGGACGACCACCCGGTCGGCGTCGCGGACGGCGCCGCCGAGCAGCGAGCCGACGAGCAGGGTGAGCCCGACGGCGATCGCGGTCACCAGGGCGCCACGACGCAGCACGTAACGGCGCAGCTCCCACAGGTCGGAGCGCGGACCGAGCCGGCGCCACGCACCGGCGGCGAGCCGGCCGTCCACCGAGTAGACGGGGGCGCCGGCGATGATCAGCGGCGACCAGGCGGCGAGGTAGATGATGTCGGGGGTGTCGTAGACCGGGACGCTCTTCCAGCTGACGGTGACGATGAGCGCCGCCGAGAGCCCGGCGCCGACGACCGCGGCGACCCGCTGCCAGCAGCCCAGGACCGTCAGGACGCCCACCACGACCTGGAGGAAGGCGATGACGAGGCCCGAGCCGACGGGGTGGTGCAGGGCGAACTGACGCAGCGGCTCGGCCACTTCCCACGGGTGCAGGGTGTTGAGCCACTTCACCATGGAGCCGCGCTTGCCGCCGTCGAAGTAGACGGGGTCGCAGAGCTTGCCCATGCCGGCGTAGATGGAGATGAAGCCAAGGAAGACGCGCAGCGGGAGCAGGACCACGCCGAGGTTCATCCGGCGGCCCGGGTAGTAGGCGTGCCGGGCGGGGTCGTCGCTCTGCCGCCGGCTCCGCGGCGCCGGGTCCGGGTCGACGTCGGCTTCCCCGAAGTCCTCGAACTGGCCGTCGTCGTAGGCGGGTTCGTCGTAGGCGCTGCCGACGCCGCGCATGTGGGGCAGGATCCGCTGCTCGCCGTCGACGGGCGTCCGCTGGGCGCCGACGATCGGGGTCTCGAGGGTCTGCCCGGCGAGGTCGCCGGCGTACCCGCGCCCGCGGTCGCCCATGCCGACGCGGGGGATGACCTGGGTGGCTCCGGCGTCGGCACCGGGCGGTTCGCCGTGGCCGACGCTGCCTGCCCGCACGGCCTGCAGCAGTCGGTGGGCGCCGGTGTCGTCCGGGGCGGACTTGCCGCTCCAGACGACGGCCCGCCGACGGCCACCGGAAGCGGCGCCCGCTCTGCCGGCCGCCCCGACGGCGGCCATGCGCGCGGTGTCATCGATGGCGCTCACATGCCGGGCGATCCGCGGGGATTGGTTACGCCGCGCCGACGCGCCCAGCTGCACGCGGAAGCTCACGTGGCTGACGATGATCTGCGCCGGATCGCTCGGCACCTTCACCATGCTCAGCGCGGGAGCGTCGTCGAATCCCGACGAGCGGTCCCCCGTGGGTGTGCGGGGTGTTCTGGTGTCCACACTCATCTAACCGAGTGACGTGTGTTTAGGACACTGCTTTGACCCGCCGGATCTGTCCGGACTCCGTCAAGGTCGCACTACTCGCCGGGATTAACCCGTCCGAGTGAATTCCCCGCACACCTGCCGGGAGGGCGTCAGCCCCGGCGCCGAGCCGCCTCGTACAGCACGATCCCGGCCGCCACACCCGCGTTGAGGGATTCCGCGCCACCCGGCATCGGGATCCGCACCCGGAAATCACAGGTCTCGCCGACCAGGCGCGAGAGTCCCTTGCCCTCGCTGCCGACGACGATGACGACCGGGCCGTCCAGGGCCTTCAGCGTGCCGACCTCGTGCTCGCCGTCGGCGGCCAGGCCGACGACCGCGATACCGGCCTTCTTGTAGGCCTCCAGGGCGCGGGTGAGGTTGGTGGCGCGGGCGACCGGGGTACGGGCGGCCGCACCCGCGGACGTCTTCCAGGCGCCGGCCGTCATACCGGCGGCGCGGCGCTCGGGGACGACGACGCCGTGACCGCCGAAGGCGGAGACGGAACGGACGACGGCACCCAGGTTGCGCGGGTCGGTCACGCCGTCGAGGGCGACGATCAGCGGGTCCTCGCCGTGGTCGTAGGCCGTCGACACCAGGTCCTCGGGGTGCGCGTACTCGTACGGCGGGACCTGCAGCACCAGGCCCTGGTGGTTGAGGCCGTTGGTCATGCGGTCCAGCTCGGGACGCGGGGCCTCCATGAGGTGGATGCCACCGCGCTCGGCGGCGAGCTGGAGCGCCTCGCGCACCCGCTCGTCGTTGTCGATGAACTGCTGCACGTACAGCATCGTCGCGGGCACGCCCTCGCGCAGCGCCTCGACGACGGAGTTGCGGCCGACGACCATCTCGGACGTGCCCTTGCCGCCACGGCCGCGCTGTGCGGGCCGGCGCACGGCCTGCTTCGCCTTGGCGGTCGCGATGCGGTTCGCCTTGTGCTTCTTGCGCATCTCGGCGGGCGGGGTGGGACCCTTGCCCTCCAGGCCCCGGCGCCGCTGGCCGCCACTGCCGACCTGCGCGCCCTTCTTGCCGGACATGCGGCGGTTGTTGGCTGCCATGAGTCTCTCGTCTCCGTGAGCTTTTCGTACGTACGTCTTATGCAGTGTGCCGCCCGGAAGGCCGGGCGGCACACTCGATCAAGGACAGGCCCCGGGGCCTGCCCTACCGCGGGCCGAGGCTCCAGCGCGGCCCCTGCGGGCCGTCCTCGATGGCCAGGCCGGACTGGGCGAGCTGGTCGCGAATGGCGTCCGCGGTCGTCCAGTCCTTGCGCGCGCGGGCCGACTCGCGCTGGTCGAGGACGAGTCGTACGAGGCTGTCGACCACGCCGTGCAGGTCCTCACCCCGGCTCTCCTCGCCGGCCCAGTGGGCGTCGAGCGGGTCCAGGCCGAGGACGCCGAGCATGGCACGGACCTCGGCGAGGCGGGCCACGGCGGCTTCCTTGTCGTCGGCCGCGAGGGCCGAGTTACCCTGCCGGACCGTCGTGTGCACGATGGCCAGCGCCTGCGGGACACCCAGGTCGTCGTCCATCGCCTCGGCGAAGGCGGGCGGCACCTCGGCCGCCGGCTCGACGACTCCCCCGGCCTTCTCGACGACGCGCTGCACGAAGCCCTCGATCCGCGCGAACGCCGACTCGGCCTCGCGCAGCGACTCCTCGCTGTACTCGATCATCGAGCGGTAGTGGGGCGTACCGAGGTAGTAGCGCAGCACGATCGGGCGCCACTGCTTCACCATCTCGGAGACGAGGACGCTGTTGCCCAGCGACTTCGACATCTTCTCGCCGCTCATGGTGACCCAGGCGTTGTGCACCCAGTACCGCGCGAACTCGTCGCCGTAGGCCTTGGCCTGGGCGATCTCGTTCTCGTGGTGCGGGAAGATCAGGTCGAGGCCGCCGCCGTGGATGTCGAAGACGGGGCCCAGGTACTTGTGCGCCATCGCCGAGCACTCGAGGTGCCAGCCGGGACGCCCGCGGCCCCAGGGGGTCTCCCAGCTCGGCTCGCCCGGCTTGACGGACTTCCACAGCGCGAAGTCGCGCTGGTCGCGCTTGCCGGTCTCGCCCTCGCCCGAGGGCTGACGCAGGTCGTCCAGGTCCTGGTTGGACAGCTCCAGGTAGCCCGGGAACGAGCGCACGTCGAAGTAGACGTTGCCCTCGGACTCGTAGGCGTGACCGCGCTCGATCAGCCCGCGCATCATCTCGATCATCTCCGGGACGTGCCCGGTGGCGCGGGGTTCGTACGTCGGCGGCAGGCAACCCAGCGCCTGGTAGCCGTCGTTGAACGCCCGCTCGTTCTCGTACCCGATCGACCACCAGGGGCGGCCCTGGTCGTGCGACTTGACGATGATCTTGTCGTCGATGTCGGTGACGTTGCGGATGAACGTGACGTCGTAGCCGCGGTGGGCGAACCACCGCCGCATGATGTCGAAGTTCAGGCCCGAACGGATGTGCCCGATGTGCGGGGCCGCCTGCACGGTGGCACCACAGAGGTAGATCGAGACACAACCCGGCTGGAGCGGGGCGAAGTCACGGATCTGCCGGGCACTGGTGTCGTACAGCCGAATGGTCACCACTCCAGGGTAGTGGGCGCGGAGCGATGCCCCGAGCCCCTTCCACCCAAGGGCCACACATTCGTGACATGCCATGGCATATGTCGGCCGGTGCCGGCGCCCCCGGTCAGCCGGTACGCGCCACCAGCGCCGTCGCGATCGCCATCAGGCCCTCGTCGCGCCCCGGGAACCCGAGCCCGTCCGTCGTCGCACCCGACACCGACACCGGCGCGCCCGCCGCCTCGGACAGGATCTTCTGCGCCTCGTCGCGCCGCTTGCCGATCTTCGGGCGGGGTCCGACGACCTGTACGGCGATGTTGCCGATGACGAAGCCGGCCGCGCGGACGATCCGGGCCGCCTCCGTGAGCAGGGTGACGCCCGAGGCGCCGGACCACTCGGGGCGCCCGGTGCCGAAGTGCTGCCCCAGGTCACCGAGGCCGGCCGCGGAGAAGAGCGCGTTGCAGGCGGCGTGCGCGACGACGTCCGCGTCGGAGTGCCCGGCCAGTCCGGGGCCCTCCCCCTCCCACTTCAGGCCCGCGCACCACAGCTCGCGGCCCTCCTCGAAGGCGTGGATGTCGGTGCCGATGCCGACCTGGGGAAGCACGGGCCGCGCCTCAGAAGCCATCGTTGAGCCTCCTGCGGGCCAGGACCGCCTCCGCGAGGACCAGGTCGAGGGGCCGGGTGACCTTGAAGGCCTCCTCGTGGCCGGGGACGACCACGACCGTCAGCCCCAGCTGCTCGACCATGCTCGCGTCGTCGGTGACGTTCTCCGTGACCGACTCGTGGGCGCGGACCAGGGTGGCCCGGTCGAAGCCCTGCGGGGTCTGCACGGCACGGAGCCGGGCGCGCTCGGGCGTCGCGACCACCGGCTCGGGGTCGCCGGCGGTCACGGCCGGTTCGACCTCCTTGACGGTGTCCGCGAGCGGCAGCGCCGGCACGACGGCGGGGGCGCCCTCACGTACGGCCTCGATGACGGCGTCCACCGTGTCGACGGGGACGAGGGGCCGGGCGGCGTCGTGCACCAGGACGATGTCGTGGCCGGGCGGCAGCGCGTCCAGGCCGAGCTTCACGGACTCCTGGCGGGTGTCACCGCCGGGCACCACCAGGAAGTCGGTGCGGTCGGGCAGCGCGTGCGCGTCGAGCAGCGACTTCACCTCGGCGGTGCCGTCCGGCGGGGCCACGACGACGACCAGGGAGACGGCGCGGGAGGCGGCGAGGGCACGCACCGCGTGGATCAGCATGGGCGTGCCGCCCAGCGTGCGAAGCGCCTTGGGGGCGCCCGGACCGAGGCGGACACCCCGCCCGGCGGCCGGAATCACCGCGGCCGTGCGGGTGGGCGCGGGGGAGGGACGCGAATCGTCAGACATCGGTTCCTGTCAGGTTTGTGTTCCGGCCTGGCGTGGGTATGGCCCTGGAAGTGCCGGGCGCGACGCCTTGACCGGACCCTTCCGTGACGTGCCGGTCGAGGCAGCAGCCCGGGCCCGGCACACCAAGTATCGAAGCATCGGTCGCATTATCGGGGGCGGTTCGGGGGCGGTATCGACCGACCACCCTTGTGGGGGTAGGGCGTACAGCGGTTGTCCTGGCGCGAACATGCCGCAGCGCCCGGCGACGGGAAATTCGTCATCGGGCACCGCGGCATTTCAGTGTTCTTCAGTACGCGTGTTCTTCAGCGTGCCAAGGCCGGTCTCGGGCCGGCTTCAGCACTCGAAAAACGCGTCGAGCTCAGGACGCGAGCACCTCGTCGAGCAGGGCTTCGGCCTTGTCCTCGTTGGTGTTCTCCGCGAGAGCGAGCTCGCTCACCAGGATCTGGCGGGCCTTGGCGAGCATGCGCTTCTCACCGGCGGAGAGTCCGCGCTCGCGCTCACGACGCCACAGGTCACGCACGACTTCCGCGACCTTGATGACATCGCCGGAGGCGAGCTTCTCCAGATTTGCCTTGTAACGACGCGACCAGTTCGTGGGCTCCTCGGCGTACGGCGCGCGCAGCACCTCGAAGACCCGGTCCAGCCCGTCCTGACCGACCACATCACGTACGCCGACGAACTCCGCATTGTCCGCTGGCACACGTACCGTCAGGTCACCCTGGGCGACCTTCAGCACCAAGTAGGTCTTGTCCACGCCTTTGATCTGGCGAGTTTCGATGGCCTCGATCAGCGCGGCCCCGTGATGGGGATAGACCACGGTGTCGCCAACCTTGAACGTCATGTGACAGGTACCCCTTCCGTGGCTATCCAGGGTAACACGGAAACTGCGGGTTCTGAATGGCGTTTTCGCAGGTCAGGGCATATCTCGGGGCTTGACAACAGCGACAGGAACGTGCTGCGGAGGGGCAACGGAAGCAGGTATTCGCAGGTCGGAGGCGCTCTCCGCGGGGGGAGAAACGCGCACGTTACACACATCCGGAGCCCCGCCCGAACGGCCGAACGTCCACATATGTCCGCTTCCAGGAGTGCGACTTCCGCTACTCCGTTCGGTTCGCGTGGCCGGATACGAGCCGTTTCCGGAATTGATCTTCGGCCCCTCGCCCCGGCCCGTGATCAATTCCGGGGATGACCTCGCATTCCTTCACCGAAAATCCGCGATCGGACGTCCGGCGCGGTTATGCGAATGGGCCGGCGAACCGGAAGAGGACGAGGAGAGACAGGAAGAGGAGAGGCAGGAAGACGGCAGGAAGGCGAGAGGAACGCGACGGGAAGAGAAGTGAGAAGACGAGCGGGAAGACGAGGGGGAGACGACAGGTGAAGCCAAAGTGACTCATGGGTCACTTGTGGCGGTCGGGACAGGTGGTGCCGGAGGCCGTTCAGCGCGTCCGTCGAGGCACGGGATCGCTCTAGAGGCGGGTCGGGTGCGGTGGCGCGAGAACGGCTCGGTAACCTAAGGCCGCTGACAGACCCTTAGGACGGCTTTATCCAAAGGAAGGCCGTCCGTGTGTACAAGGAGTTGCCGCCGCCGTGAGCAGCAGCCTTCGACGCGGCGCCCTCGCCGCTTCCGCCATCGCGTTCTCGATCGCCTCGCTCGCCGCCTGTGGGGCCGGCAACGACTCCCAGACCCTGGAGATCAAGCCGGACAACGCCGCCACCAGCGTCGGCGACATCAAGCTGCAGAACGTCATCGTCATCACCCAGCCCGACCTGGAGTCGACCGGTCCCGCCGTGATCTCGGCGACCGTCTTCAACAGCGGCAGCAAGGCGCAGACGCTGGAGTCCATCACCCTCGACGGCGGCAAGTCCGCCGAGCTCTCGCCCGCCAAGGGCAAGGGCAAGCTGACCGTCCCGGCCGGCGGCTCGGTCGTCATCGGCGGTGCGAACAACGCCTCCGCCGTCCTGTCGAGCAGCAGTGAGGCCGTCAAGGACGGCGACGCGCAGAAGGTGACCTTCACCTTCAGCGAGACCGGCGAGATCAGCCTGCGCGCCTTCGTCGTCCCCGCCGAGAGCTACTTCTCCAAGTGGGGCCCGAGCGACATCCCGAGCGCCGCGGCGTCCCCCTCCAAGAGCGCGGCGGTGTCCCCGTCCGGGTCGGCTTCCGGCGCGGCCGCCGAGGGCGGTTCCGCGGAGTCCGGCTCGGCCTCCCCGTCGGACTCGGCCTCCGCGTCGGCCTCGGAGTCGGCGGCCGCCGGTAACTGAAACCGACCGCGTACGCGCACACGCACCAACGCACACACAAGGAGGGCGGCACCCCACACGGGGCGCCGCCCTCCTTGCCTGCCCGTACATCCCCGACGCGCCTCTCGCACCGCTGCGCCGGCTACGCCGGGCTGCGCCGGACTCCGTCCGTCGGCGGGCGCGACGCAGCCGGTCCGGTCCGGTCTACGGCTCGAACTTGTAGCCCAGGCCTCGGACCGTCACCAGGTACCGCGGGGCACCCGGGTCGGGCTCGATCTTGGCGCGCAGGCGCTTGACGTGGACGTCGAGGGTCTTGGTGTCCCCCACGTAGTCGGCGCCCCAGACCCGGTCGATGAGCTGCATACGGGTCAGGACGCGGCCGGCGTTGCGCAGCAGCATCTCCAGGAGGTCGAACTCCTTGAGGGGCAGGTCGACCTTGGAGCCGGAGACCGTCACGACGTGGCGGTCGACGTCCATACGGACCGGGCCGGCCTCCAGGGCCGCCGGGGTCACCTCCTCCGGCTCGCCCCGGCGGCGCAGAACGGCCCGGATACGGGCGACCAGCTCGCGCGACGAGAAGGGCTTGGTGACGTAGTCGTCGGCTCCTATCTCCAGGCCGACGACCTTGTCGATCTCGCTGTCCTTCGCGGTCACCATGATCACGGGGACGTTGGAGCGGCCGCGCAACTGACGGCACACCTCCGTACCGGGCAGTCCGGGCAGCATCAGGTCGAGAAGTACGAGGTCGGCGCCGTTGCGCTCGAACTCGTCGAGTCCGTCGGGCCCGGTGGCCGCGATGGCGACCTCGAAGCCTTCCTTGCGGAGCATGTAGGACAGGGCGTCGGAAAAGGACTCCTCGTCCTCGACGACGAGCACTCGGGTCACGGAAGGACCTCCGGGGCGGAAAGCGTCCGGTACGCGGACGAATCAGGGGATGAGGCGCGGGGTGGTGTCTGGGTGGAGCGGTGAGGAGAGGAGTGACCGACCTCGTCGAGGCCGTCGACGTCGTCGACGTCACCGAGGTCGTCGACCTCGTCCGGGTCGGGATGCTGCTGCGCGCGGTCGCGGGCAACGCCCGCCTCCGGCAGCCGCAGGGTGAACGTGGAGCCCTGGTTCTCGGCGCTCCACACCGTGACCTCCCCGCCGTGCGAGGCGGCCACGTGCTTGACGATCGCCAGTCCGAGCCCCGTACCGCCCGTCTGGCGGGAGCGGGCCGGGTCGACACGGTAGAAGCGCTCGAAGATGCGCTCCTTGTCCTTGTCGGAGATGCCGATGCCCTGGTCGGTCACGGCGATCTCGATCAGGTCCCCGCCCGGCGCGCCCACCCGGCGGGCGGCTATGCCGACGCGGGTCCGGGCGGGCGAGTAGTTGACGGCGTTCTCGACCAGGTTGCCGAGGGCGGCGGCCAGCTGGCCCCGGTTCCCGAAGACGCGCAGGTCGGCGGTGCCGCCGGCGGCCATGGTGATCTGCTTGGTCCCGGCCTGGTGCCGGCAGCGGTCGACGGCCTCGGCGACCAGCTCGTCGATGCCGACCGGCTCGGCGTCCTCGAGGGGATCGTCGTTCTGGACCCTCGAGAGGTCGATGAGTTCCTGGACCAGGCTGGTCAGCCGGGTCGCCTCGATCTGCATACGGCCTGCGAACCGCTCCACCGCCTCCGGATCCTCCGAGGCGTCCATGACGGCCTCGGAGAGAAGGGAGAGCGCGCCGACCGGGGTCTTCAGCTCATGGCTGACGTTCGCCACGAAGTCCCGCCGGACCGCCTCGATACGACGGGCCTCGGTGAGGTCCTCCACGAGCAGGAGGACCAGCCGGGAGCCCAGCGGGGCAACTCTGGCGGACACGGCGAGAGCCTCGCCGCGCCCGGTGCCGCGCCGGGGAAGGTCCAGCTCGACCTGGCGTATCTCCCCGTCGCGTCTGGTGTCCCGGGCCATCTTGAGCATCGGCTCGACGCTGAGCCGGCCGCCGCGCACCAGCCCGAGGGCGTAGGCGGCGGAGCTGGCCTTCACGACGGCGTCCGCCTCGTCGAGCACGACGGCGGAGGAGCGAAGCACGGAGAGGACGGTGTCCACACCCGGCGGAAGCACCGGGTCCGTGTGCAGCGAGGTGCGCGTGGGGCGCTTCTGTTCCCGCTCGCTCCAGCGGAACGCCAGCATGGCGATGACACCGGTGAGTACCCCGGCGATCGCTGCCGCTGCGGCGACCGCCGCGTTCACGTCCATGCCACCAGGTTAGGCACGCGATCGGTCCTGGCCACAGCTATCGAGGTGCGACCTCGAACACTCGTCGCCCAGAGTTCACCTTGGAGCCAGTGGTGGTTCATTTGGGGTGCCGGAAATCGACGCGTACGGGGCGGAGCGTGGCACCGTGGGGTTCGCAGCACCGGTTCCACGGCCGGTCGGCGCCGGTGCAGCAGCCGGTGACGACCCGGTTCGCGGCCGGTTCTGGCCCCCGGAACCGAACCCGAACCCCAAGCACGACGTACGAGAGGGAACCCTGATGCGGGACGCGTACCACGAGGAACTGGACTCGATCGGCGACAGCCTGGTGGAGATGGCCCGGCTGGTCGGGTCGGCGATCGGACGCGCCACGACCGCCATTCTCGACGCCGACCTGAAGCTCGCCGAGAGCGTCATCGAGGCCGACAAGAAGGTCGACGAGCTCCAGCACGACCTGGAGGCACGGGCGATAGCACTGCTGGCCCGGCAGCAGCCGGTGGCGACGGACCTGCGGATCGTGGTCACGTCGCTGCGGATGTCGGCCGACCTGGAGCGCTCCGGCGACCTCGCCCAGCACGTGGCGAAGCTGGCGCGGCTGCGCTTCCCCAACCGCGCCGTCCCCCAGGACCTGCACGCCACCATCCTGGAGATGGGCCAGCTCGCGCAGCGGCTGATGGCGAAGGCGGCGGAGGTCGTCGTCACCAAGGACGTCGACCTCGCCCTCCAGCTGGAGTCGGACGACGACGCGATGGACCTCCTGCACCGCACCCTCTTCCAGCACCTGCTGGACGACCGCTGGAAGCACGGCATCGAGACCGCCGTCGACGTCACGCTGCTGGGCCGCTACTACGAGCGCTTCGCCGATCACGCGGTGGCCGTCGCCAAGCGCGTGGTGTTCCTGGTGACCGGCGAGCACGCGGACGAGCTCCAGCCCGAGATCCAGCCGGACATCCAGCCGGCGACCGGAGCGGGCACCGGGACGGGCACGGCGGCCGAGGGGGTCTGAGCCGGACGGTGAGCGGGTGACCGGGACGGTGAGCAGGTGTGACCTGGGTGGCCGCAGGCCGCGATGGTGACTGGGTGACCGCGGAAACCGTCCGGCGGGGGCGTACCGGATCCCCTCAGGTCGTGCGCAAGCCTCTGTGCGCCGTTGAGCCGTTGATGCGCCCAGCGGAACGGGCATGCAATGGGCACAGGTCCTACGCCTCCGGGAGGAACCCATGGCCGAGTCCCCCATCACTCCCACGCCCGACCCCGCACAGGAACGCCCGACCGAGCAGCCCGCCGAGATCAGGAACCTGATGCTCATCGGCGCGTGCGGCTGCGGTTCCGGGTGCGGCTGCGGGTGCCAGTCGGGCAACCCCTGCCAGTGCGGCTGACGCCGTAAGACGAACGCGGGCAGGACGAGGGGCCCGGTGCCGGTATCGGCACCGGGCCCCTCGTCCTACCCGGGCCGCTCCTCGTCCGGTCGCCGCGCGGGGAGCACGAGCGCAGCATGGAAGTGCAGGCGCGCAAGCGCGGGCACGGGCCCACCCACAGGCACCGGGACACACACACGCACAGGCACAGGCACGGCGACTGGAAGGGGGCGGGCAGTCATGACCCGCTTCATGGACGTCCACCACGACATGCACGGCATCACCGCCGACCAGCTCCTCGAGGCCCACCGGGCGGACCTCGCCATCGAGGGCGAGGAGGGCGTGCACTTCGAACGGGCCTGGGCGGACCCGGAGTCCGGAACCGTCTACTGCCTCTCCGAAGGGCCCTCGGCGGAGGCCGTCCTCCGCGTCCACGAGCGCACCGGCCACATGGCGGACGAGATCCACCCGGTGCCGCTGACGGTGTGAGATCGCTCGGAGCGTCCGCCGAGGAACGCCGACCCGGGTCAGGTGGGCTTGACCGCCGATACGGCGGTGACGGTCACCTTGTTGTCACACTGCGCGAACCGGCCGTCGTCCAGGGCGACCTGATGCTTCCCCGCGCCCGGCAGGCCGATGACGAGCGTGGGGTACACGACGGGCTCCGCACCGGATTCGCAGAACCCGTCCGCCTCCCCCTGTACCTGTACGAAGGTCAGCTTCACCCATGCCTTGCCCTTGGGGGCCAGCGTCACCGGCGAGGCCGATCCGGTGGGCGTGACGGAGAGCGGGGAGTTCTTCTCCGGAGAGCCGTTACCGGCTCCCGCGACGGTCGGATGCCCCTTGAGGACGCAGGCCTTGGCCGAGCTGTTGGTGAACTCGACGATCGCCGCCCCGGTCCCCGTACCCGACGGCCGGTCGGCCGCCTGCCGCGCTGCGACCTTCAGGCTCCCCGCGGAACACGCCGGCGCGGCAGCGGCGGCACCCCGGGAACTGTCCACGGCGGGGGTCACGGCAGCGGCACTCCCGGAGGGGGCACTCGCGGAGGCGGAGGCCGCGGAAGGGGAGGCCGGGGAAGGCGAGGTCGCGTGGGTGGGGGTCGCGGAGTCGGGGCTGCCGGAGGCGGGACTCGTGGAGGCGCTGGGGGACTCCCCCGAACCGCACCCCGTCACCACCAGAGCGGCCGAGGCCACGAAGGCCGCCATCACGGAACCCCGAATTCCGAACCTGTTCCAGCGCATGTACCCGTTCCCGTTCCCGTTCTTGTTCGCGTTCGTGTTGGCGTCCGCGTTCGTGTTGGCGTTCTCGTTCGTCTTCGCGTACCGCATGCTGCCCCCCGGATCCGAATCGCCGAGGGCGACGGCCCTCGGCACCCACCAAGCCACCCACTCGCCTGCGTGTAGTCCGTCAACCCAGACAGCGCGGGCGGCCAAACGGGTTCTCCCGGGGACCGACCTGTGACGCATCGGTGACGATATCCGGCCCCATCGACCGAACCCCGTAAATCGGAACAACCGGTCGATCGTGGCGGCGGCCTGCCCCGCTCGCCGCCCGGCCGCAGCCGGGTGACCATGGGTGACGGGACCGGTCCGGGGGCCAAGCACCGCACGGGGAGGCACCCGTGCCACACACCGGAACGACCGACGTACTGATCGCGGGCGCCGGCCCGGTCGGCCTGAGCGCCGCGGCGGAGTTGCGCCGGCAGGGGGTGCGCCGCCGGCTCGTGGACCGGCTGCCCGCCCGTCTCCCGTACGCGAAGG
This sequence comes from Streptomyces zaehneri, assembly GCF_032248645.1. NCBI lineage: Bacteria > Bacillati > Actinomycetota > Actinomycetes > Kitasatosporales > Streptomycetaceae > Streptomyces > Streptomyces zaehneri. Next base: position 86,905 of record NZ_JASTTJ010000020.1, read on the forward strand.
CCGTCGGCGTCCAGCCCCGCACCCTGGAGATCTGGGACCGGATGGGCCTGGTCCGCACGGTCCTGGAAGCAGCCGCGGTACCGCGCGGTCAGCTGACCTACGTCAACGGCCTGGAGCGGGCGCGCATCGAGCTCACACTGCCGCCCGAGGTGCCCTACGCGTTCACCGCGCTACCGCGACGCCACCGGCGAGTTCGCCCGCCCCTACCGCCCCGACGGCCCGACCGCCTACGTCATCCGCCCCGACGGATCCCTCGCCACCCGCTTCCCGCTCCCAGCTTCCCGCTCCCCGCCACCACGACAGCCCTGCCTCCCTACCTGACGGCACCGTCCACACCGCCACCGCCACCGCCACCGGCACCGGCACCGGCAGCGGCACCCGCACCCGCACCCGCACCCGCACCCGCACCCGACGGGACCTGAGACCGCCCGCCTGCGGCCGACGGGGCCACGGCGGTCAGCAGGACTCCACGCCGACGGGCGAGACGTAGATCGCGGACAGCACCCCGTCTCCGTCCACCTCGACCGGGACCGGCGCTGTCGTATCGGTCAGCTCCAAGTCGTAGGGCAGGGATCGCACCGGGATGTCCTCGCCGAGGTAGACCACCGAAACCGTGCCCTGGCAGTCGGCGCCCCCCGGCGGCGCGGTGTCGGGGACTCTGCCGTCCTTCGGGCCGGCCTTGTGGGACGTGACGTCGATCAGCGTGTAGTCGTACTCGTAGCGGGCCGGGCTGACGGCAGTCGCCTCCCTCGTCTTCTCGACATCGACCCAGTAGCGGGCGAGCTTCACCGTGACTGCCTCGCACGGTCTTCGGGTCGCCTCCGGGGTGAAGTTCAGCCCGGAGGAGTCCAGGGTCAAGCCCCTGGACCGGTATTCGCCGCTGCCGCTGCGCAGTTCCTTCAGATAGTCGGTCAGCTGCTCGACGCTCATGCCGCTGGTCTTCACGCACTCCGCGGGCGCGGCCGTCGTCGGGCTCTGCGTCGGAGTGGCCGTGCCGGGCGCGGCCGTGTAGTGAGCGAGCTCGGACGGGGAAGCCTCGGCGGCCGGCTCGTCCTGCGAACACCCCGAGACCGTGAACAGCGCCGCTACGGCGGCAGCCGGAATGAACAACTTGCCTGCACGTCCCATGAGTTCCCCCGCCTGCTTCGAGACCGCTTCCCCTACCGGGCGGACTCACAGTACGAGTTGGACGATCAGGCCCACCAGCACGTCGGCGATCTCCGTCTGCCGACCTCGACACGGAAGAGCCGGCCGGAGTGAGTCGCTGCGGCGGATCGTCGTAGCGCCGGCCCGAGGCCTCGATTCCTGGTCGGGCCGCCGAGAACCCGACCGCGAGGCAGCTCTGTCGTCGATCGGAGCAGGCTGATCGCCTTGTCCTGGAGGCCAACGCCACGCGGTGGTCGCAGATATCCGGGCGAAGGCGGCTGCTGTTCGGATCGTCGGCGAGGATCCACCGATGAGTTCCGTCGGCCGACCCGGTCTACCAGGACGTACGCCATCGAGACACCGACTGGAGACCCACCATGACGAACCCCGCACACGCCGGCCGCATGCTGTTCGTGAACATCCCCGTGGCGGACCTCGACCGCAGCAAGGCGTTCTTCGCTGCACTCGGGTTCGGTTTCAACCCGAACTTCACCGACGAGACCGCCGCCTGCATGCTGGTCGGCGAGCACGCCTTCGTCATGCTGCTCAGCCGTGAGAAGTTCGCGCAGTTCGCGAAACTGCCGATTGCCGAACCCACCACGCACACCTCGGCCCTGTACTGCTTCGGCGTGGCGTCCCGCGACGAGGTCGATGGGGTCAGTGCCGCCGCACTCGCGGCGGGCGGCTCGGAGGCGGACGGCCCCGAGGACTACGGCTTCATGTACTCACGCAGCTTCTTCGACCTCGACGGCCACGGCTGGCAGGTCATGTGGATGGACCCGGCGGCCGCGGAGCAGGGCCCGGAGGCGTTCACAGCCTCCGCGCAGAACGCCGACGCCGACGCCGACGCACGGACCTGAACCATCACCGCGTAAGGCGGATCCGATGATCCGATGATCCGAAGGAGACGGCCCAGAGCGTGATCCAGTCTGCTTAGCCGAACGCCGAACTAGCGAGCGTGCGACCCGTTATGGGCGTGGGACGCGGACTGCCAGGCCTCCGAAGCCGCTCGGGACGCCTCCTTGGCCTGCTGCCACTTCGCGGCCGCCTGTTGGGTCGGGGGCACATCCATGTCGCGGATCATGCGCCGACCTGCCGTGAACACCGCGAAGGCCCCGATGGCCAGGCCGGCACACGCCACCGCGGCACCGGTCGCGGTGAGCACGACACCGGTCCTGACGAGCCGGGTGTCGATGTCGATCGTCCGATGGGACGGGTGCTGGTTCATGACTCCACCATCCAACGACCCAAGCCACCTCGCATCCCGATCAACGCTCGGGACGCTCGGGACGCTCGGGACGGCGCAGACCATCGCGTACGCCCCGCCACGATCACGGTCGGCCGCGCCGCGCCGGGGCGGGGCGGGGCGGGGCGGGGCGGATCGCGGGGCTGACCGCGCACCCAACTCTGCCGAGTCCGACGAACCCGTCCAAACACGCCTGGCGGCCATCGCCCTCGCTTGGGCGGACGAGACCTACCGCGCATCAATGACCGTATTGGATGAAAATGGTCGGAATGTATGCCGAAACCGCGGAGGCGTGGCTATGCGCGGCAACGCCGAGAACGACGAGGGCCCCGTCGAGGACTACGACGACGAACACGGTGACGAACTCGACGCCGAGCACGATGACGAGTACGCCGATCCCGAGGCCTACGACGAGGAGTCGGCATCGTTCGAAGAGGAGCCGGCGTCCTACGACGAGGAGGACGCAGCCGGTGCGAGCCCTGACGTCTTCCTCGACGTTCCGATCCTGAAGGTCGACGAGATCGACCTGGACGTCGAGGATCTGCGGGCGCACGTCTCGCTGCAGGCCGAGGTGCTGGATCTGCTCAAACTGAATGTGGGCGCCGATGTCTCGCTCGGCCGCGTGCACCTGGGCATCTCGGGCGTCGAGGCACAGGCCCAGCTCAAGGTGCGTCTCCACCACGTCGCGCAGATCATCGACCGAGTGCTCACCACGCTCGACCGCAACCCGGAGATCCTTCACGAGCTGGCGCGTGGAGTCGGGTCCGCGGTGCAGGATGTCGGCGTCGGAGCACGTCACGCCGTGGGGGAGCTGGGTACGGGCGCCGGAAGGGCCGTCCAGGAGGTCGGCCAGGGTGCGGGGACCGCCGTCCAGGACGTGGGCCGGGGCGCCGGGGCTGCCGTACGGGATGTGGGGCAGGGCGCCGGGGCCGCCGTACGGGATGTGGGGCAGGGCGCCGGGGCCGCCGTACGGGATGTGGGGCAGGGCGCCGGGGCCGCCGTGCAGGATGTGGGGCAGGGTGTCGGCTCCGTGGCGCGGGATGTCGGTCAGGGAGCCGGGAGAGCCGTTCAGGACGTGGGCGGTGGTGCCGGACACGCGGTGGAGGCTGTCGGCCGTGAGGCGAGCCGGACCGTCGGCAGTGCCGGCGAGGCGGTGGGCAGCACCACCGCGAGCGTGGCCGAACCGGTTGCGGGTGTGACGGAAGCGGCAGGTGAGGCGGTACCGGCCGGCGGCGCCACTGCACATCGGACCGAGCCGGACGAGCCGCGTGCGGCGCGCAAGGGCGCGGAGGGAGAGCGGGGCCAGGCCGGCCGGGGTCACGGCGGCACCCGCACGCGCCGGGTGCGCGGAGAGGACGGGAAGCTGCCGCCAAGATCCAGTCGCCTACGTACCGCCAGGAAGCCGGAGGAGCCGGAGGAGCCGCCCTGAACGCGAGGGGCGGGAGCCGGGAGCCCGGTGGAGGACATCTTGTTCCGGTCGACGGTCCACGCCGAACGGCTCCGCTTCACGCAGGAACCCCAGACAGTCGTTCGCTTCCCCGGCACCGGGAAGCGGGAGTCGACGAGCCACAGCGACCGGACCCGTCTGCCGGACCCGGTCATCCCCGGTCAGGAATACGAGGACGTCACCGTCGCCTACCACCTTGCGACCCGGCTCACCAGGGAACCGGAGGCCGGGCGGAGCGGTGACGACGACACGGACGGGTGATTCGCAGTGCCAACGGTCGCGAAACCGGCAGCATGGTCATTTCCCCTTCGGGCGGGACCGGCCGAAGGGGAAATGACCAGAGGCGCGCGCCAAGCAGTCGGACGGTGGCCGACTGCCGAGCAGGTGCTTGACTCTCTCGTCCGTCGGCTGGAGGAAGCTCCAGACGACGCCCTCCGCGATGCGGGGGCCCGGACGGAGACGAGAGAACGGCCGGAGCCGGACCTCCTGAAGCACTGAGCACGGCTCGATCAACCGGCTGGGGACCCAGGGACGACCCAGCCCCACCAAAAAGCCCCCACCCCGCGAGAAACTCGCAGGTCGGGGGCCTAATGGCGTCGCGTTACTTCTTCTTGCCCTGGTTCTTGACTGCCTCGATTGCCGCCGCGGCCGCGTCCGGGTCGAGGTAGGTGCCGCCGGGGGTGAGCGGCTTGAAGGCTGCGTCGAGTTCGTAGGCCAGGGGGATGCCCGTGGGGATGTTCAGGCCCGCGATGTCGGCGTCGGAGATGCCGTCGAGGTGCTTGACGAGGGCTCGGAGCGAGTTGCCGTGGGCGGCGACCAGGACCGTGCGGCCGGACAGGAGGTCCGGGACGATGCCGTCGTACCAGTACGGGAGCATGCGGACGACGACGTCCTTCAGGCACTCCGTGCGGGGGCGGAGCTCCGGCGGGATGGAGGCGTAGCGCGGGTCGGCGGCCTGGGAGAACTCGGAGTCGTCCGACAGCGGCGGGGGCGGGGTGTCGTAGGAACGGCGCCAGAGCATGAACTGCTCCTCGCCGAACTCCGCGAGGGTCTGCGCCTTGTCCTTGCCCTGGAGGGCGCCGTAGTGGCGTTCGTTCAGGCGCCAGGAGCGGTGGACCGGGATCCAGTGGCGGTCGGCGGACTCCAGGGCCAGCTGGGCCGTGCGGATCGCGCGCTTCTGGAGCGACGTGTGGACCACGTCGGGGAGGAGATCGGCATCCTTCAGGAGTTCGCCACCGCGGACCGCCTCCTTCTCGCCCTTCTCGTTGAGGTTGACGTCCACCCAGCCGGTGAACAGGTTCTTCGCGTTCCACTCGCTCTCGCCGTGACGGAGGAGGATCAGCTTGTACGGTGCGTCGGCCATGCGTATGAGCGTAATCCACCGCTCCGATCCGTTGTGCGCCCGCTCGTACAGCGGACAAGCCGCCTGACGGTTGACGGGATCTGTTAATTGAGTGGCCTCCCGCGCTTCGCCTCTCGTAAGTTCTGAGCGCCGCCTGAGCCACTTACACGAGCCGCTTGCGTGCGCCGTTGTACGAGCCGCTACCTCCCGGGGGATCCGCCATGTCCGTCGCCGTCCTGAGACGTGCCGCCCGCGAGACCCTCTCCGGGCTGCCGCGCGAGTTCTGGTGGCTGTGGACCAGCACCCTCGTCAACCGGCTCGGCGCCTTCGTCGCCACTTTCATGGCGCTGTACCTGACACTCGAGCGCGGGTACTCCGCCTCCTACGCCGGGCTCGTCGCCTCGCTGCTGGGGCTGGGCGGGGTCGTCTCGTCGCTCGCCGGCGGGGTCATGGCGGACCGGCTCGGGCGGCGGCCCACCCTGCTCGTCGCGCAGACCTCGACGGCCGCCTCCGTGGCGCTGCTCGGGTTCGTGGAGCATCCCGTCGCCATCGCCGGTGTCGCCTTCCTGGTCGGCATGGCCTCCAACGCCTCCCGGCCGGCCGTGCAGGCGATGATGGCCGACATCGTGCGGCCCGAGGACCGGGTCCGCGCCTTCTCGCTCAACTACTGGGCCATCAACCTCGGATTCGCCGTCTCCTCCATGGCCGCCGGGTTCATCGCCGAGGTCAGTTACCGCGCCGGGTTCCTGCTCGAGGCCGGGATGACCCTCGCCTGCGCGGTCGTCGTCTTCCTCAAGCTGCCCGAGTCGCGGCCCGAGCGGGAGGAGAAGGCCGCACGGGAGGACAGCGTCGGGCTGGGGACCGTGCTGCGGGACGGGCGGTTCATGAGCGTCGTCGGGCTGTCCTTCCTCGTCGCGCTCGTCTTCCAGCAGGGGGCCGTGGGGCTGCCCGTGGCGATGGGCGCGGCCGGGTTCACACCGGCCGACTACGGCATGGCGATCGCCGTCAACGGCGTGCTCATCGTCGCGTTGCAGATCCCGGTCACCCGGTTCATCGAGCACCGGGACCCGCGGCGGCTGCTGGTCGTCTCCTCGGTGCTCGCGGGGTACGGGTTCGGGCTCACCGCCTTCGCCGGGTCGGTCGGCGTCTTCGCGCTCACCGTGTGCGTGTGGACCCTGGCGGAGATCGTCAACGCGCCGACCCAGACCGGGCTCGTCGTCAGCCTCTCCCCCACCCACGGGCGCGGGCGCTACCAGGGCATGTACACGCTCTCCTGGGCCGTGGCCTCCCTGGTCGCCCCGGTGATGTCCGGCTTCGTCATCGACCGGTTCGGGGCGGAGTGGCTGTGGGGGATGTGCGCGGTCGTGGGGACGGCGGCGGGCGTCGGCTACGCCGTGCTGATGCGGCGCCTTCCCGGGGAGGACGAGGGCAAGGGCGGGATCGAGGCGGCGGCGACCGTCCCCGGCGAGCGGGCCGGCGCTGCCGCCGAGCCTGCGGCCGCCGGCGCCGTCTGAGCGGCGGGCGGGGGTCAGGGGTGCATCCGTGCGCCCTTCAGCACCTTGTCCACCGCGTTCCTCGGGCCGTAGACCGCCAGTCCCACGACGTCCAGCCCGGCGGTCGGTACGGCACGCACCGCCGCGCGGTTGTCGTGGTCGTTGCCGGTGGCGAAGAGGTCGCTCGTGAACACCGCGCGCGGGAGGGACCGGGAGAGCACGCGCGCGTGAGCGGCGGTCAGCGTCTCCTTCGTGCCCTCGAAGACCAGCACCGGCTGGCGGAACATCGACAGATACGCCACACCGTCCGCGTCCTCGTACGGCTCCCCGATCACCTCGGGGAGGGCCGTGCCGAGGCCGCTGACCAGGAACGCGGTGACGTTCAGGCGCTGCCAGGTCTCCAGGTCCTCGCGCAGCAGGACGGCGATCTTCGTGTCGAAGCGAAGGGGGGCGGTGGGTGGGACCGGCATGGTGGGTGCCGTGGATGCCGTGGGTGCCGTGGGTGCCGTGGGTGCTGCGGGTCCGGTGGGTCCGGTGGGTGTCTCGTCGTTCATGGTTCGAGACTGCCGACCGGCCCACGACGCCGTCTTGTACGTTCTTTGCATGGCCCCGCAGCGGACAGCCGACGTCTCCGCCTGGCGCCCGGCCGTCCCGGGCGTGGTGGAGGTCTTCCACGCCCACTTCACCGAGTACGCGTACCCGATGCACGTCCACGAGGCGTGGACGCTGCTGATCGTCGACGACGGCGCCGTACGGTACGACCTCGACCGGCACGAGCACGGCACCCCGCACGACACGGTGTCCCTGCTGCCGCCGCACGTGCCGCACAACGGCTCACCGGCCACCTCGGGCGGCTTCCGCAAGCGGGTCCTGTACCTCGACTCCGAGGTGCTCGGCGAGGACCTCATCGGAGCCGCCGTCGACGCCCCCGACCTGCGCGATCCGGTGCTGCGCCGGCGGGTCGGACAACTGCACTCCGCGCTCGCCCGGCCTGGCGACGAACTGGAGGCCGACAGCCGGCTGACGCTGATCGGCGAGCGGTTGCGGACCCATCTGCGCGCGGGGCCGCACAGCGCCGCCGCGCGCCGCGACCCGGACCTCGCGCGCCGCCTGCGTGAGCTGCTCGACGAACGGTTCGTCCCGGGCCTGACGCTGGACGAGGCCGCCGGGCTCGTGTCGGCCCATCCGGCCCATCTGGTACGGGCGTTCAGCGCGGCGTACGGCATCGCGCCGCACCAGTACCTCACCGCCCGCCGGGTCGACCTGGCCCGCCGGCTCCTGCTCGACGGGCGGCCGCCGGGTGAGGTCGCGGCGGCGTCCGGCTTCTACGACCAGGCACATCTCACCCGGCATTTCCGGAAGCTGGTGGGGGTCACACCCGGGCGGTACGGAGATCGACGCAGGTCCTCCGTCCGTCGATGACCGGCGCACAGCGTCGCCGCATGGACCGGTTGGCCACCGGGCAGGAACCGGCCTACGCCCTGCGCGCTTTCGCCGACCAGCTCGACGCTCCGGCCACCCCGACCGCCCTCACTCCGGACCCGAACGACCCTGACGCTTCCTGATCACTTTCCGATCGTTTCCTGGCCGATTTTCTGACTACTTCCGGGTCGGTCGGTGTCAGTCGGCCTGCGTCAGCAAGCCGGCGTCAGTCGGCCGGGCGTTGCGTCAGATGGGCGAACGCGTCCAGGTTGCGCGTCGGTTCGCCCCGGGAGACCCGCCACTCGTACTCCCGGCGGATGGCGCTCGCGAAGCCCAGCTCCAGGAGGGTGTTGAAGGCACCGTCGGCGGCCTCCAGGACCTGGCCCATGAGGCGGTCGATCTCGTCGGCGGTGACCGAGGTGAGGGAGAGGCGGGCGGTGACATAGACGTCACCGAGCCGGTCGACGGCGTAACTCACGCCGTACAGCTTGAGGTTGCGTTCCAGAAGCCAGCGGTGGACGCCGGACTCGTTCTCGTCGGGATGACGGACGACGAAGGCGTTCAGGGAGAGGGAGTGGCGGCCGACGACGAGGGAGACGGTCGTCTTGAGCTTCCGGGTGCCGGGGAGCTGGACGACGTAGTTTCCGGGGGCCGGGCTCTCCCACTCCAGCTCCGCGTCCTTCAGGAAACCCTCGATGACCTGTGCGGCCGTCTTCTCCACGTCACCCATGCTCGGAGCGTACGCGACGGCGGTGCGACTGGGCCGCGGCCGTGTAGACGTCGGCGGTGGCGGCGGCCGCGGTGTCCCAGCCGAAGGACTGGGCGTGCGCCGTGGCGGCCGCGCCCATCCGGGCGGCGAGGTCGGGGCCGTCGGCGAAACGCGCGAGCACGCGCGCGTAGGCGGCCGGATCGTGGCCCTGCACCAGGAAGCCCGTCTCGCCGTCCCGCACGGCCACCGGGAGCCCGCCGACGGAGGCGGCGAGCACCGGGGTGCCGGCCGCCTGCGCCTCTATGGCGACGAGCCCGAAGGACTCGCTGTAGGAGGGCACGACCAGCAGTGACGCCGCCCGGAACCAGTCCGCGAGCTGGTCCTGGCCGACCGGCGGACGGAACCGTACGACGTCCGCGATGCCGAGCCGCGCGGCCAGCTTCTGCAGTCCCTCCGGCTTGGCGAGGCCACTGCCGCTGGGGCCGCCGACGATCGGCACGACGATGCGGGAGCGCAGCTCGGGACGCTCGTCGAGCAGGACGGCCACCGCGCGCAGGAGCACGTCCGGAGCCTTCAGGGGCTGGATGCGGCCCGCGAAGAGGGGGACCAGCGCGTCCTGGGGCAGGTCCAGACGGGCGCGGGCGGCGGCTCGGCCGTCCGCCGGGGTGAAGCGGTCGAGGTTGACGCCCGGGTGCACCACGGCGACCTTGTCGGGGCCTGCGTGGTAGTGCCGGACGAGTTCGTCGGCCTCCTCCGCCGTGTTGGCGATGAGGCGGTCGGCGGCGGCGACGATCTGGGTCTCGCCGATGACGCGGGCGGCGGGCTCGGGGGTGTCGCCGTCGGCCAGGTTGGCGTTCTTGACCTTGGCCATGGTGTGCATGGCGTGCACCAGGGGGGCGCCCCAGCGCTGGGCGGCCAGCCAGCCGACGTGGCCGGAGAGCCAGTAGTGCGAGTGCACGAGGTCGTAGTAGCCGGGACGGTGACCGGCCCAGGCCTGCATCACACCGTGCGTGAAGGCGCACAGCTGCGCCGGGAGGTCCTCCTTGGCCAGGCCCTCGTAGGGGCCCGCGTCGACATGCCGGACGAGGACTCCGGGGGCCAGCTCGACGGTCGGCGGGAGGCCGCCGGTGGTCGCGCGCGTGAAGATCTCGACCTCGATGTTGATCGCGGCGAGGCGCTGCGCGAGCTCGACGATGTAGACGTTCATGCCGCCCGCGTCGCCGGTGCCGGGCTGGTGGAGCGGAGAGGTGTGCACGGAGAGCATCGCGACGCGGCGGGGGCGGCGATGGAGCCTGAGCCGCGAGGGTGCCGCCGAAGAGCGACGCCCGAGCCTGTTGGTGTACTGGCTCACGGGGCGTTCCTCCTTGCTGCGGGCATGCCGGAAAGAGGGTGTGGGGCCCTCCAAGGGGCTGCAACGCCGGAGGAAGGCGTTCCCATTCCGGGCAGGTTCCGGAACGGGGCGGTTTTTGCTCAGCCATTACCACGTATCGCTCAACCGTTCGAGACTGGTGTGCGTCGTCGCCGCCCGGCCGGAGCTGCTCCCGCCCCCGCCGCCCCTTCCCGTACCGACCCTGGGGACGGCCTCCCCCGGACCCCCGCTCCGGTCCCGAAACGGCCTCGTCCTCGTCCTCGAACGCCGGACGGGCCGAGACGCCGAGACTCCGGACGAGGTGAGATCCCGGGCCGGCTGAAGGAGGTGCCGCATTACCCTCGTAGGCATGACATCCCGCGCCCCCGCCCGCCCCGTGGGCACGGTCACGCGCGGGACGACCAATCCCAACCGGCTGCGCCGCATGGACCGCTGGATCGCCGCGACGCACGGCGCCGAGCTGCGCCGGGCCGCCGAGCCGCTCGCCGTCGACCTCGGGTACGGGGCGGCGCCCTGGACGGCCGTCGAGTTGCTGCGGCGGCTGCGTTCCGTCGCCCCACGCGCGCGTGTCGTGGGCGTCGAGATCGAGCCGGCCCGGGTGGCGGCCGCCAAACCGTACGAGCGCGAGGGACTGGACTTCCGGCACGGCGGGTTCGAGATCCCGGTGCCCCGTCGGCCGCACCTCGTCCGGGCCGCCAACGTGCTGCGGCAGTACGACGAGGACGAGGTCGCCGCGGTCTGGCAGCGTCTGTGCGCGCGGCTCGCGCCGGCCGATCCGGTGACCGGGTCCCGCGGCGGTCTGCTCGTCGAGGGGACCTGCGACGAGATCGGGCGTCGGCACGTATGGGTCGCGCTCGGACCGGAGGGGCCGCGCACGGTCACCTTCGCGACCCGGCTGGGCTCCCTGGAACGCCCCTCGGACCTGGCGGAGCGACTGCCCAAGGCGCTGATCCACCGCAATGTCCCGGGTGAGCCGGTGCACGCCTTCCTGCGCGACTTCGACCGCGCCTGGGCCGCCGCCGCGCCCTACGCGTCGTACGGCGCCCGCCAGCGGTGGATCCGCACGGTGCGGGACCTGACCGTCGACTGGCCGGTGACGGACGGGCCGTCGCGGTGGCGGCAGGGGGAAGTGACGGTGCGGTGGGGGGCGTTGGCGCCCCGGAGCCGAGCCGGCGACTGAACCGCCTTTCCCTCCCTTCTCCCTGGCCACCGGGAACGATCTCCGTGAGTCGTTCGTCACACTGACGGGGAGATCGTCATGGCGGGGCGGCGAAGAGGGGAAGGACTGCTTCGGTCGCCGTGCCGCTCCGTCGTTCCGTCGCCACCTCTGTCGTTTTCGGCCGTGACGTGGCACGATCCCCCGGGCACCGTAAGTTACTGACGGTTAATCAGGGGTTGGGGGACGGGGTATGGGAACGGGGAAGCGCGGTCTGCTCGCGGCGGCTGTGGCGGTGGTCTGTGCGATCACCGTGCTGGGCGCACCCGGCACCGCGTTCGCCAGCCCGAGCCCCACACCCTCGCCGTCGACGAGTTCCACGACCCCGCCGCTCCCCTCCACCGCGTCCAACAAGGACCTGGAGGCCGTCCGCACCAAGCTCGAAGCGCTCTACCACGACGCCGCGGTCGCCACCGACGCCTACAACGCGGCCGAGGAAGCGGCGAAGAAGCAGTCCGCGCAGATCGTCGAGCTGGCCAAGAAGATCGTCGCGGGCCAGGAGAAGCTGGACGACCTCAAGGACCGCGCCGGCGCCGCGGCCCGCGCCCAGTACCGCACCGGCGGCCTGCCGGACGAGGCGCAGTTGATGCTGACCGACGACCCGTCGGAGTTCCTCGACGGCGCGGGCAGGGCACTCCAGGGGCAGCGCGCGACCAAGGGCCTGATCAGCGAACTCGCGCGCACCCAGGAGGACTTGGAGCAGTACTCCAAGGACGCCTCCACCCAGTGGCAGAAGCTGGAGGCGGGCCGCAAGACGAAGGCCGCGGCCCAGAAGAAGATCGAGAAGCAGATCGCGGCGGCCGAGAAACTCGAGTCCCGGCTCGAGAAGAAGGAGAAGGAGCGCCTCGAACAACTGGAGGCGCAGGTCGCGCTGGAGGCGCAGACGGCCTGGCTGGACACCGGCATCCTGGACGACATCGACAGCGCGGCGTCCGTCCAGGGCAAGAGGGCCGTGCAGTTCGCCACCGCCCAGATCGGCAAGCCGTATGTGTGGGGCGCGGAGGGCCCGGACAGCTTCGACTGCTCCGGACTGACCTCCGAGGCCTGGAGGAGCGCCGGGCAGGCGATACCGCGCACCTCGCAGGAGCAGTGGAAGCAGCTGCCGCACATCGCCGTCGAGGACATGCGCCCCGGCGACCTGATCATCTACTTCGACGACGCCAGCCATGTCGCGTTGTACGTGGGCGACGGCGCGATCATCCACGCCCCGCGGCCGGGCCGCACGGTCACGCTCGCGGGGGCGGGCTCGATGCCGATACTCGGGGTGGTCCGGCCGGACGCGTGAGACCCGTTGGCCGGGCGGCCCCTTCGGACGCCGCCCTCCACGTGACCCAGGCCACCTCCACCCCGCCGCCAAACTCCGCGCGGACGTGACGTTCGTCATCCCCGCACCAGACCCGCCCTGCCCAAATGCGGGACAGAACGCGGCATATGACGGTGGCCAGAGATCAAGCGGCCCGCCTCACACCATTCCGTTGCGGCGCCTTCTGCCGCTATGGTCCCCGTCGGTGGGTCGAGGTCCCTCGTCCCCACCATGCCCTCGGGGGGAGGGAAGGAACTCAAGACGATGCCCGTACCCGTACCGCGGCAGAGAGCGATCCCGGCCGTGGAGAGTGGTCAGGCGCAGGCCGCGCCCATAGTCGGCGGCCCCTCCAAGGAAGAAACCGTTCGCAACGAGGCGACCACGGCCGAGAACCGGAACAACACCGCGCACGACCACGGCGCTCAGCGCACCGCGCTCGCCGCGACGCCCGCCGACGGCGTCCACCAAGGCGTGAGCACGACCGGCGTGAGCGCCACCGGCGTGAGCACGACCAGCGTCAGTGCCGCCGGCGTGAGCACGACCAGCGTGAGCGCCACCGGCGTCAGTGCCACCGGTGTGAGCACCGCCCACACCACGCTCACCCTGCTGCTCATCGAGGACGACCCGACGGCCGCGCCGATCGTCCACGACCTGCTCGACGCGGACGGCAGGCCGATCCGCGTACGCACCGCCCGCAACCTCACCGAGGCCGAGCGGCTGCTGACCCATGACGTCCACTGCATCCTGCTGGACCTGGCGCTGCCGGCGCCCGGCAGGGCGGGCGGGTCCGACGACGAGCTCGCCGTCCTGCGGCACGTGCTCGAGCTCGCGCCCCGGCACGCCGTGCTCGCGCTCACCGCGTCCGGCGACGCCGAGCGCGGCGCCGAAGCGGTACGCGTGGGCGCCCAGGACTACCTCTACAAGGACGAGCTGGACGGCCGGCTGCTGAGCCGTGCGATCCGCTACGCCGTGGAGAGGAAACGTTCCGACACCGCCGAGCGACGGCTCGCCGAGGGCAAGCTGCGCGCGCAGGAGAACGCCCGCCTGGAGCGCGGCCTGCTGCCCACACCCCTCCTGGAGGGCTCTCCGCTGCGCTTCGCCGCCCGCTACCGTCCCGGCCGCTCACGCGCACTGCTCGGCGGCGACTTCTACGACACCGTCCGCACGCCCGACGGCACCGTGCACGCGATGATCGGCGACGTCTGCGGGCACGGCCCGGACGAGGCGGCGCTCGGCGTGGAGCTGCGCATCGCCTGGCGGGCGCTGACGCTGGCGGGCCTGTGCGGGGACGAGCTGCTGAACACGCTTCAGCAGGTGCTGGAGCACGAGCGCGACGACGACGAGATCTTCGCGACGCTGTGCACGGTGGACATCGCGCCCGACGGCCGCCGGGCGGGCCTGTGCCTGGCCGGCCACCCCGCGCCGCTGATCGCCCGCCCGGACCGGCCCGCGCGGCTGCTGCCGTACGACAACAACGGCCCCGCCCTCGGCCTGCTGCCGGGCGCCCGCTGGCCGCGGACGCAGGTCGAGCTGGGCGCCGAGTGGAGCCTGATGCTGTACACCGACGGCCTGATCGAGGGGCGGATCGGCGAGGGCCGGGAACGGCTGGGCCAGGACGGCATGGTGGAGATGATCCGCCGCCAGCGCTCCGAGGGACTGAGCGGCGAGGCACTGCTGCGGGCCGCGGTGAACGAGGTCCGCGAGCTCAACGGCGGCGAGCTGACGGACGACGTGGCACTGGTCCTGCTGGACCGGGTCCCCGCACCGCTCCCGTAGCCGTAGCGCCCGCCGGGCCCGGCTGCCCGACGCGAGGCGGAGCTCCGGTGTCCGGGGTCGAGTCGTCCACGGGTCGTCGGGCGCGGCCGCGGAGCCGGACAGGGCGACGCCCCGCGCCCCTGGTGGGGGCTGCGGGGCGTGGAAGGTTCCTGTGGGGTCAGCGGCCGCCGTTGTACGGGCCGTACGGGCCGTCGCTGCTGCTGCCGCCACGCCTGCGGCCCCAGCCTCCGCCACCGCCGACCTGCCGGAGGGCGGGCCGTACGTCCACGAAGAAGACGATCGTGGCGACGAGGCCCGCGAGCTGGAGGAAGAGCATCGGCACCAGGAGGTTCACCGCCACCGTGACACCGAGGATGATCAGCCAGAAGCCCTTGTTCTGCTTGTCGGCGGCCCGGTAGGCGTCGTCACGGAACAGAGCGGCCATCACCAGCGCCACCACGGCGAGGACCAGCATGGCGAGGTAGAGCAGCCACACCAGCCCGGCGAAGCCTTCGATCAGCACAACGTCCACCACCCGACTCGACGCGTTTCGACTCGCTCGTCCTTACGCGGTCACCGTACCCGCAACCACGCTCCGGCTACCCGTACAACGGGCCGGGCACCACATGAGTGCCCGGCCCGTGACCGTATGTCCTTGTCCGCCGTGTCCGTCCCGGCCGTCGGTCTCACTTGGCCGGCGGCGTGGTCTTCTTCGCGACGGGCTTGCGCAGCGGAGCCTTCTTCGCAGCGGCGGCGGCGGGCTTCTTCGCAGCGGCGGTCTCGGACTGCGCCGCGGCCGCGGCGGGCTTCGGCTCGTCCTTGACCACGACCGGCTGGACGACGGGCGCGGGCTTGGGCTCCGACTTGGGCTCGACCGCGATGGCGAGCTCCTCGATCTCCTCGGCGGCCTCGCCGCGCCAGGTCTTCACGGCCTGCTCGCCGTGCTCGGCGACCTTCTCGTACGTCTCGCGGGCCCTGACGGCGTACTCGGCGGCGACGCCGACCCCGCGCAGCGCGAAGTCCTGGGCGGACTCGCCGAACTTCTTCAGGTCGGCGTCGAGGGTGCTGCCGATCTTCTTGATGTCCCCGTCGAGGTTGCTGATGAAGCCGGTGACCTTGGCCTGGAGGGTCTCCTGCGCCTCCTTGGCCTTGGCGGTCGCCTCCTTGGCGCGGGCGCCGGCCTTCTCCTGCACGGCCTTGGGGTCGGTGTTGCGGACGGCCTCGAAACGCGCCGGGGCCTCGGTGCGCAGCTGCTCCACCAGACCCGGCACCTTCTTCGCCTGCTGGAGGGCCAGATCGGCGGTGCCCGCGGCGAAGTAGAACGGAGTCGGGTCGCTGAAGGTCTTGCGCAGGTCGTCGGTGATGGCCATGGTGAAGGTCCTCCCGGATTCACATACGTCGTTTTCGGCTGAGGGTCGTGCAGGTCCGCAGCGGGGCGGCCGGTCCCCTGGTCCGGTCAACTGGCCGTCTGCTGCGGGTCGGCGTCGCTCTCGTGGTTCCGTGGGCCCGCCGCACCGTCGCCGTCCGCGAATCCGTTCTCCTTGCGGAAGGACTCGTAGATCTGGAGCAGCACCTGCTTCTGCTGCTCGGTCAGCGTGGGGTCGGCGAGGACGACCGCGCGGGTCGCACCGTCCCGGTACTCCTGCCCGTCCCGTTCCGCGTCGAGGATGCCGGCGCGCACGTACAGCGTCTCGGCGGAGATCCGCAGCGCCTTGGCGACCTGCTGGAGCACCTCCGCGCTCGGCTTGCGCAGCCCGCGCTCGATCTGGCTCAGGTACGGATTGGACACGCCGGCGGCTTCGGCGAGTTGCCGGAGCGACAGCTGCGCGTTGCGCCGCTGCTCGCGCAGGTACTCACCGAGATTGCCGACGTTGAGCGATGCCATGCCTCCACTGTGCACCAGTCTTGCTAACTATTGCAAGCACCTGCTTGCAATAGTGTGCCGCGCCACTCCGGACCGGGTGCCCCTGTCAAGCCCGTGGCGAACCGTCCGCGCCGTCCGTGCTGTCCGTACCGGTGCTCTCGTGCTTGGCGGTCAGGACGACTGGACTTGGTCGAAGAGGGCGAGGGCTTCGGCGGGGTCCGGGCTCACGAGGCGTTCCAGACCGGCCGTCGTGATCTTCGCCCACCTGCCGGCCCGCGCCCACATCTGTTCCTCGAAGGCGCGGACGGCCTCGTCCAGACCTCCAGGACCGGGGGCGGCGGCGATGGACTCGGCGAGTTCGGCGCCTTCCAGCATCGCGAGGTTCGCGCCCGCCCCCAACGGGGGCATCAGATGGGCGGCGTCGCCCAGCAGCGTCACCCCGAGGACGTGGGTCCAGGTGTGGGACTCGGGCAGGACGTGGAGGGGGCGGTGGACGAAAGCGGTGCCGTGGCGGAGGAGGTCGAGGACGGGAGCGGCCCAGCCGTCGAACAGGGCCAGGAGGCTCGATCGCACGGCCTCGACGTCGGCCAGGTCCAGGTTCCTGTGCCAGTCCAGTGGCGCGCGGAACTGGGCGTACACCTTGACGTGGCCGCCGCTGCTGCGCTGGGCGACGAGAGCTCGGTTCACGCCGTACACCGCCACGGAACCGTCGCCGACCAGCCGGGCGAGGCCGGGGTGGCGGGTGTCGATGTCGTCCAGGGAGGTCTCTACCAGGGTGACGCCGGTGTACCGCGGCGTCACGGACGAGACCGCCGGGCGGACCCGGGACCAGGCACCGTCCGCGCCGATCACGAGGTCGTACGTCTCCTGTCGGCCGTCCGCGAAGTGGACCAGCACGCCGTCCCGGCCCTGCGGCACCACCTCCGTCACGACCCGCCCCCACTGAACGTCCAGAGGGCCGAGCAGCAGGTCACGGAGTTGCCCGCGGTCGATCTCGGGATTGGCCCGGTCGCCCGGACGGGGCTGCCAGTCACGAAGGACGGTCCCGTCCGCGTCCAGGATGCGCATGGCCTGCCCCTCGGGACGAGACAGCGCCCGGAACTCCGCCAGCAGCCCCGCCTTGTCGAGTGCGCGCTGGCCCATCCCTTCGTGCAGGTCCAGCGTGCCACCCGGGGGGCGGGCGTCGGGGGCGGGATCGCGTTCGAGGACGGTGACGGGGTGATCATGGCGGTGCAGGACGCGGGCGAAGGCAAGGCCGGCAGGACCGCTCCCGACCACTGCGATGCGATGTCTCATCGATACACCGTATTGCTTCATTACGCTGTATCGCAACGGTACGCTGTGACCATGACCGTGTGGGACCGGCCGGAGCCGCCGACTCGACCCGTGCCGCTCGACCGGGAGCGGATCGTCGCCGCCGCCATCGCGCTGGCCGACGAGGGCGGGCTGGAGGCGGTGTCCGTGCGCAAGGTCGCCGCCCGCCTGGACGCCGGCCCGATGCGGCTGTACAGATACATCTCCACCAAGGAGGAGCTGTTCGACCTCATGGTGGACGAGGTCCACGCCGAGATCCGCCCCGAGGAGCAGCCCGGTGACGGGCGGGAGGCGCTGCGCGTCCTCGCCCACCGCACCAGGCAGGCCGCCCTCCGTCACGAATGGCTGGCCGACCTGCTCGGCGGTCGCCCGGCCCTGGGCCCGAACGGCCTCGCCGTGGCCGAGTCCACGCTGGCCGCCCTCGACGGCCTCGCCGATGTCGACACCGTCATGCGCGCCGTGGAGACGGTCAGCTCCTACTTCATCGGCGCGATCAGGCGGGAGATCGCGAACCTGCGGGCCGAGCGCGCCACGGGCCTGTCCAAGCTCGACTGGCAGCGCGCCTCCGGCCCGCGTCTGACGAGAATGTTGGCCACCGGCCGCTTCCCGGCGCTGGCCAGGGCCGTGCACGACGGCACGCACCTGGACGCCGAGGAATCCTTCGCGACCGGCCTGGACTGGGTCCTCGACGCCGTGGCCGCCAAACTCACCCCGCCGCCGACGTGACGCTCGGCTCCCGCCGAACGTGAGCGAGGCCTGGGTCGTTGTCCACGGGCCGTGCGGGCTTGCGCCGCCACCACGAGCCTTGCCGAAAGCCGAAAGCCCCTCGCGTCGCTGGTCTCGCCGCCGAGGGTGCGGCATACGCCCGAAGTACACATGCCGCACCCCACCGGGACGGGCACGGGGAGCCCGTCCCCGATGACTCCAGGCACCGCAGGTCAGGGCCTCGCTCCGCCCGCACGTATCCGGGGCAGGACAGCCCCACCCTCCTCACGCCTCCCACGGCAACTCCCGTTCGTGCACCACCTCCAGTCGTGAGACCGCGCGGGTCAGCACCACGTAGAGCCGGTTCAGGCCGCGTTGCTCCGACTGCGCGATGGCCGCCGGTTCGACGGCGACGACGTGGTCGTACTCGAGGCCCTTGACGAGGGTCGCCGCGACGACCGTCACCCGGGCGGCCGGATCGTCCGGGCCGGAGGTGGGGACGCCGGCCCCGGTCAGGGCCTCGCGGACCCCGTCGACCTGGGGGTCCGCGGCGATGACGCCGATCGAGCCCTCCCGGGGGAGTGCGTCGCGTACGGCGGCCACGACCGCGGAGCGCAGGTCGCCCCCGGCTCGCCGGACGCGCAGTTCGCCGTCGCGGCGCAGGGAGTCGGCCCGCGGCACATCGGCGTCGAGGAGGTCGAGCAGGCGGCCCGCGAGGGTGAGGACGGCGGCCGGGACACGGAAGCCCGTGGTCAGCGGGACGATCGTCGCGTCCGGCTTGCCCAGGTGGGCCATCTGCACCCGCCACGAGTCCGCCGCCCAGGGGGTGGTCCCCTGCGCCAGGTCGCCGAGGACGGTGAGCGAGCCGAAGCGGACCCGGCGGGCGACCGCCCGGCACTCCATCGGGGAGAGGTCCTGGGCCTCGTCGACGACGACATGGCCGTAGCCCCGGAGATGGTCGAGGAGGCCGGCGATCTCGTCGAGGAGGACGAGGTCGGCGGGCGACCAACGGGCCGACCTCGGCGAGCGGGGCGGCCGCGGCCAGTGCAGGGCCCGCTGCTCGCCGGGGTCCAGGAGACCGTCCGCGGCCCGCGCCAACTCCCTTTCGTCCGTGAGGAGTCGGGCCAGCACCTCCTCCGGGCGCAGCTTCGGCCAGAGCGCCTCCACGCAGGCGCTCACCGGCCGGGCCCGTTCGATGCGGCGGGTCCAGGAGGCCGGGCGCGGCCCGCTCCGGCGTTCCACCTGCTCCTGGATCCGGCGCACGATCCGGCTGCGCACCCGCTCGCGCCCGATCTCGTACGGCGGCTCCTCGGCGAGCACCCCGGCGACGATGTCCGTCAGCCGGTCGCCCGCGATCCGCCAGCGGTAGGAGTCGTCGGGGACGGAGAGGTCGTCGGCGCGGTCGGCCCTCACCCGTCCGTACACCGCCCGGCGCAGCACCTCGGCCATCCGGGCGTCGTGCTTGACGGCGGCCGTCCGGTCGGGGTCCGTCCCGGTCGCCGGCCGGCAGGCGATCTCGTCGTGCAGGGTCGACTGCCGTACGCCGGTCTCGCCGAGGGCGGGGAGCACCTCGGCGACGTAGGAGAGGAAGGTGCGGTTGGGGCCGAGGATCAGCAGTCCGCCGCGCTGGATGCGCCGCGGGTGGGTGTAGAGGAGGTAGGCGGCCCGGTGCAGGCCCACGGCGGTCTTGCCGGTGCCGGGAGCGCCCTGCACGCACACGGACTCGGCGAGCTCCCCGCGGACCAGTTCGTCCTGCTCGGGCTGGATGGTCGCGGCGATGTCCCGCATGGGACCGACGCGGGGCCGTTCGATCTCACGGGCGACGATCCCGCCCGGCCGCCCCGCCCCGCCCGGCCCGCGACGCCCGGCCCGCTCCCCGCCGTCGACGGGCCCGTCCGCGTCGAGGCGCTCGTCCTCCAGGCCCGTGAGGTCGGCGGAGTCACCCCGGCTGCCGGGGGCCCAGCCGAACCGACGCCGGACGGCCACACCCTGGGGATCGCGGGCGCTCGCCTGGTAGAAGGCGCGGGAGACGGGGGCGCGCCAGTCGACGACGAGAGGCGGGGCGGCCGGGTGCTCGCTGATGCGGAGTCGGCCGATGTGGTGGGCGAGGCCCTCGTGCTCGCCGCCTGTGCCGTGCGCGAAGTCCAGCCGGCCGAAGAACAGGGGGCCTTCGGGCAGTTCGTGCAGGGCCTTGGCGTGGCTGCGCAGCCGGAACCCGAGGACCTCGGCGTCGGCGCCGGAGGCGGAGACGTCCTCGCCGGTGACGACGTGGAGGTCGGCGCCCTCGACCATCGCGGCGAGGGCGGCGCGGCAGCTGTCGTGGTGGGCGCGTTCGTGGTGCAACGCGGTGCCGAGATCCGGCGGGCTCTTCGGGTCGTCCTCGGGGACCGGCTCGGTTGTCGTCATACGGGAAGGGTAACGAATAACGTAACCGAGTCACATTTTTTACTCAGTATCAGTCGGTGGGCATCGGCCGGCCGAGCCGCGGCAGACCCGCCCCCAGTACCGCGAACGCCCGCTCCACCGCCGCCTCCGCGTCCCCCCGCACGTCCTCGACCCGCTCCCCCTCCGCGATCCGCCGCCAGTTCTCCTCGGCGAGGATCCGCCGGACGGCGACGATCTGCCCGGCGGCCAGGCGGGCGTCGAGGGCGTTCGGCAGCTCGTCCGCCAGGGCGTCGGCGAGGGCCGCCTCCGAGCGCTCCAGGTAGCCGTACAGGCGGGCGACCAGGGAGGGCGTGCCGTAGAGCATGGCGTGGAAGGCTCGCACGTCCGGGTGATCGTTGAGGCCGGTGACGGGGTCGGCGGCCGCCAGCCCGGCGAGGAAGTGCCGGTGCAGGGCGGGCAGCGGCGCGACCCCCTCGGCCCGCGCCGCCGTGACCACCCGGGCCGCCTCCTGCTCGTGGTCGGCGATCCGGTGCAGGACCAGGTCCTCCTTGGCAGGGAAGTACCGGAACAGGGTCGGCTTGGAGATCTCGGCCGCCGCGGCGATCTCGGCGACGGACACCGCGTCGAAACCGCGCTCGACGAAGAGCCGGACGGCGATGTCCGACACGACCTGGTACATCCGCTGCCGCTTGCGCTCGCGCAGCCCGGTCTCGCTCATGGACCGAGCCTACGGGCCCCATCGCCACCCGACCCCGCTCGCCCTCGCCCGTGCCGGTGCCCTCGCCCTCGCCCTCGCCCTCGCACTCGCCCTCGCCCTCGCCTCACCCTCGACCCCACTTGACCTCAACCGGGGTTGAGGTCGAAGACTCCATGCACACGCATTCAACGGCACCGCAGTGGAGGTATGTCATGCGAGCAGCACAGGTGAAGGCGTTCGGCGGACCGGAGGTCCTGGCGACGGTGGAGCTGCCGGACCCGGTCCCGGGCCCCGGCGAGGTCCTGATCGAGGTCGCCCACGCCGACACGATCTTCGTGGAGACCCAGGTCCGCACGGGCCTGTTCCGCGCCCACTTCCCCGTCGAGCCGCCCTACGTCCCCGGTGGCGGCGTGGCCGGCACGGTCACCGCGGTCGGCGCGGGCGTGGACGCCGGGTGGGTGGGCCGCCGGGTGACGTCCTTCGTGACCGGCAGCTACGCCGAGCGCGTGACGGCCCCGGTCACCGCACCGACCCCCGTCCCGGACGGCCTGGACCTGCGCACGGCCGCGGCACTCGTCCACGACGGGGTGACGGCCGCCGGTCTGCTGGAACACACCGCCGTGGGCCCCGGTGACCGCGTCCTGATCCTCGGCGCCTCGGGCGGCATGGGCACCCTGCTGATCCAGCTGGCCCGCGCCCGGGGCGCCCGGGTGGTGGCCACGGCACGGGGAGCGCGGAAGTCGGCGCTGGTGCGGGAGCTGGGGGCGGACGCGGTGGTGGACGTGTCGGAGCCGGACTGGGTGGAGCGGGCGCGGCAGGCCCTGGGACGGCCGGAGCCCACCCGCGTCACCGAGGCAGACACCGAGGCCACTGCCGGGACCACCGCCGAAGCCGATACCGAAGCCGCTGCCGCTGCCGCTGCCGCCGATGTCGTACTGGACGGTGTCGGCGGTGAACTCGGGCTCGCGGCATTCCCGTTGACCGCCGACGGCGGGCGTTTCTCCGCTCACGGGGCACCCTCGGGCGGGTTCGCGGCGGTGGACGCGGCGGAGGCGGAACGGCGGGGCGTCACCCTGTTCGGGATCGGGGACGTGCAGTTCGGCGAGGCCGAGGTGCGCCGCCTCACCGCGCACGTCCTGGCGGAGGCGGCCGCGGGACGGCTGCGGCCGGTGATCGGCGCCCGGTTCCCGCTGACGGAGGCCGCCGCGGCGCACGCGGCGATCGAGGGGCGGGAACTGGTCGGGAAGGTGGTGCTCGACGCGTGAGGCCCGACGCGTGAGGCCCGACGGGGGTGAACCCGCGCCCGTGCAGGCGTCCGCGCCCCGCACTGCCCGGGATCAGGACCTTCCGCGGGTCAGGGCCAGCTTGAGGTAGGGGTTGGCCGTTCGGGAGGCCGGAAGGCCGAGGGAGGCGGTGGCCGCGGCCAGCGTCTCGGCGTAGGAGTCGACGGCCCTGCGGACATTGGGGGCGTCCAGGCCCGTCCTGGTCGCCAGCCGGTCGAGATCGACGTAGGCCGAGCGAATGATCTCGCTCCAGCGGTAGACCCGCCAGTCCACCCGCCAGTCCCTGCTGTACTCCGCAGGCATGTTCCGCTCCCAGCGACGGAACATGCGGTCCCTGATCTCCGGCCGGATCGGCGTCAGGTGCATGTGCCGGACCAGGTCGTACAGCGGATCGCCGACCAGGGCCATCTCCCAGTCGATGATGGTCAGGGCCCGGTGGTCGTTGCGGCGCACCAGGTTCCACGGGTTGAGGTCACCGTGCAGCAGGGCGGGCGCCCGGTGACTCAGCCGGTGCCGGGAGAGGATCTCCCGCAGCCGCCGCTCGTCGGGAAGCCCGAGCGTGCGGGCCAGTTGCAGCGACTCCTTGGGCAGGTTCCGCACCAGACCGACCAGCTGCTCCTTCAGCCATGCGTAGAAGTCGACGTCCCCGGCCTGAGGATCGATCGCCCTGTGGTCCACCCGGGTCAGCTCGCACAGCTGATCGACGAGCGCGTCAGCCTCGTGCGGGAGCAGACCGTTCACCGGGTGGCTCGGCGGCTGGTCGACGCGGGTGCCGACGTAGGTGTGGATGCTGAAGGCGTCGCCCCGGTAGCTCTCGCCCAGGGCCAGCACCTGCGGCGCCGCGACCTGGGCACCCGACTCCTGGATCGCCTTCAGGACGGCGTGCTCGCTCAGGTAACTCGGCTCGAGGCGCGAGACGTCGGGCAGCTGGCGGCGCACGACCACGGGGTAGGGCATGTCGCCGACCCAGACCACGGAGTTGAGATGCGCGGTTCCCTTGAACACCCGGTGCGCGGGAGCGGCGCCCTCCGCGAGCAGCGCTTCCCGCACGGCGGACGCCGGAAAACGGGGATTCTCGGGCAGGCGCCGGTCCGGCCGCCAGGCGGAGACGTCGATGAGCCAGTTCCGCCCGCTGCCGCCCCGGTCGCTCCGCGAGGCCAGCCACCTGACGAGTGCCCGCTCGATCTCGTCGTGCGTCGGCGTGCTCCGGAGTCGCAACGGTCCCGCCGCCGCTGTCAGCGCTCGGTGCACCTCCGCCGTCGCCTCGTCGCAGCCCTTCTGCGTGAACGATTCCTGGAGCGACCTCGCCGCTCGCATCACGTCCGGGTAGACGGACTGCGCCCGCTCGAAGTCGACGTAGTGAGGAAGGTCCTTGTACAGGCCCTTGACCGCGGCCGGCCTGCGCTTCCCCATGGCGCCGGCCCACGCCTCGATCACCTCGTCCCACTGGTGGTACGGGTACCGCATGCGCACCAGGTGGGTGGCGAGGTCGTGCAGCGGGTCGCCGAAGGTGGCCAGCTCCCAGTCGACGCAGACGAGCGGCGGGTCGCCCCCGTAGGACACGATCAGGTTGTCCCGGTGCAGGTCCGCGTGCAGGAGGCTGTACGGCCGACGGGTCATCGCGGGCACGCCCGCGGCCAGTCGCAGCAGAGCGTCGTCGGAGATCCCCAGCGCCTTGAACAGGCCGCCGAACTCGCCCCAGTTGGGCTTGCGGATCTGTTCGTCGGCGCAGCGGGCCAGGGTCTTCAGGAACGCCCGGCTGTCGCCGTGGTTGGCGGGCCAGGAGCCGGGCAGCGGCGGCAGCGCCTGGCGCCGTACCTGGGCCGTCCGGGCCAGCAGCTCGGCCAGCGCCTTCACCAGCAGGGTGTCGACAGGCTTGCCGTTTCCGCAGATGGTGGAGAGCGGTACGCCGTCCACATAGCTGTGGACGGCGTAACCCGGCGTCTTGACCAGGCATTCGGGTGCGTGCGGCAGAGCGCCGTGGACGGCGTCGAGGATCGCCGCCTCGTCCTGCCAGGTCCTGATCACCACGGGCAGCGCGTCGGATCGCCTGATGCGCACTATCACCGAGGTCCCCGGGGCACGGCCCAGCAGAGGGGCGACCTGCTCCGTCAACGGCAGCACATGGTTGCGATTGTGGTGGCCGCTGGACGCCTGGCCGGCTTCGGCGGCCTCGACGAAAGTCCGCAGCGCTCCGGGCACGTCCTCGGCGGCCCGTTCCCCCAGGTGACGAGGGGGAACAAGATGGTCGACCACTGGCCGCTCCGGTACTCGCGCTGGCAGGGTAGGGCATACGGTAAACGCGCCGCACGACCGCAGTGATGATCAGCTGAGCCGAATGGTGGTTCTGCCACTCACTCACGTCGGGTCGTCCGAGACTCGCTGTTCGCCGTCTCATACACACCGGACGGGAGTTGTTGCTCGCGCGATTGAGGCATGCTAGCGCAGCCGTACCGGCTATTCGGCGAGAAGGTTCCAGACGGAGTCGAACCACGCCTGCCAGGTGGCGACGAAGACGGAGCCGGGGGAGTTCGCCTCCTCATCCTTCACATGATGGGTCAGCGTGGCCCCCAGGCCCAGCACGTCGAGGGCCACGACCTCTTCGCCGGACTCCAGCCAGATGGGCCGTTCCATCACCTCGTACGGACCGAGCAGCGCCTCGGCGCCGTTGAGGAGGTAGAGCTTGAACGCCGGAGTCAGGGAAGCGTGCCGGATCTGGATGTCGACGTCGACGGACGGCACCTCGGCCTGCACGTCCCGCAGCACCCCGCGCAGTGAGTCCGTGCGCCGGTTCGTGATGACATGCAGCCGGTCGCGCAGCCGGTGGTCGTCCTTGTCGTCCTTGGCCCTCGGGTAGGGCAGCACCAGCTCCTCCGAGGGCAGGATCATCCGCAGGCCGATGCGCCGGGGGGCGATGGAACCCTGGAGGATGCGCTCGGCCTGCAGCCGGATGTGCGCGTCCAGCGACTCGGACGTCAACGTGTAGACGTCCAGCAGGACTTCCGGTTGCTCGAAGGCCTCGCTGAGCACCGGTCCCAGCGTGACTCCCCGCGGCTGCCGGGTGGCCTTCGGCGTCGAGGACCGGATCTGCTGCGTCTTGACCACCCGGGACCCGCTGCCCCTGCGGGACTGGATCCAGCCCTCGCTGACCAGTTCCCGCAGCACTCGCTGAACCGTGTCCCTGGAGACCCCGAGTTCCTCGGCGAGGTCCCGCTGGGACGGCAGGAAGGAGCGCAGCGGATACGTCCCGCCCGTGATCCGGGCGCGCAGTTCGTCGGCGACCCGGTGGAACTCCCGGCCGCCCGCATCACCACTGTGCTGCGCGTCCACAGGGCGACCGTACCGCCATCCGTCCAATGACAAACCAATCTCAGTCAAGTCCCCTGCAATACAGGCCGATTAAGGATCAACCGGCCAGGGGAAATCCACTTCACGTCAACCAGTCCAATTGGACCGGGACTTGCAGGTTCACTGAGAATGGCAGGGAGGTGGAAGGCCATGCTCCTGTTATCGGCAGTCTGGGAACTGCTCGCGTTCTGCGCGGGGTCGACGGTGCAGGCCAAGCTGGGCGCTGTGGGTGTGATGCTGCTGCTCACCGTGGCCGTGGGCGTACGGGCCCGGCACGACGTCCTCGCCGTAGGGGCGGCCGTCGTGCTCGTGGCGCTGCTGCTCAGGTCGACCTGACCGCCGTCAGCACCGTTTCGAGCGAGTTCACCACCGTCGTGGCGCCCGCCCCCCTGAGCAGCTTCTCCTTGCGCTCGTTGCGCGCGTAGCCGAGGAAGGGCACGCCGGCCGCGCCGGCGGCCAGGAAGTCGGAGGGGGTGTCGCCGATCATCAGGGCGGTGCCGGGCGCCGATCCCATGGCGCTCAGGGCCCGGTTCAGGAGTTGCGGGTCGGGCTTGAGGAGACGCAGTTCCTGGGTGCGGCCGTAGATGTGCGGTGCGAAGCAGGACTCCAGCCCGCGGCCCTCCAGATAAGTCTTCGCCGCCTGCGGGGAGTTGTTCGTGGTGATGGCGAGCCGCATCTTCAGCGCGACCAGCGTGCGGATCAGGGGATCCGCCCATGCCGTGGGCATCGCGGTGGCGGTGGCCTTCAGCTCCTCCTCGGTGAGGCGCTTCTCCAGCTCGGCGAGCAGGTCACTGCCCGGGTGCCGGCGGTCCACCGCGCGCAGCACGACGTGCGGGTCCGACGTACCCCGCTCGGAGCCCCTCAGCAGGCCGTGCAGGCCACGCCCTTCGAGCCACTCCACGAGACCGTCGGCCACCCCTTCCGCCGGGTGCCCGGCGAAGAGCCGGCAGATCGGGCCGTCGAAGTCCCACAGGACGACCCTCGCGCGGGCGAACAACTCCCGCAGCGCCTCGATCCCGTTCCCCGTGTCGTCATTCCCGATGTCGGCTGCCACCTGCTCGGTCTGCGTCGTGTCAGAGGTCACTAGAAGAGTGTCAGGTCCGTCGTGATGGTTTCCCAGAGGGCGTCGAACCACTTCTGGGATTCCTCCACGAACGCGGCGTCGCGCTGACCGGCGGCCTTCTCGAAGGAGAAGAGGAGGGACTCGGTGCCCCGCACGTCGTACATGTCGAGGGTTCCGCTGTCGGTGGTCTCCTCCGTGCGCGCGACCATGTAGTACGCGATCAGCGCCTCCTGCCCGTTGAGGAGGTACAGCTTCACCGGCGGGGTGAACGGCAGCGCGCGGAAGGTGATGTTGACGTCCACGCCGTGCGAGCGCAGCGCGCGGAGGTTGTAACTCAGCACCTGACCCTGCGCGTTGCGCATCGACAGCCAGCGCTGGTGGACCGGGTCCTCGTCGTCCCCGCGGTCCTCGACCGAGACCGGGAAGGCGAGACTGATGTCGCGGGACGGCAGCAGGATGCGGACGTCGATCTTCTGGGGCCGGATGCTGCCGGCGTGGATCAGCCGCAGGGGCTCACCCAGGGCCGGGATCAGGCTCTCCGCGGTGAGACAGGCCGCGTCGATCCGCACGTGCGGGACTCCGAAGGCCGCGGTGAGCCGCGGGGCCAGGCCCACCATCGTGGGCTGCGGCTCGCCGCGGCCCGGCGCGGGCGGTTCCGCGATCCGCGGCGGACTGCCCTTGCTCACGTTGGTGAGCAGCCCGTCGTCCTGGAGCGCCCGCAGGGCCTGGCGGACGGTCCCGCGCTCCACGCCGAACTCGTCGGCCAGTTCGGCCTGGGTGGGCAGCCGGTCACCGGCCCTGAGATCCCCGACGCGGATGCGTTCGCGCAGGACATCGGCGATCTCACGCGGTGAGAGCCTGCTGCCGTTCACTGCCACGTTCTCCTGGGTCACGACCAAACGCTACAACTTAGATCCATCTGGCGGGAGTTGTTTGAAAGTTGTTTAACAGCTGTCACCAAGTGGGGACAACATAGTCATAGTTGGCAACCAACTTGAGTGAGTTGGCGGAAGGTGTGCCTCCCACTCCAGTCTCGGAAGGGGGGAACCACCATGCCCGTCCTCGTCCTCCTCTGCGCCGCCTTCGTCGTCGGTGTCGAGCAGACCATCCAGTGGAAGTACGGCACCACCGGCGCCCTCGGCCTGCTCCTGCTCAGCGTCGGCATCAAGGCAAAGAGCCCGGTCATCAGCTCCGCCGGCGCCGTGATCCTCGCCCTCCTCGCCACCGGGCCCGCCGTCAGCTCGTGAGCACGAGCTCCGAGCTGATCGTCTCCCACAGCGCGTCGAACCACAGGCGGGACTGCTCCACGAACGTCGTGTCACGCGGTCCGGCGCCCTGCTCGAAGGCGAACAGCACCGACCGCGTGCCTTCGGCGTCGTACATCTCCAGGTGCTCTTGGTCGATCGTCTGCTCGCGCCGCTTGACCGTGTAGTACGCGAACAGCGCCTCCGTCCCGTTGAGGAGGTACAGCTTGACGGGCGGGGTGAAGGGCAGTGCGCGGAAGGTGACGTGCACGTCGATGCCGTGTGTGGAGCGCAGGGTGAGCAGGTTGTGCCGCAGCACCTGGCCCTGGGCGTTGCGGTGGGCCAGCCAGCGGCGCTGGAGCCGCCCGGTCTCCGTGATGTCCACCGGCGCCGGAAAGGCGAGTTCGATGTTGCGGGACGGCAACAGGACACGGACGTCGATCTTGGCCGGTTTCAGTTCCCCCGCGTGGATCTGCCGCAGGGGTTCGCCGATCGCGGCCGTCAGCGAGACCGCCGTCAGGCACAGGGCGTCGACCTCGACGTGGTCGGCCGCGAAGGCCTCGGTGATCCGCGGCGGAAGCGCCACCATCGACGGCTGCGGCGTCGCCGCGGGACCCGTGGGGAGGCCGGCCGCCCCCGGCCGCGCGACGACCGTCGCCGGGCTTCCCTTGGAGACGTCGGTGAGGAGCTGCTCCGACTGAAGAATGCGCAGCGCCTGCCGTACGGCACCCCGCTCGACGCCGAACTCGTCCGCCAGTTTGGCCTGCGTCGGCATGCGCTGACCGGGCCGCAGCACTCCGGTCCTGATCCGGGTGCGCAGCTCGTCGGCCACCTCGCGATGTGACCGTTGCGGCCGCACCGCCCCCCTCCGCCCATTGACGGAGGCATGTTCAGGCTCCACGTCCGCACACTACAACTTCCCGCCATCTTTGGGCAGTTCAAAGAGAGATGGTTATAGGACGCTTCCAATCGGACATAGTTACAGTGAAGTTGGCAGCCAACTTCAACGACATGGTCAAACTTTCAGACGGTTGGCGGTCGGGCTCCCTTCCGGAGGGGAGCCGGGAGCCCGAGCAGTCGACACCGACGTACAGCCACAACTGAACATCGCCCGCACAGCCACAACTTCAGATCGATCGCACAGCCACAACTGAACAGCTACGGATACCCGCGTTCAAAGAACCACGGACAAACAGCACACAGCACACAGCACACAGCACAGCCAGGCAGACGCACAGACACGCGGAAAGGAGTCGTCAGAACATGTCCGGGCACCAAGGCCGCCCGGGCGTACGCAGCAGGGCGTCGGCCCCTCGGGCGGCGCCCGCTCGTTCTTCCCGGAGCCGGCCCAGCGCCGCCAGGCGCCCCGCGGACTCGTCGCCCAGCCACAGCGTCGCCAGGTCGGCCACGTCCAGGGTGAGGTCGGCGCTGCGGGTGGTCGGCGTACAGGAGGCACCGTCGGGGGTCGCGTCCAGCAGGAAGCGGCCTCCGGCCAGGCCCGACCGGTCGACGACATCGAGGACCAACGCGTCCGACGCGTCGTACGTCCGCGCCTCAAGGGCCCGCACGACATCCAGGATCCGCACCCACAGCCAGTCCGCCTGCGTGGTGATGCGCGCCGCGCGCGGGTCCGGCAGATGGAGCGGGAGCAGGTCGTCCGGTGAACGCCAGCCCGTCTTCACCCGGGTGATCCAGTCGATGGAACAGAGGTAGTGCCACAGGGCGCGCTCCGCGGCCGGGGTCACCGCGCTCAGCCAGTTCACCGTCGCCGTGTTCAGCGGCTGCTTGGCGTCGCTCCACTCGTCGTCGGCCCGGTAGGAGGCCATGCCCTCCACCACACCGTCCGCCGAGCGGTAGACCACGAAGAACGGCTCGACCCACGCATCGCCGTACAGCCACAGCTGCCCGGTACGCGCCGCCCACCAGTGCTCGTTCCGGTCGATCGCGCCGGGCTGGGCGCTCCGCAGCCGCTCGTGCAGTTCGGGACCGATCCGGCGGATCTCCCCGGGGTCGGCGAAGTCGATCCGGCCGCCGTCCCGCGGGCCCGACCAGCTCGGGTCGAGGCCGGCGCGCGGCACGTCGATCGACCACTCGGTCATGGTGGTCGCCGGACCGAAGCCGTACCGGCCGTAGATCCGGTACTCGGCGGCTATCAGGGTGGCCACGACGTCCCCGCGGTCCTTCGCCGCCGTCAGGTCGTCGGCCATCAGCCGGTTGAGGATTCCGCGGCGGCGGTGCGTGGGCGCGACGGTGACGTTGGAGATGGCGTCGGCGGCGACGGGGGCGCCGCCGACAGCGGTGAGCTCCTGGTCGAACGAACGGAAGGTCGCCACGCACCGGCCCGCGTCGAAGGCGCCGGAGACCCGGGAGTCCGCGAACGCGATACGACGGTCGGCGAGCATCTGGTCGGGGACGGTGGGCGGGCGCAGGAAGCCCGTGTTCACGGCACGGGTCCAGTCGGGAAGCTCCGCGTCGGTGACTGCGCGGACGTCGATCGGCTGCTGGATGGCTCGGCGGGTCATGGGATCACCGTAGGCAGGGGCGGGCGGGTGACGCGAAGATTTTTCCCGCCCTCACCGCCACTCACCGCCCCGGCCCGGGCTGGAACGGTGACCCGGCCCCGGCCCGGCCCCCTTGCCCCGGTGGCACCTCGCCGGAGTCACACCAGTAGGTCCTCCACCTGTGCCTCTCCCTCCCGGTAACGCCTCGTGATCTCCGCGCCCGACTCGTCGGCCGTCCGCTGGAGGCGCTGCCGGCGGCTCGAGACCTGCTGCTCGTAGCGGACCAGGCAGCCCATCGCGTCGTGGAGCTCGGGATCGGTGCGCGCGTCGAGGTCGGAGAGTTCGACGTCGGCGAGCATGTCGGCGGCCAGCCGCCGGTACTCCTCGCTCTGCGGGGTGCCCAGGGTGACGTGGCGGGCCGAGGAGCGGTGCCGGGCCGGGGCGTCGGTGAGGATCTCCGACAGCCGCTCCACCACGGAGGCCGCACCCGACGGAGAGCGGCGGGCCAGCTCCGCGCGCAGGATGTCGATACGGCCCTGGAGCAGCCGTCGTACATAGCTGAGGTCGGCCTCGTCGCGCTGGGCGTCCCGGCGCAGGGAGCGCAGTTCGGGCAGGCTCAGCCCGGTCAGGTCGTGCTCGGGTTGTTCCGCGGGCAGCACGGGGCTTTCGCTGCGCTGTGTCGGCGGCCGATGTGTCGCAGGCCGCCCGGTACTCGGTGTGCTCATGTCCTTCTACCGTCCCCTCGACCGGCGTGTGGGAAGCATCGTGCCACCCCGATCGACCGCTGGGTTACCGAGTCCCCCCGAACGGCCCCAGATAGGGGCTTAAGGATCAAAAATGGGCCCCCCGCGGGTCCGTGCGGGGAACCCGGCATCATGGTCCGCATGCGAGCGGTGGTGCAGAGGGTGGACGGCGCGAGCGTCGTCGTGGACGGCGAGACGGTCGGGGAGATCAGCGGCGAGGGACTGTGCGTCCTGGTCGGGGTCACCCACGAGGACACGAAGGAGAAGGCGGCCCAGCTCGCCCGCAAACTCTGGTCGGTGCGCATGCTGCACGACGAGAGGTCGTGCAGCGACATCGACGCCCCGCTGCTGGTCATCAGCCAGTTCACGCTGTACGGGGACGCGCGCAAGGGACGCCGCCCCACCTGGAACGCGGCCGCCCCCGGCGATGTCGCCGAGCCGCTCGTCGACGAGGTCGTCGCCCGGTTGCGGGAGCTGGGCGCGACGGTGGCGACGGGCCGGTTCGGCGCGCAGATGCGGGTGTCGCTGACGAACGACGGCCCGTTCACCGTGCTGATCGAGATCTGAGAGATCCCCCAGGGGTTCCGCCGCTCCCCCAGGGGTTCCGGGCCCCGGAGTTCCGGGTCCCCCAAGGGTTTCGGGCCCCCGGAGTTCCGGGTGTCTCAGGGGTCTCAGGTGTCTCAGGTGTCTCAGGGGTCCTCAGAGTTGGTTCCCTAGGGTTCCACGACCGTTTCCTGAGCGGCCGCGGTCGTCCCGGCGAGCAGCGGCGCGTCCACCGGCACGTTCCGCTTCACCAGGGCCAGGGCCACCGGGCCGAGCTCGTGGTGACGTACGGAGGTGGTGATGAAGCCGATCTTGCGCCCGTCGGGGCCGTCGTCGGCGACACGGAGTTCGGTACCGGCGGCCGGCAGGTGGACCTCGCTGCCGTCGAGGTGCAGGAAGACGAGGCGGCGGGGCGGCTTGCCGAGGTTCTGCACCCGAGCCACCGTCTCCTGGCCGCGGTAGCAGCCCTTCTGCAGGTGCACGGCGGTGCCGATCCAGCCGAGCTCGTGCGGGATGGTGCGGTGGTCGGTCTCGAAGCCGAGACGCGGGCGGTGGTGCTCGACGCGCAGGGCCTCGTGGGCGAGGATCCCGGCCGGCGGACCGGCCTGCCCGGCGTACGCCTCCAGGTCGGCGCGGGGGAGGAAGAGATCGCGGCCGTACGCGGTCTCCCGGACGGCGACACCCGGCGGGACGGGCGCGATGGAACCCGCGGGGAGATGCACGACCGCCAGGTCGGCGGTGCGGTCGGCGACCTCGACCCGGTAGAAGAACTTCATCGACTCCAGGTACCCGATCAACGCCTCCTGGGTGCCGGGTTCGACGTGCATCCAGACCGTCAGGCCGTCGTCCACCAGGTAGAGCGCGTGTTCGATGTGGCCGTTCGCGGAGAGGATCAGCGCTTCGGTGGCCTCGCCGACGCGGAGGTCGGTGACGTGCTGGGTGAGGAGAAGGTGCAGCCAGCTCAGCCGGTCCTCGCCGGAGACGGTGACGACTCCGCGGTGCGAGAGATCGACGAAACCGGCGCCGTCGGCGAGGGCGCGCTGCTCGCGGAACAGATCGCCGTAGTGACCGGCGACGCCTTCGTCCACACCCTCGGCGGGGACGGCGCCGGGCAGGGACAGCAGAGGGCTCTTCATGCCCCCCAGCCTACGACTTGGTAATTGAACCCTTGAGCGTGCAGTCCTTGCAGCGCCCGAAGATCGCGAAGTGCTTCATGTCCGTGTCGAAGCCGAAGGTCTCGCGCAGCTTGTCCCGGAACTCCGCGGCCACCTGTACATCCGCCTCGATGACGTTGCCGCAGTCCCGGCAGACGAGGTGGATGTGATGGTGCCGGTCCGCGAGGTGGTACGTCGGCGCCCCGTGCCCCAGATGCGCGTGGCTGACCAGCTCGAGCTCCTCCAGGAGCTCCAGGGTCCGGTACACGGTGGAAATGTTGACCCCCGACGCCGTCTTCCTCACTTCCACGAGGATGTCGTCGGGGGTCGCGTGCTCCAGGGTGTCCACGGCTTCGAGGACAAGCTGGCGCTGCGGCGTCAGCCGGTAACCGCGCTGCCGCAGGTCGCTCTTCCAGTCAGTGCTTTCAGTGCTCACCACACCGAAGAGTCTAGGACGCCCTGACGGAATGGCGTCACGGTCCGGCCGGCAGGGCTCCCGCCATCAGCAGATCCGCGAGCAGCCCGCGGTATTCACCTGCCGCCCGGGCGATCTCCGTGTGCACGCGTACCTGCTCGTCGAGCGCGGCAAGGGTTTCACCGATGGCCCGCTGCTCGTCCGCTGGAGGGACGAGCACGGGGAGGTCACCCAGCTCACGGGCACTCAGCGAGGGAATCACTGCGCCGGATGACCGCCTGTGGATCCAGCTTTGCGCGACACCTGCACTCAGATATCCCACCAAATACGCGGCCAGGTGCTGATCCGATTCAGCGAGCCGCAGTCGGATCAGGTTCGCGTGATAGAGCCAGCCGTCCTGTTCCCCGGCCACCAGAGCGCACCGTCCGACGGTACCGGTCCGGACGACAAGTACGTCTCCCTCCGCGAGCCGGTACTTGTCCAGAGTGCGCGCCTTGGCCGAGGTCACCTTGATGTCCTGAGAGGGTGTGACCCGCTGATGGACGACATCTCTGGGGAGTACGAGCCGCACCCCCTGGCCGACGTCCGTGCGCTCCTCCCCCTTGATGGCCGGTCCCACCTGGAAAGAGCACAGATCCTTCAGCACGTGGCGCTGCCATCCGGCGGGCAGCGCTGTCCTGCTCCCGCTCTCATTGGTCATAGCCCGTATCTCCTCAGCCGTTCCTCCGCCAGGCCGTCGACGTTTCTCGCCTCTGCGTGCAGCCTCTGCAACTGCGCAGACAGCGCTGCCAACCGGTCCTTCGTGGCGGCCTGATCGTCGAAGGTTCCCACCGCAGGCAGGCTCTCCCTCACGTACAGCGCAGGTTCCAGCCGATGATCATTGGCGACGATCTCCACATGGCTCGCCACCCGGCTGAGACCTGGACTCTCGGTGCTGCTCCACAGGTGGTCCTGGCTCTCACGCCACGACACATACGACCGGACGAGTCTGTCGACCTCTGCGCCCGACAGCGCGCGACGGGTTCGAGAAGCCATGCTTCCCAAACGCGTCCCATCCACGAAGAGGACATCCCCTGGGCGTCCCAGAGGCGAGCGCAGGAACCAGATGTGCGTCTGAATCGCGGTCCGCTCGAAGAGCTGTGGTGGAAGGGCCATGACGCACTCGATCACGCCGTCCTCGACCATACTGGCTCTCGTCTCCCGTTCGGCACTTCCGCGGGACGCGGCACCAGCGGGCATGAGAATGGCGGCACGGCCGTCCGGGGCGAGGCACGACACGACGTATTGAAGCCAGTCGAACTCTTTGGTCCGCGCCTCGCCGTACCGCCAGTACTGCGGTGGAAGCTGCGACCAGGAACTCCAGCCTCCGAAAGGCGGGTTGGTGATCACCGCGTCGAACGATCCAGATAGATCGCCGAAATCCCCAGGCTGGGCAGGCACCCTGGGACCCAGAAGAACAGTGGGTCGTTGCGCGTCATGCAGTTCGAGATGCATCCGCGCAAGCATCTGCGGGCCCTCACCCAGAGCGCGGCCACTGACCGTTCCGGGCGGCTTGCCCCCTTGCTCGGCAACCGCGTCCAGGTAAGCGCACAACAGTTCCCCTGTCCGGCAGAAGGGG
Source organism: Streptomyces zaehneri (assembly GCF_032248645.1). Lineage (NCBI taxonomy): Bacteria > Bacillati > Actinomycetota > Actinomycetes > Kitasatosporales > Streptomycetaceae > Streptomyces > Streptomyces zaehneri. Next base: position 122,230 of record NZ_JASTTJ010000020.1, read on the forward strand.
TCGTACAGCCGCAGGGTCGTCGAGCCGTTCCCGGCGAGAGCCCGCGCCATGACGCGACTGACGGACGGGGGGGTGAAGTACTCGCCGGCCTCACTGGGCTCGAGGTCCCGAAGGCGGACGAGAAGGCGATCAAAAGCCTTTCGGCTCTCGTCCGACGACTCCGGGGAATTCCGGTTGAGGAATTGGATCACCTCGGACAACTGCGGCAGTCCGTCCGCCTCACCTCGGTCCAGGTCTCTCAGCGCCTGCTCCGGATCATCGACGTATCCGGCCCATCGCCGCGGCTCGCGGCTTTGCACGAAGACAAGGAACAGCAGGAGGAAGAGGTAACCGTACATGCGCCACTGGCCACGAAGCCGGTCCGCGTCCCGCCAGGCCAATTGGTCAACTGCCGCGAGCAGGCTGCCGGAGCGGGAACCGGACAAGGCTGAGCGGAAGCGGTCGCCGTACGTGGCCCCTGCGGGCTCACCCGACTGAAGGGCGTTGGACGGGATCGGACGCCCGGAGAGCCACCGGAGGACCTCTTCGGCCCGGAACACCTCGGGTGTGGGGTCCCCGGGATCTGGGGCGAGGGGCACCGGGAAGTCCGGGTGCCGTCGCTCCCAGTTCGTCACCGCAGGGCGCCGCACGCCTGCCATCCGGGCGATGTCGGAGCGCGAGACGAACACATCGCCGATGTTGTTCACAGCGCCTCCTGCCTCCCTCCCCCTCGAAGAGCATCATCCTTGCCGTCGAGCAGCGCGAGGAATCGGTCCCTCTCCCGCACCCCCTTGGCCAGCTCCGCGCTCAGGGCCTCCAGCACCCGGTAGATCCTGGCATGGTCGCCGTAGAGATCCTTCTCCAGGTGGATGGGCTCATGGTGCCCGACGCGGTTACGCAGGCGAACCAGGACGCGCAGGTCCTGATGCAGGACGTCACGGCGGCCGGTGTAGTACGGGAACGCCTTGTGCAGGGTAGGAACCCAGAAGACCCGGTCGTAGCGCGACGCCAGCAGCTTCTCCCAGAAACCGAAGCTGAGCTCCGTGACGATGTCGTCGACCATGACCGGGCGCATCCGGCGGTTCTGCTCCGCCGCCCGGCGCTGTTCGTCCCGCTGGCACTTGGCGCGTGCCTTGTCGACGAGGTCCTTCCCTCCCTGATTGAGCGGCGCCACCGTCCACCAGTCAGGCCGGCCGTACTTGACCGCCAGGCTGTCGTGCAGAGCGTTGCGCACGGCGAGTTCGACGCAGTGCATCGGGACGTACAGAGCGGCCGACGCCTCGACGTTCCACCAGTACAGCCGCATCGCGACCTCAGGGTCGCCCTCAGCCGCACTCAGGTAGGGCTTGAGCCGCGGCCCGGAGAAGGACCGCAGCATCCATTCGAGCACCCTGTCGACCACCGTGTTCCCCCCTTCTCCCGGGCACACGGATGCCCGGGACTGTTCCCTTCAGGAATGCGCTGTAGAAAACACTCACCGCATGCTAGATTTGGCGGCGAACGTTCTGGGCCGCCTCTGCTTGCATGCCACCCAGGACATAGCCTGTCGGAGCCCCGATCGCAACGCATATGCGATCGGGGCTTCGTGCGTTGGCCTCAACCCTAGCCAGCAGCAGCCCCGCGGTCAAGCGCATTGCAGTGCACTTGATTCTGTTAACCCCCACCGAGGGTGTGAAACAGGGCCCCGGGTTTACCCGCGGGGCCCTGCTCGCCGTACTTCGCAGCCCTACTTGAAGAAGGCGATCCCGTCGTCCGGCATGTCGTCGGGGAGGGCCTTCGCCCAGCGTTCGACGTCCTCCGGGGTGACGACCTTCTTCAGGTGCGCCGACATGTAGGGGCGCAGCTCGGTCTCGGGGGTCTGCTTCTCGCCGACCCACATGAGGTCACTCTTGACGTACCCGTACAGACGCTTGCCGCCGGTGTAGGGGCCGGAGGCGGCCGTGCGGGCCACCGCGTCGGTGACGAGGTCGATCTGCGGCTTCTTGTCGGCGAGCTCGCCGTACCAGATCTCGACGACGCCGTCGTCGCGGACCATGGTCACCTCGACCTTGCGGTCGGCGTCGACGCGCCAGAAGCCGGACTCCGACTCCAGCGGCCGGACCTTGTTGCCCTCGCCGTCCAGGACCCAGGTGTGGGAGTGGTACTCCAGGAAGTCCCGGCCGTCGTGGCCGAAGGTGACCTCCTGTCCGAAGTTGCACTTCTCCGAGCCGGGGAAGTCATGCACGCCCGCGCCCGCCCAGCTGCCCAGCAGGAAAGCGAGGGGGACGAGGTCCTTGTGGAGGTCGGACGGAATCTCGATCATGAGTGACAGTTCCTGGACTGGACGTGGTCGGTCAGCGCTGGCCCTGGTACAGCTTCTTCACGGTCAGACCGGCGAAGGCGAGGGTGCCGACGCAGACCAGGACCAGCAGGGCTTCGAAGAAGATCTCCACGGGGTGCTCCTCGGATGAGCGTGCTTCGGGGTACGTACTACAGGGCCGGCCCCCAGCTTACGCGGCCGGGGACCGGCCCTCCGTGTGAGGTACTCCCTCACGGGGGTCAGCCCAGCAGCTGACTCTGCAGGGTGACGGTCTGCTGGAACGGGACGGCCGCGGCGGTGCCCTTGCGGGACTGGAGGACCACGGCGACGACGTCACCCGCGCGGAGGTAGGCCTGCCGCAGCTGCTCCGCGCCGTACGGCTTCACCTCGTCGTAGGAGTACCGCATGACGCTCATGCTGTCGAAGTCGGCGGCGGTGGGGTACTTGTCGTCGAACTCCGCCTCGGCGGCGCCGCGCACGGCGTGCAGGGGGGCGCCGTAGGTGGTGAGCTCGCCGTAGATGTCGTCGGCCACCGTCCCCGTGTCGAACTGGAGCAGGTAGACGCGGGTGCCGGTGCCGTCCGGGGTGGTCCAGCCACGGGCCGCGATGTGCCGCAGTCCGTAGTCGGTGAGCAGCTGGCCGACGTCGTCCCGGTCCTCCTTCGACTCGAACACGTTCAGGAAGTCCTTCGTCGGCAGCCAGCCGTCGGCGCCCCGCAGCGTCTTGTCGTCCGTCGCCCCCTGGGGCGCGGGCAGCAGCAGCGCGCGCAGGTCCGCGTAGTGGGCCTGCGCCCAGTTCTTGGTGTCGAACGGGCGGGGGCTGCCCGAGGGCAGCGGCGGCCTGGTGATCTCCGGGTACGCCCAGCGGCCGTCCGACTCGGTGGCGAGACCGGGTACGTCCGTGCGCTCCATGCCCGTGATCCCGTACGCCGTCCCGGCCCCGAGCGCGGCGAACACGGTGACGACGGCGGTCCAGCGCAGGACGGCCCGCAGGACTCGCCGGTCCTTCGGAGCGACCGCGCCGCCCTGCGGAGCGGCCGGATCCCGCGGGGCGGCTTGGCTCTCCGGAGCCGCCGGGACCTCGGGGGCGGCCGGATCCTGCGGGGTGTCGGGTGCTTCTGCGGCCGGGATCCCTTCCGCGGTATCCGGCTCGTCGGCGATCGGCTCGGCGGCGATCGGCTCGGTGACCTGCGTCCCGGCGGAGGGTTCGGTGGCCGTCCCGTCGGTCGGTGCGGCGGTGGCCGGCGTCTGCTGTTGCTCGGTCATACGGCCTGTCCCGGGTCGTCGATGCGGTCGAGTTGTGCGGTGAAGAACTTGGCGACGAACTTCGCGTCGAGCACACCGGGGGCGTTCGCGGAGACGCTGACCAGCACGTCTCCCACGTAGGCGGTGCAGAGCGCGAAGCCCAGCTCCTCGTCCTTGCCCTTGGGCGTCAGGAAGCACTGGGCGTCCTTGTTGCCCGCGATCTCCGGGCCCTTGCGGAAGACGTCCGTGGCGCCGAGGAAGCCGTTGACGGACGTCGCCGCCTCACGCACGGCGGTCCGGTTCTCCATCCGTGACAGGTTGACGTCGAACGTGATCGCGTCCGTGGTGTTGTAGTCCGACCGACCGACGACGTAGCTGCGCATCGCCACGCCCTTGATGCGCTCCTTGTCGATCAGCTTCTCCAGCTGCCGGCGCGACTTGCCGGGCAGGTCCTTGACGGACTCCTTGCGCATGGCGGTGGCCTGCGCTCCGCTGAACTCGGCGTCCGCGCCGAACTCACCGAGGTCGGGGCCGCGCTCGAAGCCGTCGGTGCCGTAGGGCACGAGCAGGACGCTCAGTCCCTTCCCCGCACCGGCCGCGCCGTCCTGCTCGGTCTTCTCGTCGCCCTGGGCCGGCGGCGGGAACTTCCACGTCGGCTTGCCGGGGGCGCGGTCGGCGTCCTGGACGGTCACGACGGTGTAGCCGACACCGCCGACGAGTGCGCACGCCAGCAGCGCGGATCCCGCCACGGCGGCGATACGGCCGGGGCGGAGGACCCTGCGGGCGGGCTTCACGGCGACGGGCTCTGCGCCGCCGCCCTCGATGACCTCGGATTTCGAGGGGTTGATCTCGGGGTTCTCGGGGTTGTTCTCGGGGTTGATCTCGGGGTTCTCGCTCACAGCTTTCCCACCTGCCGCTGGGCCAGGTCCATGATCTTCGCCTTGGGGATCGGCTTGCTGTCGTAGACCTGGATCGTCACGCAGATGTCACCGCGCCAGGCGTAGGCCTCGGCCGAATACATCGGGAGGTAGCCCGCCTTCTCGTCGGGTGTGTCGTGCACGTACGCCGTCCCGTTGCCGTCCCCCGTGCCGGGGATGGGCCAGCTGCGGGTGTCATCCTCGTCATCGGCCCAGTAGTCGCCGCTCTCGGCCCACTCGGACGCGGCGGCCTTGCTCTCCTGGTGGAACTGCACGAGTGCGATCTCGACGTTGTAGGTCTCGCCCACACGCCACGAGACCATGGCCGCGCGGCGGAACTCGTCGTCGACGAGGTTGTTGAACGCGGCGCCCGGTCGCTTGTACTCCCGCGCGAACGTGGGCAGGTCCGCCCAGCCGTCGCTGTCCACCGCGAAGTCGGCGTCCTTGGCTCCCTTGGGGCGGCTGATCAGCAGCTTGCGCAGATCGCCGTCCGTCTTGACCCGGCGGTCCTGCGCCGCGGACAGCGGCTCGACGTCGCCCTTGCCCTGGGTGAGCACGGGCTGCGAGAGCGGCGGCAGCGCGGTCGGCTCGCGGTCCGCCTGGACGAGGAAACCGGCGCAGGCGCCGGCGACGACACCGAGCACGGCGGCTCCGGCGATCATCAAGGTCGTACGGCCGCGGCGCCGGCGCAGGCGCGCCAAGGGCGGCTCGGCCGCCGCGACGGATGCGCCCGCGTCCGCGTCTCCGTCCGCGTCTCCGTCCGTCCCTACCTTCGGCGCGCCTTCTGCCGCTGCCTGTACGTCTGTGTCTGCCTGTACGTCTGCCTCAGCCTGCGCGTCTGTCTCTGCCTGCACATCTGCCTGCGCGTCCGGCTGTACGTCCGCCTCTGGCTGTGCCGCTGCCTGAGCGGCCCCGTCTGCCTCGACAGGCCCAACCGCACCTACTACCTCTTCGGTCCTTTCTGGACCTTCCACAACATCCCCCTCAGAAGCGTGAAGCGCGTATTCCGTCTCGCGCTGCACAGGAGACCCATGGTCAACACAAGCAGTTGTAGTCGAGTTGATTACGATTCAGGCATGGCGAAGAAGCTCGTGATCAAGGTGACGGCGGGCGCGGATGCGCCCGAGCGGTGCTCCCAGGCGTTCACGGTCGCGGCCGTCGCCGTGGCCAGTGGGGTCGAGGTCTCACTGTGGCTGACCGGGGAGTCCGCCTGGTTCGCGCTGCCGGGCCGGGCCGCCGAGTTCGAGCTGCCGCACGCGGCCCCGCTGCCCGGCCTGCTCGACTCGATCCTGGCCGGTGGCCGCCTCACCCTGTGCACCCAGTGCGCGGCCCGCCGGGACATCACGGAGAAGGACGTGATCGAGGGCGTACGGATCGCGGGAGCTCAGGTGTTCGTGCAGGAGGCGCTGACCGACGGCGTCCAGGCGCTCGTCTACTAGAAAGGGCCGCAGAACAGACCCCCGGACGGGCCGCCGGACAGGTACCTACGGGCGGCGTTTCTTGCCGTCCAGCTCGTCCCACCACTCGTCGGACTTCGGGTCACCGGAGGGGTCGTCCCACCAGCGGTCCTCGGGACCGCGCCGGTTGGCGACCATCGCGGCGAGCGGCGGGATGAGCATGGCCACCACGCACATGCCCACGGCCACCGGGACCGACCAGAGGCGCACGACCGCCCACGCCAGGACGAAGAGACCGATGCAGGTCCCCATCATGGCGAAGTAGACGTGCCGTCGCCGTGCGTACATGACTCCAGCGTAGGTCCGCGCACGCCGAAGGGCCGCTCCCCCGGTGTCCAACCCGCGGGATGCGGCCCTTCAGTGGTTCACGGTGTCGTTCAGACCGCGATCGCGACCTCCGCGAGGCCGCCCTGCTGGGCGACGACCGTGCGGTCGGCGGTGGCGCCGGGAACGAGGGCGCGAACGGTCCAGGTGCCCTCGGCCGCGTAGAAGCGGAACTGTCCGGTGGCGGAGGTCGGGACCTCCGCGGTGAACTCGCCGGTCGAGTCCAGCAGACGGACGTAGCCCGTCACCGGCTCGCCGTCCCGGGTCACCTGACCCTGGATCGTGGTCTCACCGGGCTTGATCGTCGAGGCGTCCGGGCCGCCGGCCTTCGCTCCACACATGTGCTTCTCCTGAGGTCGTTCAGGTCGGTCTTCGGATGGTTACTTGTTGGCGCCGAGCTCGATCGGGACGCCGACGAGGGAGCCGTACTCGGTCCAGGAGCCGTCGTAGTTCTTGACGTTCTCCACGCCCAGCAGCTCGTGCAGCACGAACCAGGTCAGGGCCGAGCGCTCGCCGATGCGGCAGTACGCGATGGTGTCCTTGGCCAGGTCGACCTGCTCGTCGGCGTAGAGCTCCTTGAGCGCGTCGTCCGACTTGAAGGTGCCGTCGTCGTTGGCGTTCTTCGACCACGGGATGTTGCGGGCGGACGGGACGTGGCCCGGACGCTGCGACTGCTCCTGCGGCAGGTGCGCGGGAGCGAGCAGCTTGCCGCTGAACTCGTCGGGCGACCGGACGTCGACCAGGTTCTGCGAGCCGATGGCCGCCACGACGTCGTCGCGGAAGGCGCGGATGGACTTGTTCTGCGGCTTGGCCTGGTAGGAGGTCTCGGTGCGCTCGGGCACCTCTTCGACCAGCTCGCGGGCGTCCAGCTCCCACTTCTTGCGGCCACCGTCGAGGAGCTTGACGTTGTCGTGGCCGTAGAGCTTGAAGTACCAGTAGGCGTAGGACGCGAACCAGTTGTTGTTGCCGCCGTAGAGGATCACCAGCGTGTCGTTGGCGATGCCCTTGGCCGACAGGAGCTTCTCGAAGCCCTCCTGGTCGACGAAGTCACGGCGGACCGGGTCCTGGAGGTCCTTGGTCCAGTCGATCCGGATGGCGTTGCGGATGTGGTTCTTCTCGTACGCGGACGTGTCCTCGTCGACCTCGACGATGGCGATGTCGGCGTTGTCGAGGTTGGCCTCGACCCAGTCGGCGTCGACCAGGACGTCACTGCGGCTCATGCTCGTTCTCCTCCGGGGCAGTTGCGGCGGGGGTGTGCAAGAAAGAGGGGTGCGCGGCCGGGTCTCGCCGGCGGCCGGCGCACGGATGCCCTCGAGTGAGGGCGCCGGGAGGCGCGGAAGGCCGGCGGCGCTTCCGCTCAGAAAGTGCGACAGAGCATGGCGGCGACGCGGCACAGGTCTACTGCCCGCCGCTTCGTGAGATCCGCCTGTCGCTGCATCATGTCGACGATCGTAGGGACGGACAGGTGGGCATGTCACCAGCATGCCGAATAGTGAGATGCGATCGTCCGGATATTGGGACAGCAAAAGCGCCCGGTCCGTTGCGGCACGGCTTCCGGGCGCTTGTGTCCGTCGTCACCTCTACGGTACGGACGGCGGCGTCTCGCCTGTCGGACACTCGCCGTCCATCAGGGGTCGGTCCCCGGTTCGTCGTCGTCCATGGCTCGCGGTCCATGGCTCGCGGTCCATGGCTTACGGTCCATGGCTCGCTGTCCACGACTCGCCGTCCATGGTCCGCCCATGGCCGGTCCGGGGGTCAGCCCTACCCGGCCAGCCTGACGTTCGAACCCTTCACCGAGATGTCCACACCGTTCGTCCCCGCCTGGACCTTGTCGAGCTTGATCCCGCCGGGCAGGTCGTCGATCTTCTGCTGGAAGTCGGTGATCGAGCGCACCTCGCTCTCGGCGGCCCGGACCCCGCCGAAGCTGGGCAGCGAGTCGGCGTGCACGCGGACGGTGTCGCCCTCGACGGTGACCGTGCTGAGGACGTACACGGGCTGCGGCAGCTTGGTGCCGAGCACGGTGGCCTCGACGGCGACCTTGATCTTGCCGTTGCCGCCGTCGGAGAGACCGACCACGTTGGCGGTGACGCCCTGCATCACCTGCGTCGGCTCGGACTTCGCCGTCTTCAGCAGCTCGGCGTAGGTGATGGACGCGGTGCCGGTGGCGCTGGAGGCGGTGGCGGAGCTGTAGTCGCCGGAGAACTCGACGCCCTTCATGTCCGCCTGGAGGTCGTCGATACGGATCGACTGACCGCTCGTGCCGGTCGCCGCCTCGTAGTCCTTCATGCCGACCTCGACGTCGTCCAGCGAGCCGCCGACGACCTGGGTCAGGAACGGGAAGCCCTTGATGGAGACGTCCGGGGTGGTGGCGAGGCCCTCGTTGGCCTTCAGCTTGTCGGCCACCTCACCCTCCGCGAAGTTCACGGCGAGCCGGTCCGCGAGCACGAACAGGCCGCCCAGGACCACGACGACGACCAGCAGTATTCGAAGCGCACGCATGCGGTAGTTCCCCCACCCGGATGGCCTGAACGGTTCATTGACAACGGTTCAAGGTAACCCCGCACGGAAGGGCCACCGGCGATTTGTCGATCACCTGTGACAGACCATCACCGCTTTTTACCCCTTACCTCCTTTGCTCCTGACCTCCTACGCCAGCGCCCGGCCGAGCACGTAGACCGCGGGAGCGGCCGCGGCCAGCGGCAGGGCCACGCCCGCCGTGAAGTGGACGAAGCGGGAGGGGTAGTCGTAGCTCGCGACCCGGTGGCCGATGAGCGCGCAGGCCGCCGCGCCCGCGCCGAGCAGCGCGCCCTTGGCGCCGAGGCCGGTCATCCCGCCGACCGCGATGCCCGCGCCCGCGGCGGCGAGCAGGGCCACCACGACGGAGGCCGGGGTGGGCAGCGGCAGCGCCTGGGCCAGCACGGCCACCGCCACCGCGGCCGTGCCGACCGTCACCGCGTCCGGCTCGGCGCCGAGATGCCCGGTGGCCAGGACGGCCAGCGCGGAGGAGGCGACGGTCGCCATCAGTCCGTACATACGTTCGTCAGGGTCGGCGTGCGAGCGCAGCTGGAGCACCAGACAGAGCAGGACCCAGACGCCGAGGGTGCCGAAGATCGCGGCGGGCGCGTTCTCCCGGCCCGCCGCGAGGAGCGCCGCGTCCGACACCAGTGCGCCCAGGAAGGCGAGTGCGATGCCCTGGCGGGCCGGCCACATGCCGTTCAGCCGGAACCAGCCCGCCGCGGTGACGGCCTGGAGCGCGACGAGCGGGACGAGGAGGGCGTACGAGCCGATGGCCGCCGCGCCGGAGAGGAGCAGACCGAGGACCGCGGTGAGCGCGGCGGGCTGCATCCCCGGCTCGATGATCGGCGAACGTCCCTCCAGGCGGGCCCGCTGGGCGTCGGTGACACGGGCGTTGCCGGCCAGGGTGGCGGGGCCGTAGGTCATGCCGGTGTCTCCGGTCGCGGGTTCCGGCACGGGGTCGGAAGCAAGGGGGGCGGCGGCGGGCGCCGAAGGCAGACGGGAGACCTGCTGCGGTGCCGAGGTCTGCCAGCTTCCCGCCTGGGCGTGGTTCTGCGCCTGGGAGTGGTCGTGCGGCTGAGCCTGGTTCTGCGCGTGGGAGTGGCTCTGCGGTTGTGCGTGGTTCTGCGGTTGTGCGTGGCTCCGGTGCTCCGGCGGCAGGGGCGCGCCCGCCGCGGGGCCGCCCGGGCCGCCGCCGTACGCCGGGCCGCCGCCGTACGCGGAGGCGTCTCCTCCGTACCCGGAAGCGTTTGCGTACCCGGAGGCCTCGTCGTACGCGGGAGCGTTGCCGTAGGCGGGCTGCGGGCTGCCGTAGATCGGCGCCTCGCCGGTCTGCGGGGGCAGGTAGGCGGTCGGGGCCGGGTCGGCCGCGGTGACCGGCGGCTGAACGCTCGTCTCCCAGGTCTGGCCCTGCCACTGCTGCGTGTCCTGGAGGTGGGCCTGCGGGTCCTCGTACCCCTGCTGCTGCCCCGGCCAAGCCTGCTGCTGAGGGTGCCGAGGCTGATGAGCGTGCCGGGGCTGATGAGCCTGCTGGGGCTGATGAGCCTGCTGGGGCTGCTGCCGGGCGTACGGGTCGTAACCCTCGTAGCCCTCGTAGCCCTCATGGCCCTGCTGGTCGTACGGCTGGTCGGTCATCTCACCCTCCTGCGAACGGCGGGAGCACCTCGACCGTGCCGCCGTCGGCCAGCCGTACCGTCTCATGTTCGCGGGTGCCCACGGGGTCACCGTCGACGAGGAACGAGCATCGCTGCAGGACACGCACGAGTTCACCGGGGTGTCGCGCACGTGCGGCGTCGAGTGCCTCGGCGAGCGTGGCCGCGTCGTGCGGCTCCTCGGCGACCCCGGCCGCGGCCTTGGCGGCCGCCCAGTAGCGCACCGTGACCTTGGGCATCAGGTTCCTCAATCGATCGGCTGTGTACACGGTCAGGCTAGCCCGCCCGCGCGACCGCCCAGTCCCCGATACGGGCCAGCAGGCCGTCGTCGGCCGCGTGCTCGGCGTGGCCCATGCCGTGCTCCAGCCAGAGTTCGCCGTGCCCGGCGGCCGCCTCCGCCAGCATCCGGGGGTGGTCGAGGGGGAAGTAGCCGTCCTGGTCGCCGTGCACGATCAGCAAGGGGGTCGGCGCGATCTTCGGGACCGCCTCGACCGGGGACAGCGGGACGGGATCCCACTCCCGGCGGTGGATGCGGGTGCGGAAGCCGTAGCGGCCGACCAGGCGGCCCTCGGGACGGGTGACCATCCAGTGCAGCCGGCGCATCGGGGCCGTGCCGCGGTAGTACCAGCGGGCGGGAGCGCTCACGGAGACGACGGCGTCCACCGTCCCCTCGTACAGCGCCGCGTGCCGCAGGACCACCGAGCCGCCCATCGAGAACCCGACGGTCACCACGCGCGCGTGCCCGAGCGAGCGGGCCCACTCCACGACGGCGGCCAGGTCGAGGACCTCGCGGTCACCGACCGTCGAGTGTCCGCCGGAGCGGCCGTGGCCCCGGAAGGAGAAGGTGACGACGGCGCCGTGCCGGGCGAGGGCGGACGCCACGCGCCGCACGTGCGGGCGGTCCACGTCCCCGGTGAACCCGTGGGCGACGACGAACACCGGGTGACGGGCGGATGGCGCGGAGGCGTCGTATACGGCCGCACCCGGTTCGTATACGGAATCGACGGAAATCCCGTCGGCGGTGGGCAGAAACGTCCGCAATGGTGCCCGCGTGCCCGTCTCGGGATACGGACGAACGGTGGAACGTGCCACATGACCTGCCGGACCGCTGCTCATGTGGGCTATTCTGCTGGACAGAGGACTCGGGCAGCGTAGCCCCCGGGTCCTTTTGTGCTTTCGGAAGCGTTGTATACGAAATGGGAACCGGGCGGGAAACGCCAGGTGACCGCAGGTGTACGGCCCCCCGGGATCGCAGAGCAGTGCCGCAAAAGCCGCAGTGCCGCAATGTCCTCGCAGGGACCGAGGAGGAACCAGACGTATGAGTTCTCTGCTGCTCCTGACCAACGCTCTCCAGCCGTCGACGGAGGTGCTTCCGGCCCTCGGACTGCTGCTGCACAACGTGCGGGTGGCCCCGGCCGAAGGCCCCGCCCTCGTCGACACCCCCGGTGCCGACGTCATCCTGATCGACGGCCGCCGCGACCTGCCCCAGGTCCGCAGCCTCTGCCAGCTGCTGCGCTCCACCGGACCGGGCTGTCCGCTCATCCTGGTCGTGACCGAGGGCGGCCTCGCCGCCGTCACCGCCGACTGGGGCATCGACGACGTACTGCTGGACACCGCCGGACCGGCCGAGGTCGAGGCCCGGCTGCGGCTGGCCATGGGCCGCCAGCAGATCGTCAACGACGACTCGCCGATGGAGATCCGCAACGGCGACCTGTCGGTCGACGAGGCGACCTACAGCGCGAAGCTGAAGGGGCGGGTCCTTGACCTCACCTTCAAGGAGTTCGAGCTCCTGAAGTACCTGGCCCAGCACCCGGGCCGGGTGTTCACCCGCGCCCAGCTGCTCCAGGAGGTCTGGGGCTACGACTACTTCGGCGGCACCCGTACCGTCGACGTCCACGTACGACGCCTGCGCGCCAAGCTCGGCCCCGAGCACGAGTCGCTGATCGGAACCGTCCGGAACGTCGGTTATCGATTCGTTACCCCTGAGAAGGGGGAGCGCGCGAGTGACGAGGCCAAGGCCAAGACGGACCGGCCGGAGCAGTCAAACGCGGATGATACGGACAACGTGGCCGCCCTGGACGCCGCAGAGGTCGCGGCGGAGGCGTAGTACCCGCCGGTAGGCCCGGCACCCGCTCGGGAAGGGCGTCGCCCGCGCACAGGGAAGCTCCTGTACGCCCTGCCCAGAGCGGGTCCATCCGCGTAGACTCCGCGAGTGGCCAAGGTGACTCGGGATGATGTGGCGCGACTGGCGGGTACTTCGACCGCTGTCGTCAGCTATGTCATCAACAACGGACCCCGGCCGGTCGCCCCGGCCACGCGCGAGCGTGTCCTCGCCGCCATCAAGGAGCTGGGGTACCGGCCCGACCGGGTCGCCCAGGCGATGGCGTCCCGGCGCACCGACCTCATAGGCCTGATCATCCCGGACGCCCGTCAGCCGTTCTTCGGCGAGATGGCGCACGCGGTCGAGCAGGCCGCCTCCGAGCGCGGAAAGATGGTGCTGGTCGGCAACACCGACTACGTCGCCGAGCGCGAGGTCCACTACCTGCGGGCGTTCCTCGGGATGCGCGTCTCGGGCCTCATCCTCGTCAGCCACGCGCTGAACGACCTGGCAGCCGCGGAGATCGACGCCTGGGACGCCCGGGTGGTGCTGCTGCACGAGCGCCCCGAGGCCATCGACGACGTCGCCGTCGTCACCGACGACCTGGGCGGCGCCCAGCTCGCCGTACGCCACCTCCTGGAGCACGGCTACGAGTACGTGGCCTGTGTCGGCGGCACCGCGGACACCCCCTCCGTCGGCGACCCGGTCTCCGACCACGTCGAGGGCTGGCGGCGCGCGATGGACGAGGCCGGCGTCAGCACCGAGGGCCGGCTCTTCGAGGCGCCGTACAACCGCTACGACGCCTACCGTGTCTCCCTGGAACTGCTGGCGGGCCCGGACCGGCCGCCGGCCGTGTTCTGCTCCACCGACGACCAGGCGATCGGTCTGCTGCGCGCGGCGCGCGAGCTGCGCATCGACGTGCCCGGCGAGCTGGCGGTCATCGGCTTCGACGACATCAAGGAAGCGGCCCTCGTCGACCCGCCCATGACAACGATCGCATCGGACCGCTCGGCGATGGCCCGCGCGGCGGTCGACCTGGTCCTGGACGACGGTCTGCGGGTCGCGGGCTCGCGGCGCGAGCGGCTGAAGGTGTTCCCGTCGCAGCTGGTGGTGCGGCGGTCCTGCGGCTGCGAGTAGCCGCAGGCAGGCCCGAAGGAGCCGTTCACAGGCCTGAGCGAGCCGTGCACGGCCTTGTACGAGCCGTGTATGAGACGCGTCTGAGAGGCTCAGCCCGACTTCGGGATCGCTCTTTATATCGGGCATACGAGGTTCTGGCGGGCTTCTCAGGGAGCACTCAGGGAGCTCTCATGGTCGGGCGAGAAGCTTCGTCACATGACCGAGAGCATCCGCCGCAGCGGCGAGTACGAGAACTTCGAGAACCCGTACCAGGCCCCGTACGAGGGCGCCCAGCAGCACGCCTCCGCCCCCATGGGCTCCTCCCCGGTGAACCCGGAGTGGCCGCCCCCGCCGGCCTACGAGCCGGTCGCGCAGCCCGTGCGGCAGCAGCCCGTGCAGTCGGTGCAGCAGTCCGCGCACCAGCCGCAGCCCGCGGCCGTCGAGCCCACCGCGGTGTGGCAGACCCAGGCGGCGGCCGGTGGCGCCGACAACGGCGGCTACGGCGGCAACGGCGGCGGAACCGCTCTCCTCACCCCCGTGGCCTCCGAGCCCGCGCCCGACCGGAAGAAGCGCGCCCGCGGCCCGTTCGCGCTGCTCGCCGCCGTGGCGATCGTCGCGGCCGCGATAGGCGGCGGCACGGCCTACGGCATCCAGGAGCTGACCGGCAAGGACGAGGTGGTCTCCTCGTCCACCACCACCAGCGTGGTGCCCTCCAGCAAGACGGGTGACGTGGCCACCATCGCGGCGGCGGTCAGCCCGAGCGTCGTCGAGGTCAGCGCCACGCTCAGCAACGGGACGTCCACCGGCTCCGGTGTGATCATCACCAGCGGCGGCGAGATCGTCACCAACAACCACGTCATCTCCGGCGCCACCTCGATCAAGGTGTCGACGAGCGACGGGAAGTCGTACACCGCCAAGGTCGTCGGCACGGACAGCAAGAAGGACCTCGCGCTCATCAGGCTGGAGAACGCGTCCGGCCTGAAGGCGGCGACCCTCGGCAACTCCGACGGCGTCAAGGTCGGCGACACGGTCGTGGCGATCGGCTCCCCCGAGGGCCTGACCGGCACCGTCACCAGCGGCATCGTCTCCGCGCTGAGCCGGGACGTGACCGTCTCGACCGACGAGAGCCAGAGTCAGAGCCAGGGCCAGGGAAGTCAGGGCGGCGACGGCAGCTGGCCCTTCCAGTTCGGCGGCCAGCAGTTCAACGGCGACACGGGTACGTCCACGACGACATACAAGGCGCTCCAGACGGACGCCTCCCTGAACCCCGGCAACTCCGGCGGCGCGCTCATCGACGCCAGCGGCAACATCATCGGCATCAACTCCGCGATGTACTCCGCCGCGACGGACTCGTCCTCCTCCGCCGACGCCGGCAGCGTCGGCCTCGGCTTCGCCATCCCGATCAACACCGTCAAGGCCGACCTCGCCACGCTGCGGGCCGGCGGCTCCGACAGCTGACAACCCACCACCGAGTCAGGGAGTACGTCATGATCAAGCAGGTTTCGCACACGGTGACCGGTTTCGGTGCGGCCGACCTCGGCCTGGCCCTCGACGTGGCGTACGAGCTGCACCCGCCGGTCGCGCCCACCCGCGCGCCGGAGGTGGCGGCCCCGCAGCTGATGGGTCTGCGCACCACCGCGGCCCGCCCGCACCAGCGCAAGGTGCCGCTGAACCGGCTCGCGGCGATGCGCGGCTGATCTCACCGCAACCCGCTCTTCACGCGCACACCGGGAACCGTGCGAGGCTGAGGACACTCAGCACGTTCAGCAGGTCCGGCCTCCCGTCGTCCCACCGCACCCGAGGAAACCACGCCCATGAGCCCCGCCGAAGGCGACCGTGACACCCAGCGCATCCTGATCGTCGACGACGAGCCGGCGGTGCGTGAAGCACTCCAGCGCAGCCTCGCCTTCGAGGGCTACGACACGCAGGTCGCCGTGGACGGCGCGGACGCGCTGGAGAAGGCCACCGCCTACCAGCCCGACCTGGTGGTGCTGGACATCCAGATGCCGCGCATGGACGGCCTCACCGCCGCGCGCCGCATCCGCGGGGCCGGCGACACCACGCCCATCCTGATGCTGACGGCCCGCGACACGGTCGGTGACCGGGTCACGGGACTGGACGCCGGGGCGGACGACTACCTGGTGAAGCCCTTCGAACTGGACGAACTGTTCGCGCGCGTACGGGCCCTGCTGCGGCGCAGCTCCTACGCGGCGGCGGCCGGAGCGGGCGCCGTGGAGGAGGACGAGGCCCTCACCTTCGCCGACCTGCGCATGGACCTCGCGACCCGCGAGGTCACCCGCGGCGGACGCCCGGTGGAACTGACCCGGACGGAGTTCACCCTCCTGGAGATGTTCATGGCCCACCCGCGCCAGGTCCTCACCCGTGAGCAGATCCTGAAGGCGGTCTGGGGCTTCGACTTCGAGCCGTCGTCCAACTCGCTGGACGTGTACGTGATGTACCTGCGCCGCAAGACGGAAGCGGGCGGAGAGCCGCGCCTCGTGCACACCGTGCGGGGTGTCGGGTACGTGTTGCGACAGGGCGGGGCGGAGTGAACAAGGTCGTACGACGGTTGCGGACCCTGCCCATCCGGGCCCGGCTGTCGATGCTCGTCGCCGCCGCCGTGGCCTTCGCGGTGGCGGCGGTCTCGGTGACCTGCTGGTTCATCGTGCAGGGGAAGTTGTACGACCAGGTGGACGAGGATCTGAAGCAGTCGCGGATGAAGGGACCGGGACAGTTCGCCCAGATGCAGAACGCGCTCGCCAACTGCACCCAGACTCCGCAGACGAGCAACAACCCGTTCCGGAACGACCTCTACACCCAGGTGGTCACGGCCGACGGAACCCCCTGCGTCATCGAGGACTCCGAAGGCTCGATCAAGGTCACCCAGGCCGACAAGGACGTGATCAAGAACGCGAGCAGCGGCAAGTACCTCATCCGCAACGGCACCGACGGCAACGGTGATTCGGTACGCGTGATGACCACGCCGGCCTCCCTCGAGAACACCGCCACCGGGGAGCAGTCCTACGGAGCCGTCATGGTCGCCGTACCCCTGAGGGGCACCGAGTCCACCCTCAACGACCTCGCCCTGGTCCTGCTCCTCGTCTCCGGTATCGGAGTCGTGGGTGCCGGCGCCGCCGGTCTGGCGGTCGCGCGGGCCGGGCTGCGGCCCGTCGACAAGCTGACCGAGGCCGTCGAGCACGTGGCCCGGACGGAGGACCTGAGCATCCGGATCCCCGTCGAGGACGACACCGACGACGAGATCGCCCGCCTCTCCCGTTCCTTCAACTCGATGACCGCCTCCCTCGCCAACTCCCGTGAGCTCCAGCAGCAGCTGATCGCGGACGCAGGGCACGAGCTGCGCACCCCGCTCACCTCCCTGCGCACCAACATCGAGCTCCTCTCCCGCAGCGAGGAGACGGGCCGCCCGATCCCCCCGGCGGACCGCAAGGCACTCCTCACCTCCGTGACGGCGCAGATGACCGAGCTGGCGTCACTCATCGGCGACCTCCAGGAACTGTCCCGTTCCGAGGGGCAGCGCGGCGAACGCGTGCAGGTGGTCTCGCTGGAGGACGCGGTGGAGTCGGCGCTGCGCCGGGCCCGGCTGCGCGGCCCGGAGCTGACCATCACGGCCTCGCTGGAGCCCTGGTACACCCGGGCGGAGCCGGCCGCGCTGGAGCGGGCGGTGGTCAACATCCTGGACAACGCGGTGAAGTTCAGCCCCGAGGGCGGCACGATCGACGTCCGGCTGAGCCACGGGACGCTGACGGTCCGCGACCACGGCCCCGGTATCCCGACCGAGGAACTCCCCTACGTCTTCGACCGCTTCTGGCGCTCCCCCAGCGCGCGGGCCCTCCCGGGCTCGGGCCTCGGTCTCTCGATTGTCGCCCGCACCGTGGAACAGGCCGGCGGCCAGGTCTCTCTGGCCCGCGCGGACGGCGGCGGCACGGTGGCCACGGTCCGGCTGCCGGGGGCGCCGACGCCTCCGCCGGAGGATCACGTCATCGCCTCGTAGCAGGCGGACGACACTCTCCTCACGAATTCCCGTGAGTTCGGCAACCTTTCCGATCCGGGCGGCGACCCAGCAGCGCATCAACTCCCCCCGCCCCGCACGGAACGGATGGCCGTATGAGCGCGCACCGAAACAGAGGCACCAGCAGGCCCCGACACCGCAGGCGCAGCGCCGCGGCAGCGATCGGCATACCTCTCGCCCTCACCGCCGCCGGCACCCTCGCCTACGGCACGGACCTCGGGCTCTTCGGCGCGGACGCGCAGGCGAGGGCATCGGCCGTGACCGCGGCCGCGCCCGCCTGGGCGACCGCCACCGCCGACGGCTTCGCCTCCGTCAACGCCCTGGGGCAGAACGGTACGTACGGCGGCCGGGACGGCAAGACCGTCACCGTGAAGACGCTCGCCGACCTCGAGAAGTACGCGACCGCCGCCGAGCCGTACGTCATCGTCGTGGCCGCGACGATCACCATGGACCCGGTCGGGAAGGAGATCAAGGTCCAGTCGGACAAGACGATCGTGGGATCCGGGACCGCCGGGCACATCGTCGGCGGCGGCTTCTTCCTCGGCCAGGGCGTCCACAACGTGATCATCCGGAACCTGACGATCCGGGACGCCTACCAGGGCGTCTGGAACGACAAGGAGCACGACTACGACGGCATCCAGATGGACGGCGCGCACCACGTCTGGATCGACCACAACGACATCCGGCACATGGCCGACGGGCTCATCGACAGCCGCAAGGACACGACCTACCTGACGGTCTCCTGGAACAAGCTGAGCCAGGAGAACAAGGCGTTCGGCATCGGCTGGACCGACAACGTCACCGCCGACATCACGATCCACCACAACTGGATCCGCGAGACCGAGCAGCGCAACCCGTCCACGGACAACGTCGCCCACGCGCACCTGTACAACAACTTCCTGGAGGACGTGGCGGGGACGGACATCAAGTCCTCGTACGGCAACTACTCGCGCGGCGGCACGAACATGGTCCTGGAGAACTCCTACTTCCAGGGCCTGACCAACCCCGTCGTCCGGGACTCGACCGCCACCCTCGTCCAGCGCGGCAACGTCTTCTCCGGCACGACCGGCAAGAACGAGAGCGGCGGCACGGGCGCGGCCTGGGACCCGAAGACGTACTACGCGTACACCCTCGACAAGGCGGCCGACGTGCCGGCGCTGCTCAAGTCGGGCGCGGGCCCGCGCAGTTCCATCGGCACCTCCGCGAGCACGACGACGGCCACCACGAAGGCGGCGGCCGCGACCACGCTCACCGTCGCCAAGGACGGCAGCGGGCAGTACACGACCGTGCAGGCCGCCGTGAACGCCGTGCCGGCGAACAACCCCGCGCGCGTCGTGATCGCCGTCAAGCCGGGCACGTACCGCGAGCTGGTCAAGGTCCCGTCCAACAAGCCGCACGTCACCATCCAGGGCACCGGCGGCAGCCGCAAGGACACCACGATCGTCTACGACAACGCGTCCGGTACGCCGAAGCCCGACGGTTCCGGCACGTACGGCACCGGCGGCAGCGCGACCGTCGCCGTCGACGGCGACGACTTCCAGGCCCGTAACCTGACCGTCTCCAACGACTTCGACGAGGCCGCCCACCAGGACATCGCGGGCCAGGCGGTCGCCCTGCGCACCTCCGCCGACAAGGTGTTCCTCGACAGCGTCATCGTCAGCGGCGACCAGGACACCCTGCTGGTGGACACCGCGGCCAAGGAGAAGCTGGGCCGCGTCTACATGACCAACTCCTACGTCGTCGGCAACACCGACTTCATCTTCGGCCGGGCCACCGCGGTGATCGACAAGTCCGTCATCACCCTGAAGAAGCGCTGGAACGGCACCTCGGCCGGCTACGTCACGGCCCCCAGCACGGCCGCCGACCGCAAGGGCATCCTGATCGCCAACTCCACGGTGAACGGTGACGTCTCCGACCGGAGCTTCTACCTCGGCCGCAACTGGCACGCGGGCGGCGACGCGACCCTCGACCCGCAGACCACCGTCCGCAACACCTCCCTCAGCGCCGCGATCAAGACCACCCCCTGGTCCGACATGGGCGGCTTCTCCTGGAAGGCCGACAGGTTCGCGGAGTACAAGAACACCGGCGCGGGCGCGGGCGCCGCGAGCTCCGACCGTCCCCTCCTGACCGACGCCCAGGCCGCCGCCCAGGAGGTCGCGGACTGGCTGGGCGACTGGACCCCCACGGCCTCCTGACATCCCGCTGCCAGCTCCGCCACAGCCCCTCGCTCCACCGTGAGGGGATGGTGATACGAACGGTGAAGGGGACGGCGGGGGCGGCAGCGGGCGGGGGAACGGCAGAGCGAGCGGGTACGGCGGGGAGGATACTGCTGGCCGACGACGACGCGGACATCCGCGAGGGACTCGGCCGGCTGCTCCGCTTCGAGGGCTACGAGACCGTCCTCGCCGGAGACGGGCGGCTCGCCCTCGATCTCGCCCTCGACCTCGTCGGAGC
This sequence comes from Streptomyces zaehneri, assembly GCF_032248645.1. Taxonomy (NCBI): domain Bacteria; kingdom Bacillati; phylum Actinomycetota; class Actinomycetes; order Kitasatosporales; family Streptomycetaceae; genus Streptomyces; species Streptomyces zaehneri. The sequence continues at coordinate 142,314 of NZ_JASTTJ010000020.1, forward strand.
CCCCGGCAACGCCCCCGACCTGGTCCTGATGGACGTCACCATGCCCGGCCTGGACGGCCTGGCCGCGACCCGGCGGATCCGGGCCTCCGGCTCCACCGTCCCGATCCTGATGATCACCGGCCGGGACGCGGTGGGCGACCGTATCGTCGCCCTCGACAACGGCGCGGACGACTACCTGATGAAGCCGTTCGCCGCGGAGGAACTGCTGGCCCGGGTGCGGGCCCTGCTGCGCCGGGGCGCCCGACGGGCGTCCCCGCCCGCCGGGGCCGCCTCCACCCGGCTGGCCTTCCACGACATCGTCATGGACCTGTCCTCCCACACGGTCACCCGCGCCGCCCGCCCGCTCGGCCTCACCCCCACCGAGTACTCGCTCCTGGAGTACTTCCTCCGCCATCCGACGAAGGTCCTCAGCCGCGCCCGGATCCACAAGGACGTCTGGGGCTTCGACTTCGAACCGACGTCCAACACGCTCGACGTGTACGTCATGTACCTGCGGCGCAAGCTGGAGCAGCACGGCGAACCCCGGCTGATCCAGACGGCACGGGGGCTGGGGTACATGCTGCGGGTGGGGTGACGGCCCCGGAGACACGGCGACGCGGTGACGCGGTGACGCGGTGACGCGGTGACGCGGTGACGCGGCGATACGGCGACGCGGCGATGCCCGCTGATGCGGTGCGCCCCGCGATGCGGTGCCGCATCGCCGTGTCAGAGGCGCAGCACCAGGGTGTCGTCGGTGAGCCGCTTGCGTGCCGTGGTCTCCCGGGCCGGCTCCGACCAGGGTTCGACCAGCCTGGTGTAGGCGGCGCAGCGGGTCATCAGCTCGTCGTGCGTTCCCGCGTCCAGCAGCCGCCCCTCGTCCACGACCAGGATGCGGTCGGCGTCGCGGGCGAGGCTCAGATCGTGGGTGATCATGATCGTGGTACGGCCCGACATGAGGCGGCGCAGGGGCTGGACGATCTGCCGGGCGGCCACCGAGTCGAGGCCGGCGGTGGGTTCGTCGAGGACGAGGACCGGGGCCGCGCGGAGCATCGCGCGGGCGATGGCGACGCGCTGGAGCTGGCCGCCGGAGAGGGCCGCGGTGCCGGGGGCGATGTGGGTGTCGTAGCCGCCGGGGAGGGCGGCGATGAACTCGTGGGCGGCGGCCGACCTGGCCGCTTGCTCGATCTCCCGGTCCGTGGCGCCCGGGCGGCCGCACGCGATGTTCTCCCGGATCGTGCCGTTGAGGACGAGGGTCTGCTGGGGGAGCAGGGCCGTGTTCTCGCGGACGAACTCCAGCGGGACGTCCGTGAGCGGGACCCCGTCCAGGCGGACGACGCCCTCGTCGGGGTCGTAGAAGCGGGTGAGGAGTTTGGAGAGGGTGGACTTGCCGGCCCCGCTCGCGCCCGTGACCAGGACCAGTTCGCCGGGGCCCGCGGTGAAGGTGACGTCCCGCAGTGACGCGCGGGCCGCGTCGGGGTAGCGGAAGGAGACGCCGTGCAGGCTGACCCGGCCCCGGACCGGCCAGGCGGGGACGGGGACGTCCGGGTCCCTCACCGACGGCTGTGCGTCCAGGAGTTCCGCGATGCGCTCCGCGCCCGCCGTGGCCGCGGTGACCGTCAGGCCGAGTTGGCCGAGGTTGCGGACCGGCGGGTAGAGGTAGCCGATGAACGCGGCGAAGGCGAGCAGGGCGCCGAGGGTCATCCGGCCGGCCGAGATCTCCCAGACGCCGAGGCCGATCACCGACAGGACGCAGAGGGTCTCGACCACCTCGACGAACTGCTCGTACATCTCGCTCAGCCGCGCCCCGCGCACACTGGCCCGCATCCAGGCGCGGGCCTCCTTGTCGAGGCGGCGCTCCTCGTCGCGGCGGCGGTTGTACGCCTGGGTCAGCACGATGTTGCCCAGCGACTCCTCCACCACCGAGGTGATCGCGCCGTCGGCGACACGTTCGTCCTGTGAGGCCTGCTTGATCCGGCCGGAGAAGCGGCGGGCGGCGAGCAGGAAGAGCGGGGCGAGGACGAAGGTGGCGAGGGCCAGGTCCCAGCGGAGCCACAGGGCCGCCGCCGCGTAGAAGACCGCCGAGAAGGCCGCGGAGATCGTGCCGACCACACCGGACACGACCAGTTGTTCGATGGCCTCCACGTCTCCCGTCAGGCGTTCCACCAGGTCACCGCGGCGGTGCCGCTGGAAGAAGTGGGGTGGGAGGTCCTGGACGTGGCCGAAGACGTTCGCGCGCAGCCGGAGGACGAACCGTTCCGCCGTCCAGGTCGCGAGCGAGTTGCCCAGGTAGCCGACGAGCGCGCCCACCGCGGCGACGCCCAGCCAGGCTCCGGCCGGACCCCAGAAGGCGGAGAGCGAGCCGGCCTCGAGGGCGTTGTCGGTGAGTTCGGCGAACAGCAGGATGGAGGCCGTCTCGGCGAGCGCGGACACCACCACGCATCCCACGATCACCAGCATCCACCCGCGGTCACCGCGGGTCAGCGGCCAGAAGCGGCGGAAGGCCTCTCGGGCTTCCCTCATGTCAGCAACTCCCTCGACTCCCTGCGTGTACGAAAGGCACGGCCGAGGCGGGGTCACCGGATCGCACCGGTGACCCCGCCTCGTGGCGTGCCGTCAGCCCTTGTGCGCGACCGGGCGGCGCTTCGGGGCGACCTTCTTCGCGGCCTTCTTCTTGGCCACGGGCTTCGGAGCCGGGGCGGCAGCGGTCTTGCGGGCCTTCTTGACGGGGGCGATCTTGTGGAAGCTCATGGGAATTACCTCTCCGTTTATCAGGTGCCGAATATGTTGGCTTTAGGCGTGGCTTACTTGTCGCGGATTTGCAACAGTGTCGACCGAGGCGACTGCGGTATCAGCCCTTGTGAGACACCGGGCGGCGCTTCGGGGCGACCTTCTTCGCGGCCTTCTTCTTGGCCACGGGCTTCGGAGCCGGGGCGGCAGCGGTCTTGCGGGCCTTCTTGACGGGGGCGATCTTGTGGAAGCTCATGGTGTTCTCCTTCGCTCTGTTCGCTTACTTCGCTTTCGCGTCGTTCGCTTTCGACATGGAAAACACTACGGGACACCGAAGGAAGAAAAAGCCAATTCCGCTGAGACCTCGATGAATTGCGGCTGAGACCGGTTTTCAGGCGGCATCGGGAACCAACCGGGAACTCACACAGGTTTTAATACGAAGAGGCGGCCCCGTCGGTGACGGGGCCGCCTCGTGAACCGCTGTGATCGCGGGTCGCTCGTGGTTACTGCGCTACTGCGCTACTGCGCTACTGCGCTACTGCACGATCGCGATCCGGTTCGCCGTCGGCGGGGCGATCGGGCCCGTGGCCGAGGAGTTGGCGAGCAGGTACTGCTCCAGGGCGGTCAGGTCGTCGGCGCCGACGAGGTCGTTGGCGCCCTGGCCCAGCGTGGTGAAGCCGTCGCCGCCGCCCGCGAGGAAGCTGTTCGTGGAGACGCGGTAGGTGGCGGCCGGGTCGATCGCCGCGCCGTTCAGCTTGATGGAGTCCGTGACGACACGGTCGGCGCCGCTCTTCGTCAGGTCCAGCGTGTACGTCAGGTTGGCGGACGGCTGAAGGATCTTCGGCGCGCTCGCGTTCGTCCCGCTCACCTGCTCCTTGAGCACCTGGATCAGCTGGGCGCCGGTGAAGTCCTGGAGGTTCACGGTGTTGGAGAACGGCTGGACGGTGAAGCCCTCGGCGTAGGTCACCACGCCGTCGCCCTCACTGCCCTTGGCCGCGTAGGTGAGGCCCGCCCGGACGCCGCCCGGGTTCATCAGCGCGAGGTCCGTCTCCGGGTCGAGCTGCTTGCCGTACCAGAACTGGGCGTCCGCGATCAGGTCGCCCATCGGGGACTCGGTGCCCGTGCTGGGGACGTCCGCGGAGATGTAGCCGATCGCCCGGTTGCCGACGGGGGCCGCCAGGGTGTTCCACTTGGTGATCAGCTCGGTCATGTCGGGCGCCTTGGCGACGGTCCGGGTGACCACGTGGTTCGCCGACTTGACCGCCGTACGCGCGATGTCACCGGTGAAGCGGTCGTACGTCAGCGTGGTGTCCGTGTACAGCCGGCCGAAGGACGCGGCCGAGGTGACCGTGCGCGGCTTGCCCGACGGGTCCGGGATCGTGCACGCGTATGCGGCGTGCGTGTGGCCCGTCACCAGCGCGTCCACCGCCGGCGTGACGTTCTTCGCGATGTCGACGATCGGGCCGGAGATGCCGGCGCCCGCACCCGGGGAGTCACAGTTGTAGTTGTAGGAGCCCGAGGCCGGCAGCCCGCCCTCGTGGATCAGCGCCACGATCGACTTCACGCCCTGCTTCTGCAGCACCTTGGCGTACTTGTTGATCGTCTCGACCTCGTCCTTGAACTTCAGGCCCTTGACGCCCTCGGCGGACACCACACCGGGGGTGCCCTCCAGCGTCACGCCGATGAAGCCGATCTTGACGTCCTTCTTCTTCCAGACGAAGTACGGCTTGAGGATCGGCTTGCCGCTCTTCTCGGACAGGACGTTGGCCGCCAGGTACGGGAAGTCGGCCCCCTCGAACCTCTTGTCCGTGTAGCAGCCGGCCGTCGGGTGACAGCCGCCGTTCTGGAGCCGGGCCAGTTCCTGGGCGCCCTCGTCGAACTCGTGGTTGCCGACCGACGTGACATCCAGGTCGAGCTTGTTCAGCGCCTCGATGGTGGGCTCGTCGTGGAACAGACCCGAGATCAGCGGGGAGGCGCCGACCATGTCGCCGCCGGCCGCGGTGACCGAGTACGTGTTGCCCTTGCGGGCCTCGCGCAGGTGCGTGGCGAGGTACTCCACACCGCCCGCGTCGATCGTCTTCGTCGTGCCGTCCGCCTGGAGTTCCGTGACCCGGCCGGAAGAGCCGGACGGGGGCTCGAGGTTGCCGTGCAGGTCGTTGAAGGACAGCAGCTGCACGTCCTGGTAACGGCTCGGCAGCGGCTTGGAGTGCTTGGTGTCATGGGCGTCCGCCGGAAGCGCGGCGGCCATGGCACCGGCGGTGGCGAGACCCGCGGCGGCCGCGAGAAGACGGTACGTACGACGTCTGCCGTTCGGATGCGGCTGGGAAGTGGCTGGCATGCGCCCCCCTGAGGTGTCTGCCTGTGGTGTCTGCGTCCCCCGGGCCCGACCGGCCCTGAGAGACGTATGAGGAAGTGGCCCCGTCCGGCGCAGCCTAGGGTCAACGCGCGTAGCGCGACAGGGGGTTCTTGGTTACATCCTGGTTTCCCTTTGTCCTTCGCCTACCCTCTGCTTTACCTTTCCGGACCGCAGCCTTCCGCCTCTCCCCTTGCCGCCACTTTGTGCGTCCCGACCCTTACCCTCGTACGCATGACCAGCGACGACATCGCACGGATCCCCGGCTCCCGATCCATCGAGACCCACTCCGAGCTCTCCGCCGAGCAGACCGAGGCCGTCCTCGAACTGCTCGCGGAGGCCGCCCGGACGGACGGCCAGCAGGCGGTGTCCGAACAGGGCCGCCTCCAGCTGCGCGGAGGCGCCCGCGAGGGTGTCTCCCATCTGGTCCTCACCCTCGGCGACGAACTCGTGGGCTACGCCCAGCTGGAGGACACCGATCCGGTCGAGGCGCCGGCCGCCGAACTGGTCGTCCACCCCTCGTACCGCGGCCACGGACACGGCCGCGCGCTCGGCTCCGCCCTGCTCGCCGCCTCCGGCAAGCGGCTTCGGGTGTGGGCCCACGGCGGTCACTCCGCGGCCCGGCACCTCGCCCAGGTCCTGGGTCTCGCCCTGTTCCGCGAACTGCGCCAGATGCGGCGGCCGTTGACCGACCTCGAGCTGCCCGATCCGGTGCTGCCCGCGGGCGTGACCGTCCGTGCCTTCGTCCCCGGGAAGGACGACTCCGCCTGGCTCGCCGTCAACGCCGCCTCCTTCGCCCACCATCCCGAGCAGGGCTCCCTCACCCAGCGCGACCTCGACGCCCGCAGGTCCGAGCCCTGGTTCGACCCCGCCGGCTTCTTCCTCGCCTTCGACGGCGAGCGGCTGGTCGGCTTCCACTGGACGAAGGTGCACGCCGAGGAGCAGCTCGGAGAGGTGTACGTCCTCGGGGTCGCCCCCGGCGCGCAGGGCGGCGGCCTCGGCAAGTCCCTCACCACGATCGGCCTGCGGCATCTCGCGGCGCAGGGCCTGCCGACGGCGATGCTGTACGTCGACGCCGACAACAAGGCCGCGGTGTCGGTGTACGAGCGGCTGGGGTTCGTCACCCATGAGACGGACCTGATGTACCGGACGGAGACCTGAGCCGACCGAGGCGATCCTGGACCTCACCCGAAGGCCGGGGCCTCCCCTCGATGGCCGGGGCCTCCCCCGACGGCCAGGGCCTCCCCCGTTGGCCGGGACCTCCCCCGTTGGCCGGGGCCTCACCCGGCGTCCAGGGCCTCACCGTTGGCCGGGACCTCCCCCGAAGGCCGGGATCTCACCGAAGGGATTGGACCCACCCGAGAGCCGGGACCCGGGACCCCACCCGAAGAGACGGGACCTCACCCGACCAGACGGGTCCGAGGGCCGGGATCTCACCCGGAGAGACGGTTCCAGGACGGGCCCGAGCGGCCTGGCCCGTGTCCCTGGGGTCGTCCCCGCAGCGGCTCCGGTGTCCACAGCACGCTCAGCGTGACCGTCGCCCCCAGCACCACCGCCCATCTCACCTGCGTCGCCGCCCAGTAGGGGTCCTGGGGCGTGCCCAGCAGGCCCCACCGGTTCGGGACCAGTACCGCGACCGCGGCCGCCGTCCCCAGCCAGACCGCCGTGCTCCTGCCCACTTCCGCCGCCTGTGTGAAGCGGACGGCGATCGTCGCGAGGGCGAGGGCGGCGCAGGCCGTCCCCGCGGCCTCGAGCGTGGCCGGGCCGAGCGCGGGGCGGGTCGGGGCAGGGGTCAGGAGCAGAACCGCCGCCCACCACAGGGCCGCCAGGGGGGCTACGACGGCCAGCCGCAGCACGGTTCGCCGCGGGCGGCCCACCGGTGTCGTCGCCGTGGTGTTGCGGGCCGGGTCGTCCAGCAGGAAGGCCAGGCCCAGTGCGCCGGTGAGGGCGGTGAGGCGCAGCACCAGCCGCCCCAGTTCGGCGTCCGGAGCATGGTCCGGCAGCCGGGTGGTGCCGGCGAGCAGCAGACCCATCCCGCCGGCCGTGGTCAGCGCCCGCCGGGGAAGGCCGCGCCACACCGGCGGCACCAGGGGCCGCAACAGGTCCGCCGGGAGCCCCCTCGTCGTTGTCTGCGCTACTCCTCGCACTGGTCCGCCTCCTTCGGCACCTCGACGCCCAGCAGCTTCGCGGCCTGGGCGGTCGTCGTCCGCGCGGACGTCAGTTCCGTCCAGTGGGCCTTCACCCGGGCCGTCATCTCGGCACGCGGCCGGTCCAGCAGTTCCCGGATCACCGTCGTCTGCGGGCCCGACAGGCTCAGTCCGTTCGTCGGGGCCAGGACCACGCCCGAGCCGGTGGTGCTGTCGTCCAGCCGCACGTTGCGGAAAGTGGCCGTCGGGGTGGGGTCCTGGCCCAGGACCAGCCACATGATGGTCACCGCTCGGGCGTCGCACATCGGCTCGGTCGTCACGTCCTCCGAGCCCCCCACCAGGACCGTGGCGACTCCGACCGCGAACTCGGGGACGCGGTTGCCGCCCCAGCGGGTACCGACCGTCACCTCGCCGGGAGTGGTGGAGGGGTCCAGGGTGCCGTCCGCCTCCACTCCGCCGTCCGTGTAGATGCGCTGGCGGACCGTCAGCCGGGCCTCCGCCGCCGTGCCTCCGGCCCCGGACCTGACCCGGTCGACGACCTCGGCCCAGTCGTCCCGCACCACGCTCCACTCGGGGAACGAGCAGTAGGTCGAGCCGTCGTCCGTCGTGCACGACTGGACCTTCTCCGGGGAGTGGGACGCCGTCCTGCGCGCCGCGTCCAGGGCCGCCGTGTCACCCGGGAGCTGGCCGATCACACCGGCCGTGGTGGCCGCGAGGGCGAGCGCGGTCGCCGCCTTGACGGCCGGGGTGCGGCCGCCTGCGACCAGCAGGGCCCCGCAGGCCAGCACGGCGCACAGGCCCGTCACGTACACGGCGTGCCAGCCGGCCGGACGGCCCAGCAGGTCGGAGGGGACCGGGTCGCCGCCGCTGGGCGAGAAGAACTGGATCGGGTCGAGCAGGCCCACCCACTCCTGGCGGACGTCGACGAGTCCGGAGACCAGGATGCCGAGCACGTACACGGCGATGACGAACAGTATGGGCACGAAGGGGAAGGGCAGCAGCCGGGCCAGCAGCACGCCCGTGATGCCTGCCAGCAGAACGCTCAGGGGTCCGACGGCCAGTTCCCCGAAGGAGCCGTGGCCGATCGCGCCGGGCTTGAGCGCCTCCCGGGTGTACTCGGCCGCGACGGCGAGCGCGGTGAGCCCCGCGTAGGGGATCACGGAGAGCACATGGGCGAGGGTGCGCCGCCAGGGCTCCATGGCCAGAACCGCGAACTGCTGCACCGTGCCGTGCTTGCGCGAGCGCAGCGCGGCCGCGTTGGCGCAGATCAGCAGGGCGAGGGCGAACAGCAGCGGCATGGCCTGGGTGCGGCGGTCGACCGTGTTGAGGACGGGGAAGTCGTCCATGCCGTCCTTGCTCATCAGCCGCAGGGCGATGAGGACGACGTACAGGGCGAAGAAGAACAGCACCGGGATCTGCTGGAGCAGTTCACGGGTCTCGAAGCGGGCGAGGGCGAGGACGGCCCCGGCGCGGTGGCCCTCGCGCGGTGGCTGGGTGGGCGTGGCGGCGGGATCCGTGATCGTCGGGGTCGTGGTGCTCACGCCGTCACCTCCGCGCTCTCGCCGTCGAGGGTGAGCAGATAGCCGTCCTCCAGGGTGGGTTCGAGGAGTTCGGCGCCGGTCGGCGGATCGCCGATGTTGCGGAAGCTTCCGGTGCCGGTGCGCCAGCCCGCCAGGGCGTTCGGGTCGCGCTCCGTGCTGCTCCAGACCCGGCCGGCCGCGCGGGCGGTCAGGTCGGCCGGGGTGCCCTCGAAGTGGACGCGGCCCCGGGCCAGCACCACGACACGGTGGCAGAGCATCGCCACGTCCTCCGTCTGGTGGGTGGACAGCAGTACCGTGCGGCCCTCGCCGGCCTGGGCGATCAACTCGCGGAAGCGCATGCGCTGTTCGGGGTCGAGGCCGACCGTCGGCTCGTCCAGCACGAGGAAGCCGGGCTCGCCGACGAGTGCGGCGGCCAGGGCGACGCGCTGGCGCATGCCACCGGACAGCCGCTTGATGCGGGTGCCGCGCACCTCCGAGAGGTCGACGGCCTCCAGCACGCGCCGCACCTCGCGCAGCCGGGCGCCGCGGTCGGTCAGCTCCTTCAGGATGGCCACGTAGTCGACGAACTCGAAGGCCGTGAAGTCCGGGTGGAAGCCGGGGGTCTGGGGCAGATAGCCGAGCGTGCGGCGCAGGGCGAGCCGGCCGGACGCGGTGCCGGGGTCGTGCCCGAGGGCCGTGAACGCGCCCCCGTCGGGTGGCACGGCCGTGGCCAGCACCCGCAACAGGGTTGTCTTGCCCGCGCCGTTGGGGCCGAGCAGCCCGGTGACACCGCGCGTCAGCCGCAGCGAGACCCCGTCGAGGGCACGGGTACCTCCGAAGCGCAGGGAGAGGTCGGTGGCCGTCAGGGTGGCGGGGCCGGTGGAAGCGGTGGTCATGCGAAGCTCCTGGAAGTCCGGTGGGCGGGCGGGGCCGGGGCGGGGGCCGTGGGGGCGGGCGGCCGCGTCACCCGGTGCCGCCGTCCGGGAAGCCGCCCAGTGGGCGCGTGTCGAAGCGGTCACGGGCCCGGTAGAGCAGGAGAGCGGCGAGGGCCGCCACGGCCGCCGCTGCAGACTGGCCTGCCACCGTGAACGGGGCGAGCGTGTCTTGGGCGTGCGCCTGGCTCTTCGCCACGACGAGCAGCGTCACCCATGCGCCGCCGACCAGGGCGGGCGCGACGACCGGACCCAGCCGGGCGGTCAGCGCGAGTCCCGTCGCGGTGAGGGCGAGCGCGGGCAGCAGCCAGGCCAGGGCCGTCAGCCCGTACTCCGGCAGGGCAAGCGTCGCCAGGCCGTTGAACGCCAGGCCCGCCGTGAGCACCGCGACCGTGCGGATCATCAGGAGCCGGAAGCCGTGGAGCGGGGCGACGACGGCCATCTCGTACGTCGGGTCCAGGGACGGGCCGTACGACAGGGCGACCCCGGCGAGCGGGAGCAGCGGGGCGAGCGCGAGGAAGAGCGCGGGCCGGTCCGCCATACGCACCGCCAGCACTGTCATGACCAGCAGGAACAGCACCGACAGAAGCCAGGAGCGGCGCAGTACCGGGGTCGCCGTGAGCAGCCGAGCGGTGTGGTCGGCCACACCGAGGCGCACCAGCAGCCGCTCGAGCAGGCCCTGCCGCGGTGCGTCCAGCTCGGCGTCCAGCCGCTCCCAGCCGGCGTCCAGTGCGACGGGGTCGGTGGTTTCCGCGAGCCGGGCCCGGCACTGCGCGCACCCGGTGAGGTGGGTGTCGGCGGACCACAGCAGCGGCGGCGCCAACTCGCCGTGCGCGTACGCCCGCAGGTCCTCTTCAGCCACATGCCACGTCATGCCACGACCTCCCTCGACCGTCCGTCGCCCGCGCGTCCGCGCGGGTCCGTTCCGCACATGTACCGCCTCATGCCAGCGCCTCCCGCAGTTGCTTACGGGCACGCTGGGCCCGCGTCTTGACGGTGCCGGGCGGGATGCCGAGCAGAACGGCCGCCTCCCGGGTGGTGAGCCCGTCGATGACGGTCGCCTGGAGGACGGACCGCAGCTCCGGCGAGAGGCGGGTGAGGGCCCCGGCGAGGTCCCCGTGCTCCACCCCCGCGAGCACGCGTTCCTCCGCCGAGGCCTCGTCGCGGTGGCGCAGCCGGTACAGCGCCTGGCGGAGTCGGCCGCGCGCCCCGTCCCCGCGCACGGCGTCGACGAGCCGCCGCGAGCCGATGCGCCACAGCCAGCCGGCGGCGTCGTCGGAGAAGCCCTCCTGGCGGTGGCGGGCGGTGCCGCGCCACACCGCGAGGAAGGTCTCCTGCACGACGTCGTCGACCGTCCCGGCGTCCGCGCAGCGGCCGCGCAGGCGCGCGGTCAGCCAGGGCGCGTACCGCCGGTACAGCTCCTCGAAGGCGTGACGGTCCCGGTCTGCCGCGATGGCCCGCAGCAGCTCCCCGTCGCTTCTCGTTTCGCTCACATCCCCTCATCGGACGGGCCCCGCCGATCGGTTCACGGTTCGCCGCACGATTTTTTCTTGACTTCGAGCACCACCTTCCATCACCCTTTCACTACTCAATTAGTGAAAGGGTGGTTGTCCAGTGGTCGAATACCGCATCGACCGGCACAGCGGCGTGGCCACCTACGTCCAGATCGTCCAGCAGACGAAGCAGGCCCTGCGCCTGGGCGTGCTGCAGGCCGGCGACAAGCTGCCCACGGCCCGCGAGGTCGTCGAGGCGACAGCCATCAACCCGAACACCGTGCTGAAGGCGTACCGCGAGCTGGAGCGCGACGGACTGGTGGAGGCCCGGCGCGGCGTCGGCACCTTCGTGCGGCGCGGCCTGAACACCACCCCGGCCGACTCGCCCCTGCGCGCGGAACTGGACGCCTGGGCCGTCCGGGCCCGGGAGGCCGCACTGGACCGCGACGACGTGGCCGCGCTCTTCACCGCCGTACTCGACGAGCACTTCGCCGTGCCGGACCCGAACGGCCGAACCGACCGGCACAGCCGAACCGACACGCACGACCGGCACGACCGGCACGACCTGAATCCTGGAGACCCTTCATGACCGACACCGCCATGGCGGCAACCGCGCTCGGCAAGCGCTTCGGCCGGCGCGGAGGCTGGGCGCTGCGCGAATGCACCTTCCGCCTCCCCGCCGCGCGCGTCTGCGCCGTCGTCGGCCCCAACGGCGCGGGCAAGTCCACGCTTCTCGCCCTCGCCGCGGGCCTGCTGGCCCCCACCGAGGGCAGGGTCACCGTCCTCGGCACGGATCCCGCGTCCGCACGCGCGCGTGTCGGTTACGTCGCCCAGGACAAGCCGCTGTACCCCCAGCTCTCCGTCGCCGAGACCCTGCGCGTGGGCGCCGATCTCAACCCGGGGCGCTGGGACGCCGAGACCGCCGAGCGGATCGTCTCCGCGGGCGATCTCGACCCCGGGAAGAAGATCCGCTCCCTCTCCGGCGGCCAGCGCACCCGGGTCGCGCTCGCCCTGGCCCTCGGCAAGCGGCCCGAACTGCTCCTCCTCGACGAGCCGATGGCCGACCTCGACCCGCTGGCCCGGCACGAGCTGATGGGCACCCTGATGGCGCGGGCGGCGCAGTACGGCACGACGATCGTGATGTCGTCGCACGTGGTCGCCGAGCTGGAGGACTCCTGCGACCACCTGCTGCTGGTCGGCGGCGGGCGGGTACGCCTCGCCGGTGAGATCGACGACCTGCTCGCCGCCCACACGCGCGTGAGCACCACCACCGGCTCCACCGGGCCCGCCCCCGCGGCCGGCGCCCCGGACGGCCTGCCGGAACTGGCACCGCACACGGTCGTCGAGTCCCGGGTCACCGGCCGCCAGCTCACCGCCCTGGTGCGCCCCGCCGGCCCGCTCGCCGACGACTGGCGCACCTCGACGCCCTCCCTGGAGGAGCTCGTGCTCGCCTATCTGCGCAACCCGCAGGCCGCCCCGCTCACCCCGGCCGAGCCCGAGGAGGCCGCCGTATGACCGCACTCGCCCTGTCGCCCGGCACCGCGAAGACCGACGGGCACGCCCCCGGAGCCGGCTGGCTGTTCCGTCTGCACCGGCCCGCCCTGTACATCTGGATCGGCGTCGTCGCCGTCCTCGCCGCCGTCCTCCTGTGGCTGGGGGGTCCGCTGACCGACTCGGCCGCCGCTGCCTGGCGGCAGTACAACAAGGCGTGCAGCGAAGGTGGTGACTGCCGCTACGACCAGGATTCGATCGTCCGCTACAAAGACGTGTACGCCTACACGACCGCGGCGCTGACCGCGCTCCCCTTCGTCGTCGGCGCCTGGGCGGGCGCCGCCCTGTTCGGGCGCGAGCTGGAGCACGGCACCGCGCAGCTCGCCTGGACGCAGGGCCTGTCCCCGGCCCGCTGGCTGGCCACCAAGCTGATCGTGCCCACGGTCGTGGTCGGCGCGGGCACCGGCCTGCTGGTCGCGCTGCACCGCCTGATGTGGTCGGCGGGCGACGGCCGTATCGACACCGCCAAGAGCTGGTACGACAACCCCACCCTGCACGCCAACGGCCCCACCACCGTCGCCTTCGCCCTGACCGGCCTGGCCGGCGGCGCCCTCGGGGGCGTGCTGCTGCGCCGTACGCTGCCCGCGCTGACGTTCACCCTCACCGTCGTCGCCGCCACGCGGTTCCTGGCCGACCAGCTCATGCCGCACCTGTGGCCGGCCGTCACCCGGGTCTCCAGCCTCGCCGACGGCTACCGGGGCTCGGGCCTCGGCGTCGACTCGGGCCTGGTCACCGCCACCGGCGCGCACATCGCCGACCCCGGCTGCGGGCCGACCTCCGTCTCCTCCGCCTGCAAGGCGGTCTACGCCGACCTCGACGCCACCGGCTTCTACACGACCTACCACCCCGAGTCCCACTACTGGCCGCTCCAGCTGACCACGACCGCCGTCGTGACGGCCGTGGCCGCCGCTCTCGCCGTGGCCGCGTTCGTCCTGCTCAAGCACGCCACCGCCACCCCCACGCGCGGCGGCACGGAGGCCTCCGTATGACCGCCGTCGCCCCCGAGGAGGCGCCCGCGTCCCCCGGACCGGCCCGCCGCGGCGGCGTGGCCGGCCGCACCGCCTGGGGCACCCTCCGCACCGTGCTGCGCCTGCACCGCACCGCCCTCGTCGTCTGGGCGGCCGTCGTCCTGGCCCTGAGCGGCTGGCTGGTGTGGCTCAACGAGATCGCCGTCGTGGAGGAACTCGCGGCCTGGGAGGCCTGTGAGCGTGCGGGCCAGGACCTGTGCGACATGACGATCGGCTGGGTCGGTTACAGCGAGTCGCTCGGCTGGGTCGGCCTGCTGATCTCCTACTGCTTCCTCGGCGTGGCCGCCTTCGCGGGCGGCGCGCTGATCGGCCGCGAGCTGGAGAACGGCACCGCACGCCTCGCCTGGTCCCAGGGCATCACCCCCGCCCGCTGGCTCACCGCCAAGCTCGCCGTCCCCGCGCTCGCCCTGACCGCCGGCGTCACGGTGCTGGTCCTGGTGTACCGCTGGGCCTGGGGCGCCCACCGGGTCCTGACGTACACCGGGTGGATGAGCGACGACGCCTATCTCTCACGCGGTCCGGCCGGCCTCGCGTACGTCCTCTGCGCGCTCGCCCTCGGCGTGCTCACCGCGCTCCTGCTGCGCCGCGCGCTGCCCGCACTGGCCGTCTCCGTCGCCGCGAGCGGGCTGCTCGCCTTCGTCGTGGCGCGGTACCGCGACTCCTTCTGGCCCGCCGTGACCCGCACCTCCACGGCGTCCGGGGTCGACCCTCCGGATTACGCCTGGGAGCTGGAGAACGGCGCGTTGATCCACGGTCGGCGCACACCGAACGTCGACTACTGGACCTGCGACGGCACGGCCGCCGAAGCGCGGCGCTGCCTCGACGACCTGGGCGTCACCGGCTACTACACGACCTACCACCCGGAGTCCCACTTCTGGCCGATCCAGCTCGTGGAGACCGGTGTCGTGCTGGCCGTCGCCGCCCTCGCCACCGCCGCCGCGTTCCTCCTCCTGCGCCGCCGCACGGCCACCACCTGCGCGGCCTGAACCGACCCCTGGCCCCGGGGACCCCGGGGCCAGGGGTGGGTGGGTCCCTCCACGGGGGGAGGGACCCACCCACCCGCGCGGTACACCCCGCGGCCACCCCGCGGCACATATCGCGGCACGCGCCCGCACACGGCCGGCAGCCCGGCCCGCCGCCGACCGCCGCGAGCCGCCGCCGAGTCGTCCGCCCCACCGCCCGCCGCTCCACGACATCGACCCCCGCGAGCCGCCCCCCGATATCCCGCACGCCATGTCGCCGTAACCATCGGTTCAGACGACCTTGCGACGCTCGGCGAATGAAGCCCGCCGTGCCCGAGCCTTCGCCGCCTCCCGGGGGAAATCAGCCCCACGGAGGACCCCACGCGATCCCGCCCGCACGTTCCGACGCGCCTGTCACGCTCCTGGCGCGGAAGAATGGGTCCATGAGCCAGTCAGACGCCCAGGCCGAGGTCCAGCACGCGCAGCCCTCCGTGGGCTCCATAGCCGCGCACCGCCCGCACACCGTCTCCGCCGTGGTCTCCGATCTCGAGCCCGACATCGACGCCGACCTCGACACGTACGAGGAGGCGCCGTACGACGGCCCACAGCTGCCCCAGGGCCGCTTCCTCGACCGGGAGCGCAGCTGGCTCGCGTTCAACGAACGCGTTCTGGAGCTCGCCGAGGACCCGAACACGCCCCTTCTCGAACGGGCCAACTTCCTCGCCATCTTCGCCAGCAACCTCGACGAGTTCTTCATGGTCCGGGTGGCCGGCCTGAAGCGCCGTATCGCCACCGGGGTCGCCACCCGTTCGGCCTCCGGTCTCCAGCCGCGCGAGGTGCTGGAGATGATCTGGGCCCGCTCGCGCGAGCTCATGGCCCGGCACGCGGCGACCTATCACGAGGACATCGCCCCCGCCCTCGCGGAGGAGGGCATCCACCTGGTCCGCTGGGGCGAGCTGACGGAGAAGGAGCAGGCGCGCCTGTTCACGCTCTTCCGGCACCAGATCTTCCCGGTGCTGACCCCGCTCGCCGTCGACCCCGCGCACCCGTTCCCGTACATCTCGGGTCTCTCGCTCAACCTCGCGGTCGTCGTGCGCAACCCGGTCAGCGGCCACAAGCACTTCGCGCGCGTCAAGGTGCCGCCGCTGCTGTCCCGCTTCCTGGAGAGCTCCCCCGGCCGGTACGTCCCCATCGAGGACGTCATCGGCGCCCACCTGGAGGAGCTGTTCCCGGGCATGGAGGTCCTGGAGCACCACGCCTTCCGGCTCACCCGCAACGAGGACCTCGAGGTCGAGGAGGACGACGCCGAGAACCTCCTCCAGGCCCTGGAGAAGGAGCTCATGCGGCGCCGCTTCGGGCCGCCGGTGCGCCTGGAGGTCGAGGAGTCCATCGACCGCGAGGTGCTCGACCTGCTGGTGCGCGAGCTGAAGATCAGCGAGGCCGAGGTCTACCCGCTGCCGGGCCCGCTCGACCTCACCGGCCTCTTCCGCATCAGTGGCCTCGACCGGCCCGAGCTGAAGTACAAGAAGTTCATCGCCGGCACCCACCGCGACCTCGCCGAGGTCGAGTCGGCGTCCCCGCCGGACATCTTCGCGGCCCTGCGCAGCCGGGACGTCCTGCTGCACCACCCGTACGACTCCTTCTCGACGTCCGTGCAGGCGTTCCTGGAGCAGGCGGCACTGGACCCGGACGTCCTCGCCATCAAGCAGACCCTGTACCGGACCTCGGGCGACTCCCCGATAGTCGACGCGCTCATCGAGGCCGCCGAGTCCGGCAAGCAGGTCCTCGTGCTGGTGGAGATCAAGGCCCGCTTCGACGAGCACGCCAACATCAAGTGGGCGCGCAAGCTGGAGGAGGCCGGCTGCCACGTCGT
The DNA here is from genome assembly GCF_032248645.1 of Streptomyces zaehneri. Classification (NCBI taxonomy): domain Bacteria; kingdom Bacillati; phylum Actinomycetota; class Actinomycetes; order Kitasatosporales; family Streptomycetaceae; genus Streptomyces; species Streptomyces zaehneri. The sequence goes on from NZ_JASTTJ010000020.1 coordinate 158,879, forward strand.
CTACGGCCTCGTCGGCCTGAAGACGCACTGCAAGCTGTCGCTGGTGGTCCGCCAGGAGGGCGACACGCTGCGGCGCTACTGCCACGTCGGCACCGGCAACTACCACCCGAAGACGGCCCGGCTCTACGAGGACCTCGGCCTGCTCACCGCCGACCCGCAGGTCGGCGCGGACCTCTCCGACCTCTTCAACCGGCTCTCCGGCTACTCCCGCCGCGAGACCTACCGCCGTCTCCTCGTCGCGCCCAAGTCCCTGCGGGACGGTCTGATCGCCCGCATCGACAAGGAGATCCAGCACCACCGCGCGGGGCGGCCCGCGCACATCCGCATCAAGGTCAACTCGATCGTCGACGAGGCCCTCATCGACTCCCTCTACCGGGCGTCCCAGGCGGGCGTGCAGGTCGACGTGTGGGTGCGCGGCATCTGCGCGGTGCGACCGGGCGTGCCGGGCCTGTCGGACAACATCCGGGTCCGCTCCATCCTCGGCCGGTTCCTGGAGCACTCGCGGGTCTTCGGCTTCGGCAACGGCGGGGAGCCCGAGGTGTGGATCGGCAGCGCCGACATGATGCACCGCAACCTCGACCGCCGGATCGAGGCCCTGGTCAGGGTGACCGACCCGGCCCACCGGGCGTCCCTGAACCGGTTCCTGGAAACGGGCATGTCCGACTCCACCGCCTCCTGGCACCTCGGCCCCGACGGCGAGTGGATCCGGCACTCGCACGACGCGGACGGCGCGCCCCTGCGCAACGTCCAGGAGATGCTCATAGACGCCCGGAGGCGCCGGCGTGGCACAGCGACACCATGACCTGACGGACCCCGCGGCCGGGCCCGTGTCCACCGGGGACGCCCTCGCGGGCTATCTCCGGGGCCAGGCCACGGAGTTCCTCCGCGCGCTGCGCCTGCACCGGGAGACGGGCGGCGCGGTGCCGAACGGCTCGTCGGGCGGTCCGGCGGGCGGTCCGGCGAGCGCGCAGGTGCGCGTCGACGCGGTGCGCGCCCTGCGCCGCTCGGCCCGTCGGATCAGCGGCAGCCTGCACACCTTCCGTCCACTCCTCGAGCCCGAGTGGTCGGAGGGGATCCGCCCCGAACTGGCCTGGCTGTCGGGCACGCTGGCCCTGGAGCACGCGTACGGGGCCCGCCTGGAGCGGCTGCTGCTGGCGCTGAACCGGCTGTCGGGCGCGGCGCCGGTCCCCAGCCAACCGGGCGGCGCGGCGGGCCCGGACCCGGCCGACCGGGCCGCCGTCCACCCGGCGACCCCGGACCGCGGCAACCTCACCGTGGGCGCGGCGAAGGCGGGCGCCCTCCTGGACCGTCAGCTCACCCTCGCCCGCACCCGGGCCCACTCCACCGCCCTCCAGGCCCTCGGCTCCTCCCGCTTCCACGCCGTCGCGGACAAGGTCGCCGTCCTCGCCAGCGAGGTCCCGCTCACCCCCACCGCTTCCCGCACCGACCTGCGCCCCCTGGCCGGCGCGGCCGAGGAACGCCTCGCCGACGCGGTCACCGCGCTGCCGCTGGTCACCGCGGGCAGCCCGTACAACGCGGAGGCCCTGATCCACGGCCTCTCCCCGGACCCGGCCCCGCACCCGCAGGACGCGCCCTGGCACCAGGTCCGCCTGCTGCTGCGGCTGCACCGCTACGCCTGCGAGGTCGTGCACGGCCGGAACACCCGGCCGGACGTCCGTCTGCTCTCGGCGGGCGAGGCGCTCGACCGGCACCGCGACGCCTCGGAGGCGTCCTCGGCCGCGGCCCAGGCGGCCCGCACCCCCCGGATCGCGCCGGCGACGGCGTACGCGCTCGGCGTGCTGCACGCGGACCAGCGGCATGAGGTGGAGGCCGCGCGGTACGCGTTCCAGCGGTCGTGGCAGAAGCAGACCATCGGAGCACCCTGACCGGACAGGTGGTGAGGACCAGGTGAGCACCGCGGACAACCTCGACGACTTCCCCGTCCAGGCGGCGGGCTGTGTGCTGTGGCGCCGCTCCCCGGCGGACGGCGGGCTGGAGCTCTGTCTGGTCCACCGCCCCAAGTACGACGACTGGTCGCACCCCAAGGGCAAGCTGAAACGTGACGAGGACCCGCTCGCGGCGGCCGTGCGGGAGGTCCACGAGGAGACGGGCTACCGGGCGGTGCCCGGGACCCGGCTGCCGACCGTGGACTACGAGGCGAACGGCCGCCCCAAGCAGGTCCGCTACTGGGCGGCCGAGGCCGTGTCGGGCGCGTTCGCCCCGAACGACGAGGTGGACCGCCTCCTGTGGCTCCCGCCGCCGGCCGCCCGGGACCGGCTCACCCAGCCGAGGGACCGCACCCTCGTGGACGCCCTGCTGGACGTCCTGCATCTGGCATAACGGGTGGGCGGAACCGGCCGGCCGCCTCAATCGCCTCGTGTCCTCGACGTGAGCGTTCCGTGACCTAACCGCACCGTCCCCAGGGGTTCACCCCCCGTTCACTCGCGCCCGTAGGCGCCTTCACCTGTTCTGCCTAATTTCGGCCTTACGCGGTGCGGTGCGCGACCCGGGTGGTCGCGTCCGTGCCGAGCAGACTTCCGCACACTCCGCACGCCGCCGGAATTCAGGACGGCGGCTCCTGGAAGGATCTTCCTCAAGTGAAGCTTCAGCGCATGAACCGGCGGGCTCTCTCCCTCGGTGCTCTCGCCGTCTCCGGCGCCCTGGCCCTCACGGCGTGCGGCTCCGACGACACCGGCTCCAGCAGCGGCAGCAGCTCCTCCGCCACCGCGGCCGCCGGGTCCATCAAGTGTGACGACGCCAAGGGCCAGCTGCTCGCCGACGGCTCCTCCGCGCAGAAGAACGCGATCGACGCCTGGGTCAAGAACTTCACCCAGGCCTGCTCGGGCGTCCAGGTGAACTACAAGGGCTCCGGCTCGGGCGCCGGCGTCACCGCGTTCACGCAGGGCCAGGTCGCCTTCGCCGGCTCGGACTCCGCGCTCAAGCCGGAGGACGTCACCGCCTCCAAGGCGGTCTGCTCCGGCGGCCAGGGCATCGACCTGCCGATGGTGGCCGGTCCGATCGCCGTCGCCTACAACGTCTCGGGCGTGGACAACCTCGTCCTCGACGCCGCGACGATCGCCAAGATCTTCGACGGCAAGATCACCAACTGGAACGACGCCGCGATCGCCAAGCTCAACCCCGACGCGAAGCTGCCCGACCTGAAGATCCAGCCGTACCACCGCTCGGACGAGTCCGGCACCACGGACAACTTCACCAAGTACCTGATCGCCGCCACCCCGGACAACTGGAAGTACGAGGGCGGCAAGGCCTGGCAGGCGAAGGGCGGCCAGGCCGCGGCCGGCTCCTCCGGTGTCGCCCAGGGCGTCAAGCAGACCAACGGCGCGATCGGCTACATGGAGCTGTCGTACGCCAAGGACGGTCTGGGCACCGTCGCCGTCGACACGGGCGCCTCGGCCCCGGTCAAGGCCTCCTCCGACGGCGCCACCAAGGCCGTCGCCGCCGCGCAGGTCGTCGGCACCGGCAGCGACCTGTCGCTGAAGCTGGACTACAACACCAAGGCCGAGGGCGCCTACCCGCTCACCCTGGTCACCTACGAGATCGCCTGCGACAAGGGCAACAAGGCCGCCACCCTGCCGGCCACCAAGGCGTTCCTGCGCTACATCGCCAGCGAGGACGGCCAGGGCGTCCTCGCCGGCATCGACTACGCGCCGATCCCCGACGCCATCATCGCCAAGGTCCGCACCACCATCGAGGGCCTGAGCTGATCCCAGCGGTGCGGTCCGGCGCCGGGGGAAACCCGGTCCGGACCGCACCCGTCCGGTGCACCGCCGCCAGGGGCCGCCCGTAACCCGGCCCCACCCGAGCCGCCCCCACACCCACAGGCGGCTCCGCAGACCGGAGACCTCCATGGACATATCGACACAGAACACAGACACGGACGACACCCCGCCCCCTGCCGCCCCGCCGGCCGTGACCGCCGAGCAGAAGCGCGCGGCGCGCGGCGCCACCCGACCCGGTGACCGGATCTTCCTGGCCCTGTCCCGCGGCTCGGGCATCTTCCTGTTGGTGATCATGGCCGCGATCGCGGTCTTCCTCGCCTACCGGGCGTACCTCGCCATCAGCAAGGACGACGCCAACTTCCTGACCACCTTCGAGTGGAACACCAGCCTCCTCCCGCCGAAGTTCGGCATCGCGGTCCTGGCCTTCGGCACGGTGGTCTCGTCGATCATCGCGATGGTCATCGCGGTCCCGATCGCCGTCGCGATCGCCCTGTTCATCACGCACTACGCCCCGCGCCGCATGAGCGGCCCCGTCGCGTACGTGATCGACCTGCTCGCCGCCGTCCCGTCCATCGTGTACGGCCTCTGGGGCGCCCTGGTCCTCGTACCGCACATGGACGGCCTGTTCGGCTGGCTCAACGACTACCTGGGCTGGACCGGCGTCTTCTCCTGGGACGACGGCGCCCCGCGCTCGATGCTCACGGTGGGCATCCTGCTGGCCGTGATGATCCTCCCGGTCATCACCAACGTCAGCCGCGAGGTCTTCCGCCAGGTCCCGCAGATGCACGAGGAGGCGGCCCTGGCGCTGGGCGCCACCCGCTGGGAGGTCATCCGCATGTCGGTGATCCCCTTCGGCCGCTCCGGAGTCATCTCGGCCTCGATGCTCGGCCTCGGCCGCGCGCTGGGCGAGACGATGGCGGTGGCCACCGTCCTCTCCCCCGACTTCGACATCCACGCCAGCCTCCTCAACCCCGGCGGCGGCACCTTCGCCCAGAACATCGCCAGCAAGTTCAACGAGGCGACCGAGTTCGGCCGGGACGCGCTCATCGCCTCCGGTCTGGTCCTGTTCGTCATCACCCTGCTGGTCAACGGCGCGGCACGCATGATCATCGCCCGCCGCAGTGAGTACTCGGGGGCCAACGCATGAGCCACGCAGCAGCAGTAGCCGACAAGTCCCCGAGCACGCTTCAGGGCGCCAGCCTCCCGCGCTGGTCCCCCTGGGCCATCGCGGCCGGCTCGCTCGCCCTCGCGATCGTCATCGGCCTCGCCGGCGGCCTGGACAGCAAGGTCCAGTGGGGCCTCATCGCCGGCATCCTCTTCATCCTCGGCACCTTCGGCATCGCCGCGAAGGTGGAGGGCCGCCGCCAGGCGAAGGACCGGGTGGCGACGAGCCTGGTCTGGGTGGCGTTCCTCCTGGCCGTGGTCCCGCTGGTCTCGCTCCTCTGGACGACGGTCCAGCGCGGCGTGAAGGTCCTGGACGTCTACTTCCTCACCCACTCGATGGGCGTGGTGGCGGACAGCGAGGCCGGCGGCGGTATCTACCACGCGATCCTCGGCAGCCTGGAGCAGGTGGGCCTGGCGACCGCCATCGGCGCCCCGATCGGCATCCTGACGGCGATCTACCTGGTGGAGTACGGCCGGGGCGGCCTCGCGAAGTCGGTCACGTTCTTCGTGGACGTGATGACCGGCATCCCGTCGATCGTCGCGGGCCTGTTCATCCTCAGCCTGATGCTGATGCTCGACATGCAGCCCTTCGGCTTCGCGGGCTCCCTCGCCCTGGCGATCCTGATGATGCCGGTCGTCGTACGCTCGACAGAGGAAATGCTGAAGCTGGTCCCCAACGAGCTGCGTGAGGCGTCCCTCGCCCTGGGCGTCCCGAAGTGGCGCACGATCCTGAAGGTGGTAGTCCCGACCTCGATCGGCGGCATCATCACGGGCGTGATGCTGGCGATCGCCCGTATCGCGGGCGAAACGGCGCCGGTCCTCCTCCTCGTCTTCGGAAACCCGTTCATCAACGCCAACCCCTTCGAGGGTGCGCAGGCGTCACTCCCGCTGTACATCTACCAGCAGTACGCACAGAGCGCGGGTTCGACAGCGGCCTACGACCGCGCCTGGGCGGCATCGCTCACCCTGATCGCCTTCGTGATGATCCTCAACATGGTGGCCCGCGGCATCGCCCGCTGGAAGGCCCCGAAGACCGGTCGCTGAACAGCGATCCGCGGCTACCGCCGCGCACGGGCCCCCTCAGCGACCGACTGGAAGTGAAGTAGAAGAAATGGCGAAGCGAATCGACGTAAGCGGTCTGACCGCCTACTACGGATCCCACAAGGCGATCGAGGACATCTCGATGACGGTCGAACCGCGCTCGGTGACGGCCTTCATCGGCCCCTCCGGCTGCGGCAAGTCGACGTTCCTGCGCACGCTGAACCGGATGCACGAGGTGACGTCGGGCGGCCGGGTCGAGGGCAAGGTGCTCCTGGACGACGAGGACCTGTACGCCTCGGGCGTGGACCCCGTCTCGGTCCGCCGCGAGGTCGGCATGGTCTTCCAGCGCCCGAACCCGTTCCCCACCATGTCGATCTTCGACAACGTCGCCGCGGGCCTGCGCCTGAACGGCAGCTACAAGAAGTCCGAACTGGCGGACGTCGTCGAGAAGTCCCTCAAGGGCGCCAACCTCTGGAACGAGGTCAAGGACCGTCTCAACAAGCCCGGCTCGGGCCTGTCCGGCGGCCAGCAGCAGCGGCTGTGCATCGCCCGCGCCATCGCCGTGGAACCGAAGGTCCTCCTGATGGACGAGCCCTGCTCGGCCCTGGACCCCATCTCCACCCTGGCGATCGAGGACCTGATCGGCGAACTCAAGGAACGCTTCACGATCGTCATCGTGACGCACAACATGCAGCAGGCGGCGCGCGTCTCCGACCGCACGGCCTTCTTCAACCTGTCCGCCGTCGGCCAGCCCGGCAAGCTGATCGAGATCGACGACACGGAACGCATCTTCTCCAACCCGTCGGTCCAGGCGACAGAGGACTACATCTCGGGCCGCTTCGGCTGACCCACCCCTGCCACCACAGACCCCTCGCGGTGCTGCATGGCGGTGCCACCGCGAGGACGCAAAGGGCCCGCCCCCTGGATGGGGGGCGGGCCCACGTGTGCCTCCGGCGGCTGAGCCGGAGGGTGGGGCGGAGCCCCGGAGGGTGGGGCGGAGCCCCGGAGGTTACAGGGGGCGACGCGGTCCCCGCAGGGTGCAGGGGACGGAGTGCCCACCGGGGTCCGGGGCGGAGCCCCGTGGCGGGGGCCGTCTCCCGACCGAGCCGGGCGGGTGGGTGGGCGAACACCCGGGGTGCAGGGGACGCAGTCCCCGCAGGGGGTCCGGGGCGCAGCCCCGTGGCGGGGGCCGTCTCCCCACCGAGTCGGGCGGGTGGGTGGGCAAGCACCCCCTACAGGAACGCCACGTTCACAACCCAGAACGCGCACGCAGCGACCAACCCCGCCGCCGGCATCGTGATGAACCACCCGAGAACAATGTTCTTGGCGACACCCCACCGCACGGCGTTGATCCGCTTCGTCGCCCCGACACCCATGATCGCCGAAGTGATCACATGCGTGGTCGAGATCGGCGCCTTGAACAGAAACGCCGTCGTGAACATGATCGACGCCCCGGTCGTCTCCGCGGCGAACCCCTGCGGCGGATCAAGCTCGATGATCTTCCGCCCGAGCGTCCGCATGATGCGCCACCCGCCCGCATACGTCCCCAGCGAGAGCATCACCGCACAAGCGATCTTGACCCACACCGGAATCGGATCGTCGGCCCCCTGCACATCGCCGATGACCAGGGCCATCACCACGATGCCCATCGTCTTCTGCGCGTCCTGGAGACCATGCCCCAGCGCCATGCCCGCGGCCGAAACCGTCTGAGCGATCCGGAAGCCCCGCTTGGCCTTGTGCGGGTTGGACCGGCGGAACATCCACAGAATGGCCGTCATCACCAGATAACCGACGACGAGCCCCACCACCGGCGAGAGGAACATCGGGATGACGACCTTGTCGAGGACGCCGGACCAGATGACCTCCGTACCACCGGCGAGCGCCGCGCCCACCATTCCGCCGAACAACGCGTGCGAGGACGACGAAGGCAGCCCGAAGTACCAGGTGACCAGGTTCCAGACGATCGCCCCGACCAGCGCGGCGAAGAGGATCCCCATCCCCTTCGACCCGTCGGGCGTCTCGATCAGCCCCTTGCTGACGGTGTGCGCGACACCGCTCCCGAGGAACGCGCCGGCGAGGTTCATCACCGCCGCCATGGCCAGCGCCGCCCGAGGCGTCAGCGCCCGGGTCGAAACGGACGTGGCAATGGCGTTCGCGGAGTCGTGAAAACCGTTCGTGTAAGTGAATCCGAGCGCGACGCCGATGGTCACGATCAGAGCAAAGGTGTCCATTAAGGGCTCAGGACTCCTTGACCGCGATGGTCTCCACCGTGTTGGCCACGTGCTCGAAGGCGTCGGCGGCCTCCTCCAGCACATCCACGATCTGCTTCAGCTTGAGCACCTCGATGGCCTCGTACTTGCCGTTGAAGAGATGCGCGAGCAGCTTGCGGTGTATCTGGTCGGCCTGGTTCTCGAGCCGGTTGACCTCGATCCAGTACTCGGTGAGGTTCTCCATGGTCCGCAGGTTCGGCATGGCCTCGGCCGTCAGCTCGGCCGCCCGCGCCAGCACCTCGATCTGCTGCTCGACGCCCTTGGGCAGTTCCTCGACGTTGTAGAGGACGACCAGGTCGACGGCCTCCTCCATGAAGTCCATGATGTCGTCGAGGGAGGACGCGAGGTTGTAGATGTCCTCGCGGTCGAAGGGCGTGATGAACGAGGAGTTCAGCTGGTGGAAGATCGCATGGGTGGCGTCGTCACCTGCGTGTTCCGCGGCCCGCATACGCTCTGCGATCTCGGCCCGGCCGGCGGGGTCCGCCCCGAGCAGTTCCATCAGGAGTTTCGAGCCCGTGACGATGTTGTCCGCGGATGCGGCGAACATGTCGTAGAAGCTCGTCTCCCTGGGGGTCAGACGAAAGCGCACGTGGGGTCCTCAGGATGCATCGGTTTCGGTCAGGCTGATGCTAGGCGCATCATCCGGCCACGGCTAATGGGCCGTCCACCAGTGTCGCGCATCGGACAGAGCGACCGGGAGGGGGGCGACCGACCGGTGAGCGGCCGGCGAAGTCCCTGCTCGGGGCGTATACCCGAGGAAGTTCGGTACGATATACCCAGTAGGGGTATAGGTGCGGAGCCGGAGCGCTGGAGGACATGATGACGACCACAGAGGCCGGCGAACCCACCGCCGGACCCGGCGTCGAAGCGGACCACGCCCCCGGGACGGTCCACGGCTACCACAAGCAGAAGGACGAGCACCTCAAACGCCTGCGCCGTATCGAGGGCCAGATCCGCGGCCTCCAGCGCATGGTCGACGAGGACACCTACTGCATCGACATACTCACCCAGGTGTCCGCCTCCACCAAGGCCCTGCAGTCGTTCGCGCTCCAGCTCCTGGAGGAACACCTGCGCCACTGCGTCGCCGACGCGGCGCTCCGGGGCGGCGACGAGATCGACGCGAAGGTGGAAGAGGCGACCAAGGCCATCGGCCGCCTGCTGCGCACCTGATCAGCGCCCCGCGCCGGGACCCGTCCCCGCCCCGGAACCGCGCCCGGTCGCGGAACCACACCCGGTCCCAGCACGTCTCCCGAAGCCGGCGCCGGCTGCGGCGCCGGGCTCACCCCCCGGCCGGTTCCTCCCCCACCCGCAGCACCTGGTCGATGCTCTCGAGACTGAGCCGTTCCTCCCCGGCCGCCGAGGCGGCGATGATCAACTCCCCGCACAGCTCGATCTCGGCGAGGGCCTCGTGGTCCTGAACTGCCGTACCGCCGCCCGGAGCCACGCGCATCACCTCGTCCCTGCCGTCACCGACTTCCTAGAGTAGGGAGCGCTATACACCGCGCGCATGGCACGGACGGGCTAGTCCTTGTGTCCACCCGGTGGCCGAAAATGCTCGCCGAGGCCCGCCCAAGCCCGCCCGACACAGACCACGCACAGGACCGACACGGATCGGGCACGGATCGGGCACCGGCTCAATCGCACCGGCACCGGCTCATTCCTCCGCGATCCGCCCCGCGTAGATGTCGTCGGCGGCCGGCAGCCGCACCTCCACGGGCGCCCCGAAGTCGTACAACAGGGTCGTGGACGCCACCGCGACGGCCTCCTTCTGCTGCCCGTTCACAAAGCTGAACCGGTGCCGGACCTTGCGGATGCGCCCCTCGTCGTCGAGGTAGACGTCGAACGGCACCCGCGCCGTGGCGAACCCTCTCGCCGCCGCGCGCAGCGCATCCCGTCCGCCCGCCGAAGCGTCGGCCGCGGCCACCGCGAGATCGGCGGTCCCGCGGTAGTGCCGCACCGCCGTCCCGGCCACCTCGGTCCTCCCCACGTAGGTCGCGGTACGCGTCCCCCGCAGCACCTCGGCGGCGGCGAACGGATCGGTGGCCCCGCCGGTCACGAGGTTCCCGTCGGACAGGGTCGCCGTCTCCACCCGCACCCACTTGTCGTCCGGCACCCCGGCCCCCCGGTTCTTCATGAACAGGGCTCCGGGCGCGAGGAGTTCGGTGATGGGGCGGTGCTCACTCGTCCCGGCCGGGTCCTGCGGCAGGACCACCTTCAGCTCACCGCGCTGCTTGCGGTAGTCGTACACCCCCTGGCCCCGGATGGTCACCCGGGTCCCGCCGGTGGCCATCTCCATCGACGTACGGGCCCTCGACGTGCCTGCCGCGACGAGGGTGTCGGCGGCCCGGTGCAGGGTCTCGACGGGGTCGGCCGCCCGGCCGTCCTCCGCGGCGGCCCCGCCGGCGGAACACCCGGCGGCCCCCGCGCAGACCCCCGCCACGAGCCCCGTAAGGACCATCGCGCCCATCAGCCCGCGCCGCCGCTCCGCCATGGCCTGTGCACCCCCAACCGGTACGTCCGTCACGGACTTCCTGTCGTTCCGGTTAACGACGGGTAAGTGCCGCCGTCACGCCGGTCCGAACGCCTGCGACCGCCATGCGGGTTCACCACCGATCCTGGGTAACGTTGTCTTTGTGACGCAGCAGGACGGATCGACCCACCCCCGCACCGACGGGGAACACAGCACCACGACCGTCGAACAGGGCAGGTTCTGCCTCGCCCGCTGCACCTGCGGCTGGCGAGGCCCGGCCCGCAGGGCGAGAAGCATGGCGAGAACGGACGGGGAGCTGCACACGGGCGCCTGACCGGCCGACACCTCCGGCAGACCTACCTGCCCGCAGACCTACTGGCAGACACCTACCGGCAGACCTACCTACCGGCAGACCTACCTGCATGCAGACCTACCGACCGACACCGACCGGCCGACCGGCCGACGTCACCGTTCCGTCACCGCCGGACCCCGCTGGAACCTGTGGTCCCATGGCCCCGTCTCGCTCCATGAGGCGGCATGCAGCCGACGGGCGGCCGAGGGAAGGCGCAAGAACATGGAACGGCGTACGTTCATCGCGGGCGGCACGGCCGCCGTCGCGGCGGCAGTGACCGCGTGCAGGGCGAACGGCGGCAGTGCGGACGGCTCCGCCCGCGCCACCGGGGACGGCACCACGGCCCCCCTGACCACGACCAGCGTCGCCGCCCCCGCCAACTGGACCGCGCTCGCCCGCGACCTGGACGGCACCCTGGTCCGCCCCGGCGAGGCCTCCTGGGCCGCGGCCCGCCAGCTCTACAACACCCGCTTCGACAACCTCAAGCCGGCGGCGGTGGCGTATGTCGCCCATGCCGACGACATCCGCACGGTTCTGGCGTACGCCCGGGCCCACAAGATCAAGGCCGCGATCCGCAACGGCGGCCACTCCTACGGCGGCTGGTCCTCGGGCGACGGCCGGCTGATCGTCGACGTCTCCAAGCTGAACCGGGTCCGGGCGAGCGGCACTTCGGCCGTGGTCGGCGCGGGTTCGAAGCTGATCGACGTCTACCGGGCGCTGGCCGCGAAGGGCGTGACGATCCCGGCGGGCTCCTGTCCGACGGTCGGCGTATCCGGCCTGGCGCTGGGCGGCGGCCACGGCGTCGTCTCCCGGGCCTACGGCCTGACCTGCGACAGCCTCACCCGGGCCACGATCATCACCGCGGACGGCAAGCAGCTCACCGCCGACGCGACGACGAACAAGGACCTGTTCTGGGCCCTGCGCGGAGCCGGCAACGGCAACTTCGGCATCGTCACGGAGCTGGAGTTCAAGACCCACCCCGCGCCCCAGGCGGTGACGGGCTACCTCACCTGGCCCTGGTCGAAGGCGGCCGCGGTGGTGAAGGCCTGGCAGGAGTGGGGCCCGTCCCAGCCCGACGAGATCTGGTCCTCCCTGCACCTGGCGAACGCGACCGGCGGCACCCCCACCATCTCCGTCGCCGCGTTCTGCATCGGCACCTACGGCCAGCTCCAGAACGCGGTCGACCGCCTCGCGGACCGGGTGGGCGCCCCCGCGACGAACGTCTCGCTCCGCCGTCGTACGTACGAGGCGGCGATGGAGATCTACGCCGGCTGCTCGTCGTTCTCCTCCGACGCCCAGTGCCATCTGCCGGGCTCGACGCCGGGCCGCTCCCCGCAGGGCGCGCTGGGCCGGGAGACGTACGCGGCCCGCTCCGACTTCTTCGACGTCTCGCTCTCGGCGGCGGGCATCCAGACCCTCCTGCGGCAGATGAAGTCCGTGCAGGGCGGCTCCGGCAGCATCGCCCTCACCGCGCTGGGCGGCGCGGTGAACCGGGTCTCGCCGACGGCCACGGCCTTCGTCCACCGCCGCTCGCGCATGCTGGCCCAGTACATCGGGGCGTGGCGGGCCGGCACGACGGGGACGGCGGCCCAGTCCTGGCTGAACACGGCGCACAAGGCGATGGCCCCGTACGCCTCGGGCGCGGCCTATCAGAACTACGCGGACCCGACGCTCACGAACTGGCGCAAGGCGTACTACGGCGACGCGCTGCCGCGCCTGACCCAGCTGAAGAAGCAGTACGACCCGAACGGCTTCTTCAGCTACCCCCAGGCCCTCTGACGTGCCGGCCCGGGGCGTGTCCGACGACCACTCGCGTCGGCCGAGCGCGCGGCGTCCGGTGCGGTGCGTCGCACGGCGGCGGACCGCCCCCGTACCGGAGGTGCTCGGGTGATCCGACACCGCGGCGAGACGCCGCGCCGGACGCCGCGCTCCCGACGGGAATCGTCGGACGCGGTCTAGGCCGCGAGATCCCGCTCCTCGGCGGCGACCTCGGGCCGCGCGCCGGGGATGAAGCCGTCCCGCTCCCCGGCCCGGGCGGCCCGGCCGCGCACGACCCATCCGACCCGGGGCGACCGGTCGACGGCCTTCAGCACCGGGGTGAGCAGCATGGAGGCGACGGGCGAGAGCAGCAGGGCCACCGCGGTACCGAGCGCGAACCCGCCGACGACGTCCGTCGGATAGTGCACACCCATGAAGATCCGGCAGAACCCTTCGAGCAGGGCGATCCCTATCCCGACGAGCCCGAACCTGCGGTGGGCGACGAACAGCCCGACCGCCATGGCCATCGTGAGGGTGGCGTGGTCGCTCACGAAGGAGTAGTCGGTCTTGCCGGAGACGAGCACCTCCAGCCCGTCGTGGTCGAGGAAGGGCCGGGGCCGTTCCACGAATCCCCGTATGGGGATGTTCACCAGTACGGCGATGCCGGCGGCGAGCGGCGCCCAGACGAGGGCGGCCACGGAGGACGCGGCCTCCTCGGCCCCGCCGGGCCGCCGCCTGACCCCCCACCAGCACCACACGATCAGCAGCACCATGGCGAGCAGCAGCCCGTACTCGCCCACGAACTCGACGGTCCGGTCGAGCCAGTGCGGAGCGTCCTTCGCCAGCCCGTTGATGTCATAGAGCAGGTCGACGTCGGGGTTCGACCCGGATTCGGCGAGTCCAGCCATGGTGCTGCGGCCCCTTCGTCGTGTTCTGCCCGGCACACCTCACATGCGCCCGTCCAACAGGAACGCACGGCCCCGGTTGATACGTTCCACTCTCCACTGAATGATCACTCAGACGTTATCGAAGAGAGATAGATCCCCGCAGCTCAGGGGCCGGGTGCGGAGATCCTTCAGACGGTCGTGGGGAGTGCTTTCGCGCCATCTTCGGTGACGCGGGTGGCCCCGAAGTACTCGGCCGTGTCGATGGGGTCGAACCGGATGACAGCCCCGGTGTACGGCGCGTTGATCATGTAACCGCCCCCCACGTAGATCCCCACGTGGTGGATGGCCCGCGAGTTGTTCGGGTCGGTGGAGAAGAACACCAGGTCGCCCGGCAGCAACTCGCTGCGCTGCGGATGCGGCCCCGCGTTGTACTGGTCGTTGGCGACCCGCGGCAGCGTGATCCCGACGCTCGCGTAGGCGGCCTTCGACAGCCCGGAGCAGTCGAACCGTCCTCCCTGGTCAGCGGTGCCGTTGCCGCCCCAGAGGTAGGGCGTGCCGAGCTTCTTCTGGGCGTAGTAGATGGCCCCCGCGGCCTGCTCGGACGGATCCACCCGGCTGACCGGCGCGGCGAAGGACTCCGCCAGAGTCGTGATCGTCTTCACGTAGTTCTGGGTCTCCTTGTACGGCGGCACGCCCCCGTACCTGATGACCGCGTAGGCCCCCGCGTTGTACGACGCGAGCATGTTGTGCGTGGCGTCCCCGGGGACGTCCTTCACGTACGAGGCGAGCTGGCAGTCGTAGGACGCGGCCGACGGAATCGCGTCATTCGGGTCCCAGACGTCGCGGTCGCCGTCGCCGTCACCGTCGATGCCGTGCGTGGCCCAGGTGCCCGGGATGAACTGCGCTATCCCCTGCGCGGCGGCGGCGCTCTGCGCCCTCGGGTTGAACCCGCTCTCCTGGTAGAGCTGGGCGGCGAGCAGCGCGGGGCTGATGGCGGAGCACCGATTGCCCCACTTCTCCACGAGTGCCTGGTAGGCGGCGGGCACGGCGCCCTTGGCCAGTGCTCGGCCCGCACCGCCCACCCCGCTCGTGGCGCTCCCGCCGACGAGGTACACCCCGATGACGAGCGCCATCATGAAGGCGGCACCGGAACTGACGGCAGCGGTCGCCACGATCCATGTCTTACGCACCGTCAACCGCCCCTCGCCGCCCAGGAGTCCGCCCCCGACAGTGTAGAGGCGGCTCCCGTGCCGCGGGGTGATCACGAACAAGGAGAAACCGCACGTGGCGGCCCCGTGGCCCGTGCGACACGTGCACCATCCCGACTCGCCTCTTCCGCAAGGGGGTTACGCGTCGAACGGGGCGCTTCATCCGGTCAGGAGGGGGTGTCGGACCCGACGCCCCCTCGAGTCACCGTCGGATCGCGTGGCCGCGTGGCCGCGTGGCCGCGTAGTCGTGTGGCCGCGTGGCCGCGTAGTCGTGTGGCCGCGTGGCCGCCTGGCCGCGTAGTCGCGTAGTCGCGTAGTCGTGTGGCCGCGTGGCCGCCTGGCCGCGTAGTCGCGTAAAGGGCGGCCATGGGACGGCTCGAGCACCCACCATCGAACGGCCTCGGATTCCCCATCCGTCCCCATGATCGGGCAACGCGGGCACCGGACTTCGGGCTCGGACATACGTTCCAGGCGAAGATCTCCGCCGGCGAACCCGCCGTGGTCGGCGCGCGCTACGAGCTGACCACCCAGCTCGTCCACCGCGTCGCGTGACGCCTCAGGGGTCGGAGGCCGCGTCCCGGTAGAGCTCCGCGGCCTCCGGCCCCAGGACCACGCTGTACGAGATGTCGGCCGTCGCCCCGCCCTGTTCGTGCCCGCCGAGGACGCCGACCACCTCCCCGTCGCCGTTCACCCAGGGGCTGCCGCTGGTTCCGCCGGTGAGGTCGGGGCAGGCGATGCGCTGCTGGGTGGAGTTGTGGGCGGTGGGCCGGTTCGTACAGCGGACCGGCACCTCGAGCGAGTCGGGGTAGCCGGTGACGGTCACGGCGGTCGCCCCGGTGGTGGTGCGCGTCGCGAACCGGTTGCCGCCGACCACGTCCTCGACGTTCTCGCCGCCCCGCCCGTCGAGGACGGCGAAGGCCACATCGCTGTCCTCGTCCTGCCCCCGCGCCCACCCGTCGGGCAGGAAGACCCGTTCGACCCGCCAGATCCCGTAGGGGGCCCTGCCGTCCCGGTACCCGGGGGCGAAGGCGAGCTCGCCTTCGCCGCCGAGGCAGTGCGCGGCGGTGACGATGAGGTCGCGGTGCGGACTGTGCACCACGGAGGCGGTGCAGAAGTGCTCACCGGCGAGTGTGCCCGCGTCGGCGCCGGTGTCGGCGAACAGCGCGCCGACCCGCTCCGACTGCGCCGTCGCCACCGCGACGGCCGTCACCCCGAGGGGCCCGGGTCCACCGTCGGCGGCCGCCTCGGAGGCGGAGGTGACGGCCAGCAGGACGACCGCACCGAGCAGGGCGTTGCGCTTCATCGGGTTCACTGTGTCCCACGAAGGTGAGAGAAACGTCAGACGCATCCTTCTCCTACGACGCTACCCGCACTCCACCCACGGCACCTTTCCACCGGGGCGGGGATACGGTGGGCGGGTGGCTGACATCCCCTCCGACCTCATCTGGACCCGCGCCGCCCCGCCGGACGCGACCGGGCCCGGCCCCTGGATCGAGATCGCCTTCGGCGAGGGAGACGACGGCGAGGCTCCCGTCTACCTCCGAGAGACAAGTGACCCGGAGAACGTCGTCACGACGAACCGCAGAAAGTGGGACGCGTTCGTGCTGGGCGTTCAGGCAGGCGAATTCGACCATTTCGTCGAGGGTGTACTGGAAAACGATCGGACCGAATAGCGCGGCGGTATACCGAAGGGCCCCGTCGGCAATGGCCGACGGGGCCCTTCGTACCGGTGATGTGTCTACCAGCGGTACCAGCGGCCCTTCCGGCCGCCGTGTCCGGCGGGGCGGACCACGAAGCCCACCAGCCAGACCGCCAGCACGATGACGGCGATCCACCACAGGGCCTTGAGGGCGAAGCCGGCACCGAAAAGGATGAGCGCGAGAAGCAGAACAAGAAGCAGGGGAACCATGATTATCAACCTCCGCTGATTCAAGTGCCCCATGAAATCCCCTTCACGCCCTCAAATCTTCCATGTATATGTGCGGGATTCCCGGGAATACGGTTCGCCCGAAAACACCGGCGGGCCGGTGTCACAGAAAACGGCGGATGGGCATGACGGCGACCTCTCGCGCCCGCTGGAGCACGGAGCGCCGCTTCCACCGGCCCTCCCGGATCAGCGCGGCGGCCTTCAGGTCTTCGTCGAAGTGGCCGTCGAGCGTGGCCGTGAACTCCTGGTCCAGCACGGCGAGCATGATCTCCTCGTCGTGGTCGAGGGACCGGCGGTTGAAGTTG
This sequence comes from Streptomyces zaehneri, assembly GCF_032248645.1. Lineage (NCBI taxonomy): Bacteria > Bacillati > Actinomycetota > Actinomycetes > Kitasatosporales > Streptomycetaceae > Streptomyces > Streptomyces zaehneri. The sequence continues at coordinate 176,001 of NZ_JASTTJ010000020.1, forward strand.
GTCGAGCCCACCAGCGCGGCGACGCCGTCGACGGTGATGACCTTGGCGTGCATCATCGTCGGCTGGTACTGGTAGATCTTCACGCCACAGGCGGTGAGGTCCTCGTAGTAGTGCTGGCCGGCCAGCTGGCAGACCCGCTTGTCGGTGTGCGGACCGGGCAGCAGGATCTCCACCTCCACGCCCCGCCGCGCGGTGGCGCACAGGAGTTCGATGAAGAAGACGTCCGGTGAGAAGTAGGCGGTGGCCAGCCGGAAGCGGTCCTCGGCGGACTCCAGCATCACCCGGATCAGGGTCTGCATGTCCTGCCAGCCGAAACTGGCCGATCCGCGGACCACCTGCACCACCGCGTCGCCCTGCGGGTGGTGCGGGACGAACCGGTCGCTGTCGTCGAAGAGCTCGTCGTGGCATTCGGCCCAGTTCTGCGCGAAGGCGGCGGCGATGCCGTCCACGGCCGGCCCGCGGACCTCGACGTGGGTGTCGCGCCACTCGCGCTCGTTGCGGGCGTTGCCGCACCACTCCTCGGCGATGCCGACACCGCCGGTGAACGCCGCCTGCTCGTCCACGACGAGGACCTTGCGGTGGCAGCGGTGGTTCTGCTTGAGGGGCGAAAGGGTCACGGGTCTGCGGAACCAGGCCACCTGCACCCCGGCCCGCTCCATCTCCTCCAGCAGGTCCTTCTCGATCAGCCGGCTGCCGAACCCGTCCAGCAGCAGCCGCACCCGCACGCCCGCCCGAGCCCGGTCGGCCAGCGCCCGCGCGAACTCGCGGGCGATGTCCCCCCGCCAGTACACGAACGTCATCATGTCCACGGTGTGCTCGGCGGACCGGATGGCCGTCAGCATCGCCGGAAAGATCTCGTCCCCGTTGCGCAGGGCGGTGAGCGCGTTGCCCTCGGTCGCCGCGATGCCGATGAGCCGCTCCAGGCGACGGCGTATCCGCGCGACGCGCTCCTGCACCCGATCCGCTGCCGACGCGTCGGCAGCGGGGGCGGTCAGCTCGGGCCGGTCCTGCGTACTGGTCATGACGTCACCTGCCGGCGCTCTCCGGGGACAAGGGAGCCGCACTGCCCGGTCCGGCGCGGGGCGCGGCGAGCGGACTGTACGCCCGCACCACAACCCGCCCGGTGGCAGCGACACCCGCCCGACCACCCCCTCTACCCCCGGCGCTGTTCCGTACGCCTGCCGTGGGCACCGCGCGTCCGCCGATACCGGCCGCGAAGGAAGCGCTCTGCGAGAATGGGTCGTATGACTGCGCGCCTTACGACCGTGCGGAGCGCAAGCCGGCCGGTCACCCTGGACGCGACCGCCCACCGCCTCCGGGGCCCCGCACCGGAGGAAACGGCTGCCTCGATCACCCACTGCGTCACAGCCGCACGATGACGGGCGGGACCGGCAACGGCGCGGGCGGCGGACACCCGCCGCCCGAGGAGCGGCCCGGCGACGACCGGGCGGCGTCCTCCGCCCTGCTGGAGGACAGCGTCGAGGACCTGTACGAGCACGCGCCGTGCGGCTTCCTCTCCACCATGCCGGACGGCACGATCGCAAAGATCAACACGACCCTGCTGGACTGGCTCGGCCACGCCCGCGGCGACCTGGTGGGCCACAGGACGTTCTCCGACCTGCTGACCGTGGGTGGCCGCATCTACCACGAGACCCACTTCGGCCCGCTGCTGCGCATGCAGGGCGAGATCAGCGGGATCGCCCTGGAACTCGAGGCGGCCGACGGCAGCCGTCTGCCCGTGCTGGTCACCTCCACGGTCAAGACCGGCGGCGACGGGCAGCCGCTGCTGATCCGCACCACCGTCTTCGACGCCCGCGACCGGCGCGCCTACGAGACCGAACTGCTGCGCGCCCGGCAGGAGGCGGAGGGCGAACGCGAAGAACTCATGCGCCTCAACGCCACCCTCCAGCAGACGCTGCTGCCTCCGACGCTGGTGAGCGTGCCCGGACTGGAGGTGGCCGCGCACTACCACATCGCCTCCCCCGACAAGGTCGGCGGCGACTTCTACGATCTCTTCCCGCTCGCCGCGGGGACGTGGGGCCTGTTCCTGGGCGACGTGTGCGGCAAGGGCGCCGCGGCCGCTGCCGTCACCTCCCTGGCCCGCTACACCCTGCGGGCCGCCGCGGTCTACGACCCTGACCCGGCCGCCGTCCTGAGCAACCTCAACACCGTCCTCAACCACGAGTACAACGGTGACGACCCCCGGTTCTGCACCGTCGTCTTCGGACTGCTCACCCCCGACACCGATCACGGCGGCTTCCGCATCACCCTGGCCGGCGGCGGCCACCCCCCGGCCCTGCTCCTGCGGGCGGACGGGAGCGTCGGCCTCCTGGACACCCCCGGCGGACAGCTCATCGGCGTCCTGCCCGACGCCCACATCGCCACCACCACCGTCCACCTCGAGGCGGGCGACACCCTGCTGCTCCACACCGACGGCCTCACCGAGGCCCACACCGCCGCGAACAGCGACGACGACCGTTACGGGGACGAGGCGCTCCTCGACTTCGCCCGAGCTCTCGCGCCCACCACCGCGACCGACGCCGTCGCCGCGATCCGTGAGCTGCTCGACACCTTCGGCACCGGCGTCGACGACGACACAGCCGTCCTCGCCATCAGCGTGCCCCGGCCCTGAGCCGACCACTCCACGGTCCCCGCGCGCCCCCACGGCCCGGCCGCAGCCCCCGCACGTCCCCACGGCCCGGCCGCAGCCCCCGCACGTCCCCACGGGCCGGCCTCGACAGAGCCGGGCCGCCCGAGGTCAAGCGCCTGCCATCGCCGCACCATCCGCCCGCCATTGATCAGCAATACCCGAACCCCCTTCAGTATTGCGGAAGTCAGGATTCCGCCACTCGTCTTGTTGTCGCGTACTCAACAAGGGAACAGTCGTCCGCGGGCCGCCGCCCGCCACCGGGGACCACGTACCGGTGGCACGCACCACCCCCCACCCGCACCGCCCCTGTCACCCCACCTTCAGGAGCTGTCCGTTGCGTACGACGACATCCCCCAACTCCTCCGCCATATCAGGCAGATGGCGCCGCATCGGTGCCTCGGCCCTCGGCGCCGCAGCCCTCGTGCTCGCCGGATTCGGCACCGCGGCCCACGCGAGCGCGGCACCCACGGCCCCCACCAAGTCCACACCCGCCAAGGTCACTTGGGCGGCCACCCCCTGCGCCACCCCCAAGCACAAAGGGGAACTGGCCTGCAACTCCTTCCGCGTGACCGGCGGCACCACGGCCTTCCAGAAGGAACGCGCCGCCGAGACCGGCAGGACCGCCGCGGTCACCCCGAAGGCCGCCGCCGCGACCCCCACCGGCTACGGCCCGTCCGACCTCCAGGACGCCTACGGCCTGACCGCCGCGGCCTCGGCCGACGGCTCCGGCGAGACCATCGCGATCGTCGACGCCTACGACGACCCCAACGCCGCCGCCGACCTCGCCAAGTACCGCACGTACTACGGCCTCCCCGCCTGCACGGTCGCAAGCGGCTGCTTCAAGAAGGTGAGCCAGAGCGGCTCCACCACCTCCCTCCCCAGCGCCGACAGCGGCTGGGCCGAGGAGGAGTCACTCGACCTCGACATGGCCAGCGCCGTCTGCCCGAACTGCGACATCCTGCTCGTCGAGGCCACCTCCGCGTCCATGGCCAACCTCGGCAAGGCCGTGAACGAGGCCGTGGCCCTGGGCGCCAAGTTCGTCTCCAACAGCTACGGCGGCTCCGAATCCTCCTCGGACACGTCGTACGACACCTCGTACTTCAAGCACCCGGGCGTCGCCATCACCGTCAGCGCGGGCGACGAGGGCTACGGCGCCGAATACCCGGCCGCCTCCAAGTACGTGACGTCCGTCGGCGGCACCGCCCTGTCCACGTCCTCCACGACCCGCGGCTGGACCGAGAGGGTCTGGAACACCAGCTCCACCGAGGGCACCGGCTCCGGCTGCTCCGCCTACGACACCAAGCCGACCTGGCAGACCGACACCGGCTGCGCCAAACGCACCGTCTCGGACGTCTCGGCGGTGGCCGACCCCGCGACCGGCGTCTCGGTCTACGACTCCTACGGCGTCACCGCAGGCTGGTACACCTTCGGCGGCACCAGCGCCTCCGCGCCCGTCATCGCCGGGGTCTACGCCCTCGCCGGCACCCCGGGCAGCACCGACTACCCGGCCTCCTACCCCTACGCGGCCGCAGGCACCTCCGCCCTGAACGACGTCACCAGCGGCAGCAACGGCACCTGCTCCTCGAGCGCCGCCTACCTCTGCACCGCCAAGTCGGGCTACGACGGCCCCACCGGCCTCGGCACCCCGGAGGGCACGGAAGCCTTCACCGGCTGACCTTCCGTCAGGCGAAAGCCACAACAGAACAGCCACCGTGGGCCGTGGGGGCCACACGTGGTGAAAGGACGAACGGGCCTCGGCATCCAGCCGTGGCCCGTTCGCCATGCCCGGTGTGCGCAACGTCATGAGAACATCGAAACGTACGCTCACCCGACCAGCCGTCAGAAACGGTGCAGGGCCGTGAAGTGGGCTAACGACGGAACCACACCACAGGTTCCGCTCCGGCCTCATTGCCCGGCGTGACCTGCCGTGATACACAGAGTGACCATACGAGCTATTCGTACGACTCCCGTCCGCCAATGACGTCAAGTCGACATACGACGGCGACTTTGTCGGCGAGAATGATGCGTGACCTCTGCACACCCGCAGAGGACTGCGGAACTACCCATCAGGGGCGGTGACTTACATGCTGTTCGCGGCCGACAAAGGCGATATCAACACCATCATCGGTGGAATCGCTCCGGACTGGGGGCCCTTCGGCAGCCTGGGCAACGAGGCCAAGGTGATGATCGAGGTCGTGATGGCGGTCGCCATCCTCCTCTGCCTCGGCATCGCCATCTGGGGCGCGGCCAAGCAGCGCATCGGCGCGACCGCCCTGCGGGACACCTTCAGTGCGGAACAGGGCAAGGGCCTCATCATCGCCGGGCTGACGGGGGTCTTCATCATCGGCTCCCTCGGGACGCTGTTCACCATCGTGTACGGCATGGCCGTGTAGCCGCGGCCTCCGCACCACCCCCAGTACCGTCCGGGCACGCCCGGCCCGCCACCCCCACCCACCTGTCGTGCCCACCGGCTGAGGTTGCGTTTCCCTGATGTCCCTGATGTCGAGTCACCACACCGCGCCCGCGCGGGAACCAGCACGGCTACCGTCGTATATGTACGTGTCCCGGTACGGCAGCGAGGGGGCCTACGCGGCATGACTCCCGGCGACGAACACGACTACGGCGAATCCGCGCGCTCCGACGAGGGGCACGGGTACGGCAGAACCCGCCTCCGGCTGCCCGAGAACGACCCCTACGGCGGGGCCCGCAGAGGCGGCCGTTCGTCCTCACGGAGCCTGGTCACGGTGGTCGGCGTCGTCGTCCTCCTCATCGCGGCGATCGCCTTCGCGAACCGCGGAGGAGACGATTCCCCTTCCACCTCGGCCAGCGGCACGACCGGCGACAAACCGGACGCGACCAGCACCGCAGCCACCGGCACGAAGCCGGTGGACACGAAGACGGGCGGCATCCCGACGGGGTACGCGCACGATGCGCAAGGTGCTCAGAGCGCTGCGGCCAACTACGCCGTGGCCCTCGGCTCGGCGGACATGTTCCTCACGGACCTGCGACACCAGATCGTCGAGACCGTGTACGCGCCCGCCATCGCCGTCTCCAAACAGGCCGCGCTGGACACCGCTTACTCGAACGAGACCTTCCTCGGCAACATCGGACTCGACAAGAACGGCACCGCCCCGGACGGCCAGGCCTTCGTGTCCCGGGTCGTCCCCGTCGGCACCAAGGTGACGGCGTCCAGCGCGAGCAACGCCACCGTCGAGGTCTGGTACACCTCGCTCTTCGGTCTTTCGGGCGAAGCCTCGACCAACCCCGTATCCGAGAGCTGGTTCACCACCACCTACCAGCTCCAGTGGACCAGCAACGACTGGAAGGTCACCGACTTCCAGCAGAAGGACGGGCCCGTCCCGGTCGGGCGCGATCAGCAGGCCTCCACCGCCGACGACATGACGAAGGCCGTCGAGGAGTTCGGAGGGTTCACCTATGCGCGCTAAGCACCTCTCCCTCAAGGTGACGGCCGCCCTGGCCGCCGTTCAGACGATCGCGGTACTGACGGCCACCCGCGCCTTCGCCGCGCCCACGCCCAGCCCGTCCCCCTCCACCTCCCCGAGTGACAGCGCGTGCAGCGAACTCATCCGGGGACCCGCCAGGGACTACTGCGAAAAGGGCGAGAACCCCTCGTCCACCACCAACCCCGGCGTCTCCGACACCCTCGACCCCCTCTCCTCCCTCGCCAAGGGCTGTGCCGACGCCGCGGCCTGGACCGTCGACAAGCTCAGCGAGGCCGTCAAGGACACCGCGAACGTCGACTTCACCAACGAGCGGTTCCTCAAGCAGTACGCCGTCGTCTTCGCCGCCTCGACCGTCCTGACCCTCCTGCTGTGGCTGCTGGCCGTCGCCAAGCGGGCGGTGCGCGGAGTCCCCCTGACCACCGCCATCGGCGAGGCCGTCGGCTTCCTCTGGCTGACCGTCCTGGCCTCCGCCTTCACCCCCCTCATCCTCTACACGGTCGTATCCGCCACCGACGGCATCACCGACGTCCTGGCGAAGACCACCGGCAACCAGACCGACACGTTCTTCGGCACCTTCTCCGCAGCCCTGTCCAAGGGCGAGGACATCGGCGGCGGCCCGATCATGCTGATCGTGGTGTCCCTGGTGTCGATCCTCGCGGCCGGAGTGCTGTGGCTGGAGCTCGTCATCCGGGCCGCCCTGCTCTACGTGGGCGCCCTGCTCGGCACCGTCGTCTACGCGGGCCTGGTCGACAAGAACCTGTGGAGCCACGTCCGCCGCTGGGCCGGCATCATGATCGCCGTCATCCTGGTCAAACCGGTCATCGTGATCGTGCTCGGCCTCGCCGGGGCACTGTCCACCGCCGACGGTCCGAACGCCTTCTCCGCCGTCGTCTCCGGCCTCTCCATCATCCTGCTCGCCATCTTCGCCAGCGCGATGATCTACCGCTTCGTCCCCGGCTTCGGCGACGAGATCGCGGGCTCCCGCAACAACCGCATCATGCAGGGCGCCGAGGGCAAGGCGGCGGCCGTCATCAGCTCCCCGGCGACCCTCGTCGCGCAGGGCATCAAGGCGCACAGCACCCGTGCGGACAACAACGGCGGCCACTCCGGGTCGTCCGGCGCCCGCCCCTCCAACCCCGCCTCCGGCGGAGTCGCCGCGCACAGTTCGCGCACCCCGAACGGGGGCGGCGGATCTGTCCCCTCCGCCGCACCCGCCCCCCGCGCGAGCAGCCCGGTCAACACCCCGCACGCCGGCAACACCCGCAACAGCAGCAACAACCGCACGGGAGGTGAAGGGCGTTGACGGCTGATTCTCACGTGTCCCACGCGATCGCGCCCCGCCGTACATATCTGATCGGCCGCGCCCGGCCGAACGCGATCGTCGGCCGCAACCGCGAGACCGGTGAGATCGCGCTCATCGTCGTCGGCGCGTTCCTCGGCATGATGTGCGGCCTTCTCGTCCCCGTCCTCGCCCTGCGGATCGTGCTGCTCAGCGGCTTCCCGATGATCGCGCTGGCCGCCGTCTACGTGCCGTACAAGCACCGCACGTTCTACAAGTGGTTCGAGATCAACCGCAGCTACAAGCGCACCCTGCGCCAGGGCACGGCCTACCGCTCGACCGTCATGGAGGCGGGCACCCGGCTCGACGGCCAGGAGATCGAGATCGGACCGCCTCCGGGCATCGGCCGCATCAGCTGGCTGGCCGCCCCCTTCGGCCCCGACGAGATCGCCGTACTCCTGCACGCCGACCGCCGCACGGTGACGGCCGCCATCGAGATCGAGGGCCCGGGGGTAGGCCTGCGCGACAGCGAGGACCAGGAAGCCCTGGTCGACCGCTTCGGCACCCTCCTCAAGCACGTGGCGAACGGCGACGGCTTCGTCACCCGCCTCCAGATGCTCGCCCGCACCCTCCCCGCCGACCCCGACGCCCACGCCAAGGACGTCGCCGTCCGCGGGGACGAGAAGTCCCCCGACTGGCTGGCCCGCTCCTACGACCAGCTCCAGTCCATGGTGTCCACGAGCAGCGAGCAGCACCGCGCCTACCTCGTCGCCTGTATGCACTACACCCGCGAACTGGCCGCCGAGGCGCACGCCATGGCCCGCGCCGCACGCCCCCGGTCGGGCCGCAAACTGGACCGCGACGCGGGCCTGGCGGTGGTCATGGCCCGTGAGCTGACGGACATCTGCTCCCGCCTCCAGGAGGCGGACATCCGTGTCCGCCAGCCCCTGGGCCAGGGCCGGCTGTCCTCCCTCGTCCACTCCATGTACGACCCGGACCACCCCATCGACCACATCCAGGCGATGACCAAGCGCAACGCCTGGCCGGCCGAGCTGGACGCCATGGAACCGACGTACCTCCAGGCCAAGACCCGCGAGTCCTCGACCCGTGCCCCGTGGTGCCATGCCACGGCCTGGGTGAAGGAGTGGCCGATGACCCCGGTGGGCGTCAACTTCCTGGCACCGCTCCTCGTCCACACCCCGGACGTCATCCGCACCGTCGCCGTGACCATGGACCTCGAACCCACCGAGGTCGCCATCGAACGCATGCTGACGGAGAAGACGAACGACGACGCCGAGGCGAGCCGGGCCGCCAAGATGAACCGCACCGTCGACCCACGCGACGTGGCCGCCCACTCCCGACTGGACCAGCGCGGCGAGGACCTGGCGTCCGGCGCGGCCGGCGTGAACCTGGTCGGCTACATCACCGTCTCCTCCCGCAATCCCGAGGCCCTCGCCCGCGACAAACGGACGATAAGGGCGTCGGCCGGCAAGTCGTACCTGAAGCTGGAGTGGTGCGACCGAGAGCACCACCGGGCGTTCGTGAACACCCTCCCGTTCGCCACCGGAATCCGAAGGTAGGGGCTGATGAGCTGATGCGGGATCCGCTGTCCGTCCTCACGGACGCCTTCACCTCCTTCCTCTTCGGCAAGGTCGAGACGACCCGGCTGCCGGTGCGCACCTCCACGGGCCAGGCCCAGGCGGTGTACCTGCCGACGGCCGCCCCCGGCCTCGGCGACTCCGGCGTCATCATCGGCCGCGAGGTCTACTCCGGGAAGGGCTACATCTACGACCCCTTCCAGCTGTACGGCCAGCAGCTCCCCGCCCCGCACTGGCTCGTCCTCGGCGAGTCGGGCAACGGCAAGTCGGCGCTCGAGAAGACCTACGTCATGCGCCAGCTGCGCTTCCGCGACCGCCAGGTCGTCGTCCTGGACGCCCAGGGCGAGGACGGCGTCGGCGAATGGAACCTCATCGCGCAGGCGATGGGAATAACTCCCATCCGGCTGGACCCGGCGGCCGCCCTGGACCACGGCATCCGGCTCAACCCCCTGGACCCGTCGATCACGACGACCGGCCAGCTCGCGCTGCTGCGCACCATCATCGAGGTGGCGATGGGCCACGGCCTGGACGAGCGCTCGGGCTTCGCGCTCAAGGTCGCCCACGCCTACGTCAACGAGACGATCGTGGAGCGCCAGCCGGTCCTGACCGACATCGTCGAACAACTGCGCCACCCCGAGCCGGAGTCGGCGGAGGCGATGAACGTCGCCATAGACGACGTACGGGCCTGGGGCCTGGACGTGGCACTGGTCCTGGACCGCCTGGTCGACGGTGACCTCAGGGGCATGTTCGACGGCCCCACGACGGTGGGCATCGACCTGGACGCTCCGCTGATCGTGTTCGACCTGTCCCACATCGACCGCAACTCGATCGCCATGCCGATCCTGATGGCGATCGTCGGGGTCTGGCTGGAGCACACCTGGATCCGCCCCGACCGGAAGAAGCGCATCTTCCTGGTCGAGGAGGCCTGGCACATCATCAACAGCCCTTTCGTGGCCCAGCTGTTCCAGCGACTGCTGAAGTTCGGCCGTCGCCTCGGCCTGTCGTTCGTGGCGGTCGTCCACCACCTGTCCGACGTGGTGGACGGAGCGGCGGCGAAGGAGGCCGCGGCCATCCTGAAGATGGCGTCGACCCGGACCATCTACGCCCAGAAGGCGGACGAGGCGAGGGCGACGGGCCGGGTCATCGGCCTGCCCAGATGGGCGGTGGAGATCATCCCCACCCTCACCCCGGGCATCGCGGTCTGGGACGTCAACGGCAATGTGCAGGTGGTGAAACACCTGATCACCGAGACGGAACGGCCCCTCGTCTTCACCGACCGGGCGATGACGGAGTCCTCCACCGCCCGCACCATGTCCGACGACGACGCACTGCTCGCCGCCGAACTGGAACAGGAACGACGAGCGGCGGCCTTCATGGAACAGCACCTGGCCGACTTGGACGGCTCGTCCGAGTCGACGGTGGCGTAGCGCGGGAGAGGGGTCGCCATGAGACCGGGAGACGAGCGCCGCGACCCCGGCCAGGGAGGCATCCCCGACGGCCTGTTGGTCGGGATACTCGCGTTCCTGCTCGGCATGACCCTGCTGGTCTGGACGGCGACCGGCCTGGCGGCCCTCTTCGCCCACGGTGCCTGGCCCGCGGGAGCCACCTTCACCCGCACCCCGCTGGCCATGCGGCACCTCATCGCCCGGCCCCACGACATCCCCGGCGCCTGGCCCGAAGCGGAGGCGGCGGACTTCTCGGGCTACGGGCTGTTCTGGGGCCTGTTCATCGGCCAGGTGATGATCCTGCTCGTCCTCACGGTGTTCGTCATGGGGACACTCGCCCGATGGCGGGCGGTACGAGCGAGGAAGCGCGCGGACCTGGCACCGGCTCCGCCGCCCGTTCAGGAGACCGTGACGCCACCGACGCACCACGAGGTGCCGACCCAACGCATCGAGACCGGCCCCAGGACGGACACCGGACCGACGCCACCGACGCAGTCTCTTCAGCCGACGCCGGCCGCGCCACCCCCCTCGCTCTCACCCTCCCTCCAACCGCAGCAACCGCAGCAGCAACAACAGCCGCAACAGCCCTCGGCATCCGCTGCCGCCACGTTGTTCCCGGCAGTTCCAGGTGAACGGGCTGCCGGATGGGAAGCCAACCGCTTCGAGGGCGCGGCGCACTACGCCCCGCCGGAGACCCGCCACACGACCGCGATCCAGGCCATCCGGGACGCCGAGGGCCCGGCCGTCATCCTCACCTCCAGCCCCGCCATCTGGCAGGAGACCAAGGACGCCCGAGCCAAACTGGGCCCGGTCCACCTCTACGACCCCGGCCACCTCTGCGAGACCCCGGCCCGCCTCCACTGGTCCCCCACCACAGGCTGCGAGGACAAACAGACCGCCATCTCGCGCGCGACGGCACTCCTCGCCCCCGTGCGTCCCACCTCGCGGCTCGACCAGGCGGTCAGCGACACCGCCGAAACCCTCCTGCGCAGCTACCTGCACGCCGCGGCCATCGACGGCCGCACCATCCGCCACGTCCACCGCTGGTCCCAGGGCACCGGCATCCAGGAAGCCGTCCGCACCCTCCGGACCAACCCGAAGGCAGCCCCGGGCGCGGCGGGCGAACTCGAAGCCGCCCTCACCGCCCACCCCGAACGCCGGGACATCGCCCAGGAACTGACCTCCCGTGCCCTCTCCGCCCTGTCCACGGTGAACATCCGCGAGGCGTGCACTCCCAACCGAACTGACGCCCTCGCCTTGGATTCCTTCGTGGACGAAGGGGGAACTCTCTATGTGCTCGGTGAGTCAATCGAGGACCCCAGGACCAGTCCCGGCGCGATGCCGCTCCTGACGGCCCTCGTCTCCAGCGTGGTCGAGCGCGGCCGGCGCATGGCCGAACGGTCATCCTCCGGTCGCCTCGACCCACCAATGTCCCTGGTGCTCGACGATGTGGCGGCCGTGGCCCCCATCCCCCAACTCCCGGACCTGCTGGCCACCGGCACCGACCGCGGCCTGCCCACCCTGGCCCTGCTCCGCTCCCGCGAACAGGCCAAGGCGCGCTGGCCGCACCACGACCTACCGGTCTGACGCCTCGGGACGCCCGAGGACGAACTCGTACTCGGCCTCGGTCTCCCCGGTCCCCTGCGCCAACGGCACGGTCCGCCCGCTCGGTATGAACCCCGCCTTGCGGTACGCCCCCTGCGCCCGCGCGTTCTTCTCGTGGACGATGAGCCGCACCCGCTCGGCCCCCCACTCCCAGGCCCGGTCGACGGCGGCGTCGAGCAGCGCCCGCGTCATCCCGCCGCCACGCCACTCGTCCCGCACATAGACCCCGACGACATGCCCCTGCCGCCGCTCCACGGGAAAACCGGCCCAGTCGACGGTACCCGCCTCCTCCAGGAGCAAGGTGACCGTCCCCGCCCACCGCCCGTCCTCCGCCTCGGCAACGAACTGCCGTACGCCGGCGGCAGCCCCCTCGGCCGCCCCGGCAGCCCGCTCCTGCCAGAAGGAGTCGGGCCGCGCCACAGCGGCCTCATACGTCTCCAGAAAGGCCAGCGGTGCAACCGGATCCCTGAGCGCGAGCAACCGCAGGTCCTTCACCAGGGCCCACTCTTCGGCCCGCACGACCCTAACCACATACGTGTACATAGAAATCACCGTAACGCAGAAAACCCCCGCACCGTGAGGTGCGGGGGTTTCCCGTAATATTTGTTCGGCGGTGTCCTACTCTCCCACAGGGTCCCCCCTGCAGTACCATCGGCGCTGTAAGGCTTAGCTTCCGGGTTCGGAATGTAACCGGGCGTTTCCCTCACGCTATGACCACCGAAACACTATGAA
>NZ_JASTTJ010000021.1:0-185518 GCF_032248645.1 Streptomyces zaehneri
CGCCGGTCCCCGAGGGGACCGGCGCGCCCGACGGCCCGATTTCCGCCTGTGGGGGGCGGGTCGGGTAGAACTGGCCGACATGCGCGTTGACTACGATCCCGGATCCCTGGGCGGGGGAGCCTTCTACCGGCTGCTCACCGCCGTCGTCGTACCCCGGCCGATCGCCTGGGTGTCGACCCTGGCGGCGGACGGCACGACCGCCAACCTCGCCCCGCACTCCTTCTTCACGGTCGCCTGTACCGACCCGCCGATCGTCCAGTTCACCTCCGTCGGACGCAAGGACTCGCTGCGCAACGTCGAGGCCGGCGGCGAGTTCGTGGTCAACTTCGCGTCCGAGCCGCTCTTCGATCAGATCAACGCCACCGGCACCGACTTTCCCGCGCACGAGAGCGAGTTCGACGCGGTCGGCATCGAGCGGGAACCCTCGCTGCGGGTGAAGCCGCCCCGCGTGGCCGCCTCCCCGGTGGCTCTGGAGTGCCGGCTGCACTCCACGCTCCGCATCGGCGACTCCACCCTGGTCCTCGGCGAGGTCGTGCACGCCGCCGTGCACGAGGACGTCGTCGTCGACGGACTCCCCGACATCCGGCTCCTGCGGCCCCTGGCCCGGCTGGGCCGCAACGAGTGGGGCACCGTCGGCGAGATCCACGACCGGGCCCGTATCGCCTACCGCGACTGGCCGCCCTCCTGACCCGTCCGCTCCTATGATCGAAGCATGACCAGATCCAGCACCAGATCCGGCACGAGATCCGGGACGTGGGCCGCGACACGGGCCGTGACCGAAGGGGCCGGCGCCGAAGGGTCCTGGCGTTCGCTGTGGTCGAAGAACTCGGCGCTGTCGATCGGCTCCGTCGACTCGTTCCTCTCCATCGGCTCCGTGGGCAGCTCGCTGTCCATCGCCTCGGTCGGCAGTTTCCTGTCCGTGGGGTCGGTGGGCTCCGCCGTGTCCTTCGTCTCCGCGGGCTCCTGGCTGAGCGCGGGTTCGGTGCTGTCCGCCCACTCGACCGGCTCGGTGCTGTCCTGGCGCTCACGCGGCGGCCTGTGCGCCCTCGGCACAGCGGCGGCCACGGTCGCCGGGACGGCGCTGCTGTACACGTGGACGACCGGCCGAAGCCGCGCACCGAGGTGAGGCGAGCCGTTCCTGATCGCGTGAGGACGGCGCCTCAGCCGGTCGGGAGCAGCCCGTCCCGCGCCCCGCGCCACTCACGGGGGGAACGCCCGTAGGCCGCGCGGAACACCCGGCTGAAGTGGGCCGGGTTGGCGAAACCCCAGCGCTGGGCGACCGCCGACACCGTGGGAGCCGTCGCGTCGGGCCGGTGCAGTTCCCGGGCGCAGCGCTCCAGCCGGCGCCGCTGGATCAGCCGGGCCACCGTGATGCCCTCGCCCTCGAACAGCCGGTGCAGATAGCGCACGGAGATGTGATGCGCCGCCGCGACGGTCCGGGGGCAGAGGTCCGGATCGCCGAGGTGGCGGTCGATGTGGTCGCGGACCCGCAGGACCAGGTGATCCCCCTGGTTCTCGTCCGGTGCCGCGTCGTCCTGGGTCCGCTCCTCGACCAGGGTGGCGAAGAGGTCCACGACACCCGTGGCCAGCCTGGTGGCGACGGCCGGGGCGCAGGGCGGTACCGAGGCGGTCAGCGAGGTCAGGAAGTTCACCAGCAGGGCGCCGAAGCCCGTCGTCCCGGCGATCGCGGTCCCGGTGACCCGGCGCAGGTCCTCCTCCGGCAGACCGAGCGCCCGCCGCGGCAGGTGGACGACGTGGGTGGTGAAGCGCCCCGGGAAGTCCAGGGCGTACGGCCGGCCCGTGTCGTAGACCACGAGGTCGCCCTCGCCCACGAAGGCCCGCCGGCCGTCCTGGACCAGGATCGCCGTACCCGCTGTCTGCACCCCGACCGCCACGCACGCGACGGCCGGGTCCGCGCCGGTGAGGTGCGCCGGAGTGCGGCTCAGGCGCTGCGCGCCGCCCTCGATCGTGGCGATGCGCAGGTATCCCAGCCGCTCGGAGGAGACCCGGCCCTCGAACGGACCGTCGTGCCGCGCGGTGACGGCCGTCGGCACCAGCGCTCTGCCCAGCGCGTCCCGCCAGTACGCGAGCCGCTCCCCGTCGGGAACCGCAGCGGTCGTCAGCACCAGGGCCACCCGGCCCTCCTCTCCACCTGTGCGAAACGGGCGGGGGCGAGGCGGACGACGGCCCGCTCTCCCCGCCTTCATCAGCCAATCAGCGGTTCTCGGCGGGCTCCAGGCAGGAAGCAGGCAGAAACGCGGGCCGCGCCGGCACGGTCGTCCGCCGTGCGCTGAGAGAACAGCGCGGTGCGCTCCGGGACAAGACACGGGGGAGCCCGCGGGAGCAGGATGGGTGGCACGGCGAGGGACCTCGCCCGTCGGCGGCGTGCGCCGCCCCCGCCCCTGTCCCCGTGTCGCGGCGGACCGGGGACGGGACGCGGGGTCAGGGCGCGTCGAGACGGGCGAGGAGGCCGCGGGCCCCGGCGACGGATCGCGGGTCGGCATGGACACCCAGGGAGACACAGCGCGCGAAGGCCGCGCGCGCCTCCGCCGGGCGTCCGGCGGACAGCAGCGCGTTGCCGAGGTTGAGCAGCTGACGGCTTTCCAGGGCGGTGTTGCCGGTGGCCCGGCAGATCGCGACGGCGGTGGTCAGCTGGTCCACCGCCTCCGGCCAGCGCTCCAGCACGCCGAAGCTGCTGCCCAGGCCCGCGTGCAGCCCGATCCGGGTGATGTCGGCGATGTGCGGTTCCGGCCCTGCTCTCGTATAGCTGTCGCCAAGTGGCGTGTAGCGCTGAGTAACCATGGGTTGCGGTCGCGTTGCTGTGCCGAGGAGGAACGGACCAGGAAACCGGTGTTGCTGTGAGAAGTTTTGACAGGCTGTGATCGGCCGATGCCCTTCGATCCGAAGGTGCCGGTGACCAGCGGAACAGCGGGCGCCTCCGACATCTCCCAGGTCGGAAGCCTCTTGGTTTCGAAGCGCTGACGGCTTACTGCGAGGTTTCGGTTCCGAGGGCATTGACGCGATTCGCGTACTCGCGGCGGGCCTTGCGCTGGGCCGGGATTGCGGAGAGGGCGTCAAGCGGCTGGCAGCGGCCGAGGAGTTGGCGGTGGACCGAGGGCATGGCGCTCACGCGGAGTGTGTAGCCCAGGCCGCGTCGTACGGTCACGCCCTGGTCGAGCGCGCCGCGCTCGGCGGGCTCCAGGTCGGCCGTGGGGAGGAAGTCAGCGACCTTGCCCGGCATGTCGAGGACGATCGGCAGCTCCTGGGCTGGGATGTCCTGGTCGACGGCGGCGTGCTCGGGCATGAGGTCGGCGACGGCGGTTCGGATGGCGCCGCGGCTGACGTGGTGGTCGCGGGCGAGGGCGGCGATGGACTGGCCGCCCAGGTACCCGGCGCGTACGGCGGCGGCCTTCGCTGCCGTGACGGCCGGGCGGCGGCCGCCCTTGTTGCCCTTGGCCTCGGCGGCCCGCAGTCCGTCGTAGGTCAGCTCGCGCTGGAGGTCGCGTTGGAGTTCGCCGGCGGCGGCGAGGGTCTGCACCATGAACTTCACGGTGGCCAGCAGTTCTCCGGTGCGCGGGTGGCGGGCGGTGAGGTCCATGGCGGAGAACGCTCCGTCGTGGATGCGCAGGGCGAGGCGGTCGCGGTGGAAGATGCCGAGTACGTCGAGGATGTGGCCGGTGCCGCGTACGAGGCGGAACATCTCGGAGAGATGTGCACGGTGTCGCCCGGCCGCGCGTAGGTGAGCAGCTCACCGAACTTCGGCCGCTGGAGCGGGTGGAGGCGGCTGGAGGTGCCGGGGTCTTCCTCGAAGACGACCGGGTCTTCGATCCCGGCCTCGTCCAGGACGAGGTTCTGACGGTCGGTCGACTGCTGGTCGGTCGAAACCCGCTTGTAGACCAGGTTGGCCATGCTGCCCCCGTTTCTGTCGGCGGATCAGACCTTAGCTGTCAGCAAACCCTGTCATCAGTCGTCATCGGATCTCATTGGACCGGAGCCCCGAAAAGTCCGGGTTCATTGGACACCCGCCGAGCCTGTCGTCATTCGATCGTTTGCGAACACCATTCAACCGGGCGAGGAGGCCGGAGACCGGCGGAACACAGCGGGGGCGCGAAAGTTCGTGGGCGCCGGTCAAGTCCCCAGTGCGGCAGACCCGGCGGGCGGCGCGCTGGCTGACAAGCCAACGCCGGCCGACGGCCTCGCGGCGCCAGGGGACCTGATCGGCAGTCAGAGACGAAGGCCGACCACCCCACCGCGATAACCGGCAGCGATCGGCCGGAGCGAGTCCTGCTATCCGTTTCGGCCAGTTACCCTCATCCAGACCGTCCAGCGCTAGGAGCCAACCTGCAACGCTCCGACCCTCATTGGTCCGGGGCGTCACGGGCTCCGGATATCAACGCAGCGCCCTCGGGAGCAGATTCCCGTCGCGCGGCGTGAATACGACCTATCAACCTTCGACCCCACGCCTGGCATGGTGCTTCGACACACCGGTAGGTCAACGCACTCACAGGCAGCAGCACGGCATAGAACGCGATTTCCAGCACGAGATTGTTCCGCTCCCAGCGCCCGATCGTGCCATCGGACACCGCCAGCAACACCGGGTGCACCAAGTACACCGAGTAGCTGATCGTTCCCAGCCCAATCAGCCACCGCGGTATCCGCCGGCGCCGAAACGCCAGCCCAATACCGAAAGTGGCCACCGCCAGCAGGAACGCCACAATCCAGCCCCGCCCGGTGAAGTTGGCCCCTCCGCCGTACCGATACGCACTTCCCACAGCACACACCACCACCACAGCGGCGGCGCTTGCCGCATACCGCCAACTACTCTGACCGCTTTCGGCCCGGTAGACGGCTGTGCCGAGGAACATCACGGCAAGGATCACCAGCCCTTCCCACATGGGGACCGTGCCGTTGCACGTGACCAGTACGAGGGCCAGCAGGCCTCCCAGCACCGCACCGGACACCCGGAGTATGGGAGATTGTGCGCTCGCGCAGCCGATAGCGACCGCCATGGTGATCGCAACAGCGACTACCAGTGGGGCAACGCCCACCGCCCCGGACAGAGCAGAAACGGGTAGCGCAGCCCCTGCCGTCACGCTGACGGCGGCGAGCGCCGCCAAGGCGACGGCGTACGTGGCTGACCGCTGGTGAAGGCGGACCGAGAAAAGGGCGACGACCAGCAAGTAGAAGGCCATCTCATACGAGAGCGTCCACAGGACAAGGAGAAGGTTGGGAGTGCCCAGCAACTCCTGGAACAACGTGACATGGGCGATGACGACCGCAGCGACGCTCTCCCCGCCGAAGTCGCGGATCTCCGCGATGCCTAGTAGATGGGCCCCGAGGACAGCCGCGGCAACGGCTGCCCACAGCGGGTAGATGCGGAAGATCCGCCCGATCCAGAAGGTCCGGATGCTGCCTCGCCGTTCGAGCGAGGCGGGGATGATGTAGCCGCTCACCAGGAAGAACACCATGATGCCGTACCGGCTGGTGTTGAACTCCGGCATCAGTTGCCGCCGGAATTCGGCCATGAAGGAGTACGAGGAGTGGTCGAAGACCACGACGAGCGCCGCGATGCCGCGCAGTGCATCGAGCCAGCCCAAGCGTGATGTACGAACCGGCCGGACCGTCAGGGGTAACTGCGGGGGCACGGAGGGTGATCGTACCTCCGTCGGGGAAGTCGGGGTGGGGGGTTCCATACCCATGTTCACGTCCGGCGCCTCTCGAGTGTTCACCTGGGGTGTCACAGGAATGATCAAGCGTGCGCGAGCTGGTGCCGTTAGCCCCAAAACGAGACCGTGGCGATTACGCCCAGCGTCAGCAGATCCAGGAAACCGCAGGCCGAAGCCTGCACCGAGGCTGAATCGTATCCACTCCGAACAGCCGCCCGGCCGGGACTTGCGCAGGATCTCGCCCTACCGCACGTGCACCTGACCCTTGTCAAGCAAGCGCTTTCAGTCGAGATGTTCGAACGTACTAGCGAGATCATCGTTAAGCCTGATTGAGTGCTCTCGGTAACACACAGAGCACCTACAGCAAGGAGACGTAGCATGCGCACCAGACGCCCCAAGCAGGTTCTCGTGGCCGCTCTGGCCGGAACCCTGATGGCGCTGGCCAGCCCTGCCATCGCGGACGCCCAGTCGTCGCACAGTAGTGACAGTGACCTGAAGCCCGTGGCACTTCAGGACGTCAAGTCCGCCTCCGCCGATGGCAAGTCCGTGGCCGCGGCCGCGTACTACGGCATCCGGAACGTGAAGTCCCAGAAGTACATCCAGCCCTTGGGCGGCAGCTCCGCCAACGGGACCAAGGTCGTTCAGCAGCCCTTCAACGCCGACTCCCTGACGCAGCTGTGGACGCGGATCACCGACGGCGGCTACTACAGCTTCGAGAACTACTCCGGCCGCAACCTCGGCATCGACGGCGCCAGCACCGCCAACGGCGCGGCCGCCATCATCGCGAACGGGTCCGGCGACGCCAACCAGGACTGGGTGCAGGTCGACCGCGACGCGTACACCTTCGAGCTGCACAACCGCAAGAGCGGCAAGTGCCTGGGCATCGATGGCGCCAGCACCGCCAACGGTGCGACGGCCGCCCAGTTCACGTGCGACGGCAGCGCCAACCAGGGCTGGGGCTACTTCCAGTAGCCGGAGCAAGGAGGGGCTCTCCTCCCCATGCTGACCTGCACCGACTCCACAGCTCATCAGCAGCGTGGATTCAGTGACCTGCAGTAGGGCGCCGGCAGGTCAGCGACAACCTGGTAGCGGCCACCCCTGCGGGCCGGGTCCAGCGGTCCGATCGCATCCAGGATCGCACGCCAACTCAGGGCCGCCGCTCCCAGATCCCCGTCACGGTCGACGATCGCGGCGGGACCAGATTCGGCGCGTCGACGGCCCTCGCTCGACGCCCGGTCCTCACAACCTCCACTCCGTGTATCGCGTCCGCGCGGAGGCGATACACGGAGTGGAGGAGCTCGGCCTGCTGCGGCAGTGTGGGCTGGTGTCCGTAGCCCAGGGCGAAGCGGGTTCCGCACACCGGGCAGCGGACCACGTGCGCGTCCTCCTGGCCGAGGATGACCGCGACGCCGATCGTGAACGCCTCGTCGCGGTGACGCAGCGAAGCGCAGGTGCCGGTACGGACCCTCGTTCCTCAGCACGCTCATCCAGGCGCCCTTGGCCTCGGAGGCGAAGCGCGCCTCCGCCTCGGCCTTGTGCTTCTTCAGTTCCTCGTATGGGTCGACCACGTCCACGTCGGCGTTCCCTCCCGCTGCCCCGCCCCCGCCAGTCGGCGGCGGTCCTCCCGATGTACAACGACCTGCCCCGGACGGCGGATGCGGCGCCCAGGCTTCCCCGCCGGAATCCTTAGCCGCGTCTCCAGGCGTGGCAGAGAGCGCAGGCACTGGCCGGAACCCGGGTGTCACGCCGGGGCTGCGGCCTCCTCCCCCTCCTGCGGGGCGCGCGGGTCATCAGGTTCGAGGACCAGGCACCGAACTTGCGGCTGTCGGAGGCGCACGCGGTGCCGGTTCCCCACCACATCTCGTCCCGGACGGCGAAGGCGGCGTTCACCAGCTTCCGCAGGGCGGCGCGCATGTTGGCGCGGTTGACGAACAGATGCCGCACCCTGCGCAGCGTCGCCTCGCTCTCGCCGTGCTTGCCGGTCACCGCGACCCGCTTTATCCCCATGTTCGTGCCCAGGCCGAACAGGACCAGCAGCAGGCGGCGCCGCAGCACGTCCTTGGACAGGTTCTCCCTGGTGGCGACCGAGGTGAACTCGGCGATGAAGTCCGTGTCGAACTCGGCGTACTTCAGGATGTCCAGCAGGTCGATGGTGCCCCAGCGCCGCTCGATCTCGCCCTTGACCGCCACCAGGGACTCGGGCTCCTCCTGCTTACCGCGCGGGGAGACCCTGATCCACGGCTCGCTGTGTTTCTTGACGATCGCCACCCCGCCCGTCGTGCCCTCCGCCAGGGCGCGTTCGAAGCGGTCCAGCATGGTGCGGAGCTTGCCTTGCAGAGCGGCGATGAACTCCCCGGCGTCCTGCGGCTGACCCAGCGCGGCGTAGTGCACGTCCCGGTTGTCCTCGAAGTCCGCCGGCAGCTCATCCTCCGGGTCACGCCACCGGTTCGCCCCCACCACCCAGATCTCCCGGCGCCGCACCGCGTCCCGCAGCGCCACCAGCACGCACAGCTCGTACGGGATGCGCTCGACACGCCCCTTCTCGTCCACCACCGCCGCCCGCCACTGCTCGGGCATCACGCCCGTCAGCGGCACACTCTCCGCCGGATCGAAGAACGCGCCCTCCTTCAGCGGCTGCTCCAGGTACCGCTGGAGCAGATCGATCGCGTCCATCACCGGCCGGTAGGCCGTGTTGTTGCACTTCAGCTCCAACGCGCCCAGCAGCGGCGAGAGCATCCGCCGCCAGTGCGCCGAGTACGACGACCGCAGCACCGTACGGACCCTCGCCTTGTAGCGGGCCTCGTTCGCCGCGGCCTCCGCCGCCAGTGCCTTCAGCGTCTTCTCCCCGCCGACCGCTGGATAGATCACACGCCGCACCGTGCCGGACGGCTCCGACAGCGCCGCCTCCGCGACCCGCAGCAGCATCCCCTCCTTGCCCCGGACCTTCTTCAGCTCGGCGTTCAGCTCCTTATCGACCTTCCGCTCCGCCCGGGTGTTGATCTTCAGCACGAGCTGGATGAACAGGTCCACCAGCGAATCGGTGATCTCCGTCTGCCGCACATAACACAGCGCGGCCAGCAGCGTCAGCCGCCGCGGCGGCTTCATCCGCTCCAGGTTCGCCGGGTACTCCTTCGCCGCCCGCGCCCGCCACGCGTCCACCACCTTCTCCGACACGTCCGCGAACAAGTCCGCGGGCAACTCCAACCGCCGCACCCGGTTCAGCTTGTTCACCTCCGCCAGCAGGCTCTCCAGCCCTGGCGCCCCCGGGTCGGCCTTCAACTCGGCGAAGTGCGACCGCCCGCCGCCCGACACCGCACCTTCACCGTCTGCTCCCCCGCCCGTCTCGTCCCCGCTGCCGGCGACCAGATCTTCCAAGCGCGAGCGCGTCGCGTGCGAGATCCGCTCTACCCGGCTGCGGCAGAACCGGGCCTCGAAGTCCGTGACCGCCTTGCCCACCAGCCGCCCGACCCGCCCCGGGGCCGGCGGCTCGATACGGTCGTTACGGCAGCGGGCCACCACCGCCTCCGCCAGCCGCTCCCGTGACAACTCCACCGGACACAGCTCGGCGGCCAGCCATTCGGCCAGCCGCTCCTGGTCCTCCTCGGTGTTCGCTCTGAACCCGTACGCCTCCCGGATCTCCTTGCGGTGCCGCTTGATCCGGTCGCCCTGCCAGTGGTAGTCCGTCCACGCCCCGGCGGGCACCTTCACCTGCTGGGCCACGTACTCCACCGCCGCCGCGGGCATCTCCTTGGCGGACTCCGGGAACCGGGCCTCCACCTCGAAGAACTTGAGCAACAGCGCGAAGCCCAACCGGGTCGCCCCGGACTTGTTCCGCACCTTCTTCATGTCGTCTTCGAGCAGCGTCCAGACCTCGATCAGGTCTTCCGGCTCCCAGTCCTGCCGCACCCGTGCTCCCTCGCCCAACCAGTTGGATCACCACAGGGTGGCGAGGCGGAGCCGGAGAGAAGATCAGAAGAGCACAACTGTGGCCGGAAGGTTACTGAGCGCTACAAGCCACCTTGCGGTAGCTATACGAGAACAGGGCCGTTCCAGCCGGTCGCTGACCTGCTCCAGCAGGGCGAGCGTGTCCAGGT
The DNA here is from genome assembly GCF_032248645.1 of Streptomyces zaehneri. NCBI lineage: Bacteria > Bacillati > Actinomycetota > Actinomycetes > Kitasatosporales > Streptomycetaceae > Streptomyces > Streptomyces zaehneri. The sequence goes on from NZ_JASTTJ010000021.1 coordinate 9,761, forward strand.
AGAACGCGTGCGCCTCCTCGGTCAGACCCTGTTTCGCCAGGACGATGGCACGCCCGTGCCGGGCCTGGAGACCACCGTGCAGGTCACCGACGGTTTCGAACAACCGGGCGGCGCGCTGCATGTGGTCCGCGGCGGGACCGAGGTCGCTGATCTGCTGCAGCGCCCAGCCCTGGTACATGTGGGCCCAGGCCTGCTGGCCCGCGTCGCCCGCCCGTTCGGCCGCGGCGAGGGCCGCGGCGGAGCGCAGCAGACTGTCCTGGTGGCGGCGCTCGCACACGAGCAGCGCCCAGGCGTGGTAGTTGAGCTGGGTGGCTTCCAACGCCGGATCGCCCAGGGCCGCGCGCAGCGGGCGGCCGTGCCGAAGACCTCGGGCCAGTGTCCCCAGAAGATCCACTGGTCGGAGAACCAGTGCAGGGCCTCTGCCACCTCCACCACGCTCGCGTGCTCACCGGCGGCCTCGGCCGCGCGCAGAGCGGCCAGCCAGTTGTCGCCCTCCGCCTGAAGCCAGGCCCGGGCCCGGCCCGCGGACGACAGGTCGACCGTTCCCCGCCAGGCGGGCGGCGGAGCGCCGTGGCCCGGCTCGAACCAGCGGCCCGCGACGACCGCGGTCTCCAGCAGCCAGCGGAAGAGCTCCGCGCGCGCCCGCTCCACGTCCCGCGCGCTCTCCTCGGCCTCCAGACGGGTCCGGGCGTACAGCCGCAGCAGGTCGTGCAGCCGGTAGCGGTCCCCGTCCGTTCCCAGCAGCCCGGTCTCGACCAGCTCCTCCAGGGTGTCCTCGGCGTCGAACACGGGCTGATCCGTGAGCCGGGCGGCGCCGGGTGCCGCCGTGTCCTGGCCGGGGACCAGGGCGAGGCGCCGGAACAGCCGGGCGGCCGCGGGCGTCAGCTGGCGGTAGGACAGGTCGAAGGCGGCGGCCACCCGTACGTCCCCGGCGGCCAGGGCGTCCAGCCTCCGCTCCTCGACGGCGAGCCGGTCCGCCAGCCGGCGAACGCTCCAACCGGTGCGGGTGGCCAGCCAGTTGCCCGCCACCCGCAGGGCGAGCGGCAGGTGTCCGCAGCGCTCGGCGACCGCACGCACGGCGGCCGGGTCGGTGTCCGCCCGGTCGGCTCCGACGAGGGAGGTCAGAAGTTCGGCGGCCGCACCGGGGTCCAGTTCACCGAGCGGCAGCCGGTGCACACTGTCCAGCCCGGTCAGCATGCGACGGCTCGTCACCACCACCATGCCCGCCCCCGCGGCCGGCAACAGCGGACGCACCTGCCCCTCGTCGCGCGCGTTGTCCAGGACCAGCAGACAGCGCCGCTCCGCCAACAGCTGCCGGTACAGCTCCGGGTGGCCCTGCGGCCCGGCCTGGGAGAGGTCCCGGTCCGACACCTGAAGGGCCTTCAGCACCCGCAGCACCAGTTCGGCGGGACCGGGCGGATCATCGTCCGTGCCGCGCAGGTCCAGGACCAACTGCCCGTGCGGAAAACGGTCGGCGAGACCGCGGGCCGCGTGCAGCGCCAGCGTCGTCTTGCCGGTGCCCGGTGGCCCGGACACCGCCACCACCACCGGCTGGGCGACGGCTTCGCGCTCGGCGAGCGCCGCCAGCCGCGCCAACTCCCCCTCCCGGCCGACGAAGTCGTCGACGCCGCGCGGGAACGCCCTCACCCCGACCGGGCGGTAGCCTCCGTCGCGCCCGGCCCGCGCGGCCGTGAGCAGCCGCTCCCGCGGCGCCTCGGCCAGGCCCAGACCGTCCGCGAGCGCGGCGACCGTCCGCCGCTGCGGAGCCGCCCGCCGCCCGCGCTCCAGGTCCCCGATGCCCCGCACGCTCACGCCCGACGCCTCCGCCAGGCCCTCGATGGTCTGCGACGCGGCCAGCCGAAACTCCCGCAGCAGCGCTCCGAACGCCGCCTGCTCCCCGCTCAACCCCGCCCCTCCGTACCCGTCCGCACCGACATGCCCCCGCCGTCGCCCCCGGGCATGATCACCGGAATTCTAGAAGAGCCGGGACGTCCGGCCCCGCGCCGACCGGCATACGGACGAGGTCCTTCCGTGGGCACGCACGGCGTGCTCCCGTCCTCCCTTCGACGCGGACGGCGTTGTCAGTGGTCGCCGGTAAGTTCGTCGTTGTCGCACCGAATCCGGCGCGACAACCCCCCTGTGCTGCGCCGATTCGGCGTGCGGAGCCCTGTGCCGCAAAGGAGCTGGTGCGTTGTCCGACTGGGAGAATTCGAGTACGGCCCGGGTGGTGCCGCCCGCACGGCCCCGCAAGCTCGCCAAGGTCCCCTTCGTCGAACTGGCCGACGGACGCCTCCAGGGCGTCGTCTCCAGCGGCTCGGACATCGAGCGGGTGTACGTCTCGTCGGTGGCCGCCGGCACCTACGCCTTCGCGTGCAGCACCAACAACAACCGTCCCTGCGGCGGCGCGCGGGGCTCGTTCTGCAACCACATCCGTGCGCTGGTCACCGAGGCCGTGCTCCAGTACGGCGCCGGCCGCGTGGCCCGCTACCTGCGTGTCGAGCCCACGGGCGGTGAGCCCGACGCCGCCGCCCTCACCGCCGCGATGACCGGCACCCGCCCACCCCGGGCGGACGGCAAGTCGGCCGCCGCACCCGTCTTCAGCCGGTTCCTGCGCCACCTGGCCTACCTGGAGCTGCCCGCGGTCACCGCCCCGCTCCCGGAGCTCCAGTGGTTCCCGCCGACCCGGGCGGTGGACGTCCCGCGGGCACCCCGCGGCGGGCGCGGCACGACCCCGGGGGAACACGCCGCCCTGCTGACCGCACCCGTCGAGGGACTCGGCGAGGCACTGGCGGCGGTCGACGCCTTCGACCGGACCCTGGTCACCGGACTGCTGCGCCCGGGGCCCGAACAGGCGGACGGTCTCACCGTGCTCGCCCGCGCCCTCGCCGGCAGCCCGCCTGCCGCCCGGGTCGCCGAGGCTGCCGCGAAGGCCGCGGCCGGAGCCGCGGGCGAGGACCACTTCGTCACCCTCGCCGCCGCCCGCACCGCCCTGCTCGGTGCCGTGCACGACGCCCTCACGGCCGGCGCCGACGAGGTGACCGGCCGCACGCGCGAGGAGCGGACGGCCGAGGCCCCCGCCGCACGGCCGGCGGTGAACCTGCTGGCGGCCGCCCGCACCTGGCTGTCGGACCTGGCGCGTACCGGCTGGCAGGGCATCGACCACGAGCTGGCCGGCGCAGCCGCGCCCATCGTCTCCGCGATGCTGCCCGACCCCGAGCTGCGCCGGCTGGCCACCCTGCTCGACGGATTCGCCGCCGAACTCGCCGCCTCCTGCCCCGGATCGGCCCTGGACAGGATCCCCGCGCGCCGCTGGGGCGACCTGTGGTCCCGTGCCCTGCTGCTGACGATGCCCGGCGCAGCCGACCGGAGCGCCGTCACGGCCGCCACCGGCCGGCTGCTGCCGCTCGGCCTCGACCTGCACGAACACGCCACGGCCGCGCAGGCCCAGGTCCACGCGGTGTTCGAACCCGCCGACGGCACCGCGCCCCGGCTGGTCCGTGCGAGCGTCTCGGTGCCCAAGCCGGACACCGTCGTCGCGGCGGGCGTCTGGCAGCTGCTGCGGCCACACCTGTCGCTGCTCACCGCCCTCGGCGAAGGCCGGGCGATGGACCTCGACGCCATGCCCCTCACCGACGAGGGCGACCTCATCTGGGACGACGCCCGAGCCCGTGCGGGAGAGCCCGCCGATGCCCTCGCCACCGCACGGGTCGTCCTCCCGACCGCCACCGCCCTGCCCACCACACCCCTGGACCGCCACCCGGCACGCATCGCCGAGCCGGTGTTCCTGGAGGGCTACGGCAGCGGGCAGGACGGCGACACGCTCACCTTCACCTTCGCCGGACACGCGCTCCCCGTCGACACCGACCGCATCCCCACCGCGAGCCCGCTCACGCCCGAGGCCGTCGCGGCCTCCCGTGCCTGCGTGGGCCTGCTGCGCTGGGACGGCGGCGGCTTCCGTCTCCAGCCGCTCGCGGTGGAGACCACGGTGCGCAGGAAGGCCGTCGCCCTGCACGCGGGAGCGTGGGCCGGCGGTACCACCGACAAGACCGGCGTCCGGGCCGAGAAGGCCGCCACCGACGCCGTGACCGTCCTGCGCGAGCGAGCGGGAAGGCTGCTGAGGAAATGAGCGACCCCATGCCGGAAGCCGTTCCCGACGACAACCGCCGCCAGGTCCTCTACTGGCGGCTGCTGGCCCGCCTCTTCGACCCCGAGGAGCAGGCCGGCCTGGAATCGGCGAGCCTCGCCGTCGTCGAGGACATCGGCCTGCCGCCCGCGCTCCTCGACCCACAGACCTCCGTCGACTCCATCGTCCAGCGCCACCCCGAACTGGCCGCGGAATTCGACGGGTTGATGGTTCCCGACACCGAGACCGACACGGACACGGACACGGAGGCCACGGCCGACGAGGACGCGCGTGACCGTGCGGTGGAGGTGCGGCGCGCGGCGCTCGTGTCCAAGGTGCTGCTGAACGTCTTCTCCACCGGCTCGGGGGCCGTCAGCGCCGGACAGCTGTCCCGCTGGCAGAGCGACGCCGGCCGGCTGGAGCGCGCCCTCGGCAGCAGGCCGGGGGAGTTGCGCGGCGGGCGCGGCACGACACCCGACCCCGGCGGACTCGTCCCCGGTCTCGGCCCGGAACTCGGCGCCATCGAAGCGGACCTCGTCCGGCGCATGCATCTGCGCGAAGTGCTCGCCGACCCCGAGCTCGCCGCACGGCTCACCCCGAGCATGTCGCTGATCGAGCAGTTGCTGCGCGACAAGAGCAACCTCTCCGGCGTCGCCCTCGCCAACGCCAAGTCGCTGATCCGCCGCTTCGTCGACGAGGTCGCCGACGTGCTGCGCACCCAGGTGGAGAAGACCACGGTCGGCGCGCTCGACCGCTCGGTCCCGCCCAAGCGGGTGTACCGCAACCTCGACCTCGACCGCACGATCTGGAAGAACCTCACCAACTACAGCCCCGAAGAGGAACGCCTCTACGTCGACCGCCTCTACTACCGCCACACCGCGCGCAGGACGACCCCGCAGCGGCTCGTCGTGGTCGTGGACCAGTCGGGCTCGATGGTCGACTCCATGGTCAACTGCACCATCCTGGCGTCGATCTTCGCCGGACTGCCCAAGGTCGACGTGCACCTCATCGCTTACGACACCCGCGCCATCGACCTCACCCCCTGGGTGCACGAGCCGTTCGAGGTGCTGCTGCGGACCAAGCTGGGCGGCGGCAACGACGGTCCCGTGGCCATGGCCATGGCCCGCCCGAAGATCGCCGAGCCCAAGAACACCGTGCTGGTGTGGATCTCCGACTTCTACGAGTTCGACCGCTCCCAGCCGCTGTTCGAGGGCATCGAGGAAGTCCACCGCTCCGGCGTGAAGTTCATCCCCGTCGGCTCGGTGACCAGCTCCGGCCGGCAGGAGGTCAACCCATGGTTCCGGGAGCGGTTCAAGACCCTCGGCACACCGGTGATCTCCGGTCACATCGACAAGCTCGTCCACGAACTCAAGACGTTCCTCACCTGACCCACCCGTCCCTCGACACACGTACCTCCTGGAAAGGCCCTCGATGACCGACCTGCTGCGCGCCCCCGCCGAGCTCAAGTACGCCGAGGAACTCGACTGGCTGGAGTCGATCGACGACAACCCCAAACCGTTCTCCTGGCGGCTGTCCCCGAAGATGGTCCGCCTGTTCGTCCTCGGCTCCGAGCGCGCCGACGGCCTCGACCGGGAGATCGCCCCGAAGTGGTTCGGCGACCGCAGCTTCGTCGAGCGCTCCATCGTCACCCTCGCCTCCGACCGGGGCCTGCTCCTCATCGGCGACCCCGGCACCGGAAAGAGCTGGCTGGCCGAGCTGCTGTCCGCCGCGATCTCCCGCAACTCCACGCTGGTCGTGCAGGGCACGGCGGGCACCACCGAGGACCACATCAAGTACTCGTGGAACGTCTCGATGGTCATCGCCAAGGGCCAGTCACGCGAGTCGATGATCCCCTCGCCGATCATGACCGCGATGGAGACCGGAGCGATCGGCCGCTTCGAGGAGCTCACCCGCTCCACCAGCGACGTCCAGGACGCGCTGATCTCGATCCTCTCCGAGAAGTACATCTCGGTCCCGGAACTGGGCAGCGACCAGGACAGCGACAACATCGTGTTCGCCAAGCCCGGCTTCTCGGTCATCGCCACCGCCAACAGCCGGGACCGGGGCGTCAACGACCTCTCCTCGGCACTCAAGCGCCGCTTCAACTTCGTGCGGATCCCGGTGGTGACGAACAAGAAGAGCGAGGCGGAGATCGTCCGCTTCCGCACCGAGGAACTGCTGCGCCGCCACCGGATCGAACTCGACGTCCCGCCGACCCTGCTGGACGTGCTGCTGCGCAGCTTCGCCGACCTGCGGGCCTCGTCGGCCGCCGCCGGCAGCGACGACGAGAAGCTGGAGTCCGCCCTGTCCACCGCCGAGCAGATCGGTGTCCTCGAGGACGCCGTCCTGCACAGCAACTTCTTCGGCGAACGCGCCCTCACCGCCCGCACCCTCGCCTCCTCCCTCGTCGGTTCCCTGGCCCGGCGCGCACCGGAGGACCTCGCGATCCTCAACAAGTACCTGCACGGCGTCGTCGAACCGCGCAGCAAGGAGGAAGGGGGCTCCTGGCCGGAGTTCCTCGAGGGCGGCCGCGACGCGATCGCGACCCTGTCGTGAGCGCGACCCCCGAGGGCACGTTCACCGCCCTGCGCACCCAGCTCCAGGACGCCGCCTCGACGTTCGCCGACGGTCCGGCGGCGCTGGAGGGGATCCTGCGGGGCATCGTCGACGACGTCGAACGCGCGGTGAGCGAACCCCTGGAGATCTTCCCCGTCTGCCACCACTCACCGGCCTCGGCCATCGCCATGGCCCGCCGGCTGCGCGAGAAGCAGCCGAGGACGATCTACCTCGAGCTGTGCGAGGACATGGCCCCCCTCCTCACCGAGCTGCGCAACTGCCGTCTGCCGGTGGCGGTCCAGTCCTTCGCGAGCGAGATCGAGGGCTTCCCCGCCGACTGGGCGCCGCTCTCGGTGGTCGCCCCCGTCACCGAGGCCTCCGCCGAGTACCAGGCCATCGCATACGCGCTCGACACCCCGGGCGTCGAACTCGTCCTCGTCGACCGCTCCTCGGACCATGTCTTCCAGTGGGAGACCGGACCCGACGGCGAAGGCGACAGCGCCGGGGATCCCGACGCGCCGGAGGCGGCGGAGCAGACCGCCCTGCACGGCGACGCCGTCGGTGTGGAGATCGGCGACCTGCGCCCGCGCTTCGCCGAGCTGGAGGAGCACCTGCTCCGCCACGGCCGGGTACGGCACTGGTCGGAGTGGTGGCACCAGTACGTCGAACTGCCCCTCGGCGACAGCGACCACGACACCTACCGCCAGGTGATGCTGCTCATCGGCAGCCTCTTCCGGCGCCTCGCCCCCGGCGACCCGCGCAAGGTACGGGTGGACGAGGACCGCGAGCGGTACATGTGGACGCGGATGCGCGAGCATCTCGCCGCCACCGGCGCCGACCCCGCCGACTGCCTCTACGTCTGCGGCGCCTTCCACGCGGCCAGCCGGGTAGCGGAGTTCGGTGTGCACGGCAGCGACACCTTCACCATCAGCCCGCCGAGCGGCACCGAGTGGCGGCACGGCCTGATCCCGTCCAGCCACGGCGCGATCGAAGCGCAGTTCGCACTGGCCGCGGGCTCGGTGTCCATCGCCGCGACGGAATGGGCGAAGAACGTCAGGCGCACCGGCGTCCGCCCGTTCCGCCTGGAGGGCCAGGCGGGCACGAGGAAGAGTGCGAAGCCGGGAAAGGCCCTCGCCCCGACGCCCCCCGCGCAGGCGGGCCCGGCCGCCGACCGGCTCACGGGTTTCCTCCGTCGGCCTCCCGCCCTCGACGCCCTCGACGAGGCCGAACTGCTCGGCTGGTCCGTGGAGATCGTGCGCGCCGCGCGTCGCAACGGGTACCTCGCCTCCACCGCCGACGCCATCGCCGTCTTCGAGACGTCGATCCTGCTGGCCGGGATGCGCGACCGCGCCAAGCCGACGCCGTACGACTTCCAGGACGCGGCCGTCACCTGTATCGAGAAGGACGCCGTGCCGGGCCGGCGCGACGTGGGCCGGCTGGTCGAGATCATGATGGGTGGCGACCGCGTCGGCCAGGTCGGCTACGACGCGTTGCCGCCGCTGGCCCGTGACGTGCACGACCGGCTCGCTCCGCTGGAGCTGAAGCTCCAGCAGCGCGGAGTGCAGCGCGCGCTGCTGGACATCGCCGCGCGGCCGGAACTGGCACGCTGCTCCGACCTGCTGTGGATGCTGCGCCGGCTGCTGCCGCAGGGCGCGGCCCGGCCCGTCATGGGCGAACGCCGCCTCGGCGAACACCCCATCCAGGAGTCCTGGGACCTGGCCCTGGGCACCCACCAGCGCGCCCTCATCGAGCTGGGCTACGAGGGCGTCAGCATCGAGCAGGTTCTCGAACAGCGCCTGCGGCGCGCCGCGTACGCCCCGCAGGCCACGGCGGCCCAGGTGCTGGAGGCCGTCGAGGACGCCATCCTCCACCTGCGCAGCCGCCGTCTCGCCGACGAGCTCGGCACCCGGGCCCTGGAGGTCCTGGCGAGCGAGCGCGGCGTCGACGGCGCGCCGGAGGTGCTGCGCCGGGTACGCCGGCTGCTGGCCCACTACCGGACCGCCGAACCGGTGCTCCCGCCCTGGATCGAGTCCTTCGTCAAGACCGGTTACGCGCACTACTGCACCCTGCTGCCGACGGCGTTCACCGACGACGACGCGACCGTCCGCCAGGTCGCCGCGATGCTGGGCTTCCTGTTCGGCATGGAGGGCCTGGCGCTGTCCCTGGGCTGCGACCGCACCCAGCTCGAACTGGCCCTCGCCCAGTGCCACCCGGCCGAGCCGTCCCGCACCGCCCTGCTGTGGGCGGCGCAGACCCACCTGGGCACCCTGCCGAGGGCGGCCCTGCGGGAGCGTTGTGCGGAGCTGCTCGGCAACCCGCTGGTGGTGCCAGCCTATCCGCGCTATCTGAGCGGGTTCGTGCACGCCCTGGAACCGGTGCCGGGCCTGGCCGACTTCGTCGTCGAGGCCGTGTCGAACGCGTTCGCCCGGCTCCCGGACTCGGTGCTGCTGCCCTGGCTGCCGACCCTCATCGGCACGCTGCGGGCCGACGGCGCCGAACAGTCCCCGCTGCTGATCCGCGAGGCGGGCCGGGTCTTCCCCGCCCGGCTCGCCGAGCTGGACACCTGGGTGCCGCCGTGGTGCCTCCCGCAGGGACCGCCACGCGTGCCGGGGGAGTCGGCGGCGAGCGGCGCGGGCGGCCTGCCGCTCCTCGCCGCGCACCCGGCGACCTGCGACGCGCTGGCGGCCCTGCTCGGCTGCGACGGGACGTGGGAGAGCCCCGCCGTCGGGTCGTCCGGAGCGGTCCTGCTCGCCCGGTACCCGCAGACCGCGCGGGCGTTGGAGGCGCTGCGGGCTGTCAGCTGACCGGCGGAGCGCCCACCAGGGCGCGGAGGGTGCCCTCGGCCAGGGCCGGGTTGGCGGCGGCGTGGTGGGCCAGCTCCTCGTCGTCGAGGAGCCGCGCCAGCAGGGAGGGCGGCAGGTTCGGGTGGCGCGCGAACGCCGCCCGGACGACGGGGTCGGGGTCCCGGGTGAGCCGCGCCACGGTGGCCGGCGGGGTCCGGGGGTCGCGGGCGGCGAGGGCCCGGACGGCGGGGTCCTCGTCGTCGGCGTGGGCGGCGAGCCCGTCCGTCGGGAAGTGGGGCCGGGTGGCGAGGTGGGCGCGCTCGGGCCCGGTGTACTCGAGGAAGCCGCGCAGCAGGAGGGCCGCGGGGACGTCCGGTTGGTTCTGGGCCAGCAGGACGCGGACGCCGAGGTCGTCGTCGGCGGCCAGCCGGGCCACGAGGTCGGGCGGCAGGTTCCGTTCCCGTGCCGCCTGCCGGCGCAGCATCGGGTGACCGGAGAGCGCGTCCCGGCGGACGTCTTCGGGGTTTCTTGGGTCCAGCCGCTCGGGGTAGTAGCAGAACGGCTCGTCCAGGGGGACCTCGTAGTCGATCGCGGCCCGTTCCTCCTCGGTCCACGCGGGGTGCAGGGACACGGACAGCCGGACCTCCGGATCCGGATCGGCCGCGAGGGCACGGAGCTCGTCGTGGTCGAGGTCGCGGTGGCGGGCCACCATCCGGCGTACGTCGGGTTCGGGATCGCAGACCAGCGCGCGGCGTTCGACGGGAGCGAGGTCCGTGCGGCGCGCGATGTGCCACCTGACCTCCGGGTCGGGATCGGCGGCCAGCAGGACCACGACGTCGGGCGGGAGACCGGGGTTGCCCGCGATCATCCGCCGGTCCTCGGGACCGGCCGGAGCGGTGAGGACGCCGTCCACGACGGCCCTGCTGAGAGCGTCGTGGAGCAGTGCGCCGGTGCGTGCGTGGCAGGACCGGTCGGGCAGCACGCTCTCCACCCACACCGGATCCTCGTGCCGCAGCCGGTCCTGCGCGCGCCTGCGCACCTCGTCGTCGGGGTCCGCCAGCAGCGCGGCCCGCGTCCTCGCGTCCTGCCATCCCCACATGCCGACTCCCCAGGCGCGGACCTTCGCGTCCGGATGCGTGGCCATGGAGCGGCGCAGCGCGAGGGAGAACTGCCGGTAGAAGGTGCCGCCCAGGTGCTCCGGATCGTAGGTGTTCATCATGTGGACGACGGCGTCGTCGGGCAGCGGCCGGGGCTCGGCGGGGGCGGTCACCCGGGGGGCGTCGGCGAGATGAGCACGGACGAACCAGTGCGGATCGTCCACCAGCCGCACCCGCTGGTCCGGGGCGACGTGCGGATTGCGGGCGAAGAAGCTACGGGTGTGGTGGTCGGGATGTCCGACGACGGCGTCGACGACCGCCTCGGGCAGCACCCGGTCCCGGCACAGCACCATCCGTACGGCGAGCGGCGCCTTCGCCAGCAGGCGCAGCAGGAGGTCCTGCGGAGCCGAGGGGTTCAGGGCGACTCCGGCCAGGCGCCGGGTGGCGAGATCGGCGTCCTCCCAGATCTGCTCGGGTGTCGGCATGCGTCGAATCCCCCCAGGTCACGAGCGGGCCCCCGGTCGAGGACAGGGGGCCCATGACCTTAACCGCCCGGCCGGATCGAGGGCCAGGCGTCCGTGCTACCGGCGCCGGTAGCCGACCGTGATGACTCCGTCGACCTTTGCCGGGGTGCCACTGCTGTAGACCACCTCCCCGCCGGACTTCTTCCAGATCTTGATGAGGAACGTGTCCGGGCTGTCCGTCGTCGTGAGGCGGAAGGCGTAGCCGCTCTTGCCGTCGACCGTGCCCGAGCCCTGGAGGACGGCCGTGGAGCCGGAGACGACAAGCCAGTCGAGGCCGGTGGAGCGGAACTTCAGGCGGGCCGGCCTGAAGTCGAAGGTGACCGCGCCGGCCGGGGCGGTGGCTCCCGGGAGGTAGCCGGCGCCGAGCGAGAAGAACGCCCGGCCGGTCAGCTTCGGCCCGACCTCGGAGTCGACGGCGCCCGCGCCCACCACCGGTCCGGCGGCCCGGTCGTACACGATCAGCTCGGGGAGTGTGGTGGCCGCCGAGGCGCCGTCGTCGTCGGTGACTGTGATCACCGGACGGCGGATGCCCGCCGAGGTGTAGGTGTGTTCGGCACGGCAGCCGGACGAGGTGACCGTGCCGGTGGCCGGCCTGCCGCCGTCCTTCCAGTCGACCACGCAGGTGTGGGTGTCACCGGTGCCCGGGTCGCCGAACCGGACGGTGACGGCCGTCTTCCGCCCGGCCGGCACCGGGGACGAAGGACCGGCCGCGGTGCTGATCGAGGGCGCCGCGTTCGTCACGGTGACGACGGCCGTGTCGGTGCTGCGGCCGCCGGTCAGGGTGACGGTGTAGGTGCCGTTGTCGGTGCAGGTGAGCGTGGTGCGGGCGGCGGCGGGGTCCGCGACCTCGCAGGGCGCGCCCTTCTCGACGGTCCACCGCGCACCGCTCGCGCCGGAGACCGTGCCGGTCAGGGCGATCGTGCCGCCTTCGACGCCCCGGGCGTCCGGACCGGCGTGGACGATGGTGACCGGGTCGATGCTGGTGAGGGTGGGCACGACCTTCTCGATCAGGCCCTCGGAGTCGAACTCCATCTTGTCGACGGTGGTTTCGCGGTGGGTGCCGTCTCCGCCGGGGATGGCGAAGCGGTGGTAGGCGATGTACCAGTCGTCCGTTCCCGGCACCTGGACGACCGAGTGGTGGCCGGTGCCCTTGATGCCGAGGGAGAGGTCCTTCTCCAGGATCACGCCGCGCCTGGTCCACGGGCCGGTGGGCGAGGGGCCGGTGGCGTAGGCCACGCGGTAGTTCTCGTCCCGGGTGTCGTTCTCCGACCACATGAAGTAGTAGGTGCCCTTGCGCTTGACGACGAAGCTGCCCTCGTTGTATCCGCTCGGGGTGATGTCGGTGATCTTCGAGGCGTCGAAGGAGACCATGTCGTCGCCGAGCGGCACGACGTAGGCGTGGCCGTTGCCCCAGTAGAGGTACGACCGGCCGTCGTCGTCCGTGAAGACCGCCGGGTCGATCATCTGGCCGCTGTACTGGCCGGCCTTGAGCAGCGGTTTGCCCAGGGCGTCCGTGAACGGGCCGGTGGGCGAGTCGGAGACGGCGACACCGATGTTGGCGTCGGCGCAGAAGTAGAAGTAGTACTTACCGTTCTTCTCGGCGATCGCCGGCGCCCAGGCCCTGCTGTCCGCCCAGTTCACGTCCGGCCCCAGGTCGAGGATGACCCCGTGGTCCGTCCAGTGCACCAGGTCGGTCGACGAGTACGCCTTGAACTGCGTACCGCTCCAGCCCTCGAAGCCGTCGGTCGTCGGGTACATGTAGAAGGTGTCACCGAAGCGCACGATGTTCGGGTCGGCGTTGGGACCCGGCAGCACCGGGCTCTTCATGATCAGCGCCGACACGGTCCAGGTGCGCCTGGCGCCGTCCGAGCCGGTCACCTCGTACGTCACCGGCTTGCTGAAGTCGTGCACGCTGCCCGAGGCGGGGCTGATCGCCGCGCCGTGCGCGAGGGTGAACTCCGGTGCCAGCGCGGTGAGGTCGGTGCCTTCCTCCAGCGGCAGCGTGACCTTGCCGGTCGCGTTGTCGAGGATGGCGTCGACCTTCAGCGCGGGGTGCGTCGCCCTGGCGATGCCCGCGGTGTTGCCGCTGAGCTCCATGACCTCCGCGGCCGACAGGGCCCGGTCGTAGACGCGGAAGTCGTCGACCTCGCCGCCGAAGTACGGGTCGGCCGAGTACAGCGACCTGCCGATGTAGCCGCTGTGGTCCTTGGCGGGGTCGTACAGCTCGGACGGCTTGACGGTGGTCGTCGTGCGGGCCGCCTCGACGCCGTCGACGTAGAGCACCATCGTGCCCGTCGACCCGTCGAGGGTGACCGTGACGTGCCGCCACTCGCCGGGGGTGAGCTGCGAGCCGGCCGTCAGCTTCGACTCCGCCGACCAACTGGCCTTCGTGATGGCCGAGTACAGGCTGGACCCGCCGTTGGAGGGGGTGGCGAAGAGGTACTTGTCGCTGTCGGGACCGAGCCCGAACAGCCACTGGAAGGACGATCCGCCCTGCCACTTGGCGTACGTCGACACGGTGACGCTGTCGGCGCCCTTCAGCACGCCGTTCGGGATCCTGACGTACGGGGAGGTGGCGGAGTCGCCGGACATCTTGAACGAGCCGCCGTCCACGCCGGTCCCGAACCCGGGCGTGCGGACGTAGGTGCCGTGGTTGCCGTGGCCGCTGGAGTCGACGGCGATGTTGCCGGACGTCTCGTCGAAGCCGTAGTGCAGCAGCAGGTCGGCGGGCACGTCGGCGCCCTCCTCGGAGACCGTCACGCGGGCCCGGACGGGAAGCGCGGCGCCGTCGGGCAGGCTTCCGCTCACCGTGAACGTGCCGGCCTGTGCGTACGCCGAGGCCGGCACGTCGTCCCAGGCCACCGCCACCGGGCGGGCGACACCGTCGGCGTAGGCGGCGATCACGGTCGCGGGCAGCACCGGGGCCTGGCCGATCCGTGTCTTCACCGGCACGTCCCCGACGCTCTCGACCAGTTGGTCCGGCTGGTAGGCGCGCAGCAGCCGGTCGTACTCGGCCTGGGTGACCGGCAGGACGGTGCCGTGGCGGGGCTTGGCCGGCAGGTCGTAGCCGGTGGACGGGGTCCAGACGCCGGAGGCGAGGTCCGTGGTCTCGAACGGGAGGTAGCCGCGGCCGCCGAACTCGTCGAGGAAGGCGTACCACTTCTCCTCGGTGTTGGACTTGAAGACCAGCGGTCCCTCGGCCGCGTTCATCGCGCCCTTGCCGATGCCCTCGGCGACCGCGTCCCAGGAGAGGTCCAGCAGCGAGTCGCTCTTCTCCTCGAAGATGAACTTGCTGTTGGGGGTGGAGGAGGAGTTGTTGCGCTCGTCCTTCGACAGCCGGAAGTACGTGCCGTCGTGCTGGATCACCGTGGAGTCGATGACCGAGTAGCCGCGGTCGATCCACACCTTCGGCTCGCTGAACGTGTAGAAGTCGCGGGTCGTGGCGTACATCATCCGGTTGTACGTGTCGCCGGAGTGTGCCGCGTTGTCGTACAGCTTCGACGCCCAGAAGACCACGTACTCGCCGAGGCCGGCGTCGTAGTACGCCTCGGGCGCCCAGGTGTTGCCGGCGCTGTCGGGCGAGACCTTCACCAGGCGCTGGTCCGTCCAGTGGACGAGGTCGGTGGACTCCCAGACCATGACCGACTTGCTGCCGGTGCGCTGGGCGGCGTCCCAGTCGCCGTTGCCGTAGATCCTGAGGTCGGTGGCGATCTGGTAGAACTTGTCGCCCTCGGGGGAGCGGATGATGAACGGGTCGCGCAGGCCCTGCTCACCGAGGGTGGAGGTCAGGACCGGCCGCTCGTCGTTCAGCTCCCGCCACTTCAGCGGGTCGTCGCCCTTGCTGAGCGCGGCGTAGAGCTGCTCGCCGTCGGACGTGCCCTCGCCGGTGAAGTAGCTGAACATGTAGCCCTTGAGGGCTTCCTTCACGGGGAGTTCGGGGACCTTCGCGGTGAACACGCGCGTGGCCTTCGCCTCGCCCTTGGTGACGGTCGCGGTCAGGTCGACGGTGGTGGCGCCGGTGCCGTGCGCGGGCCGGTGGACGACGCCGTCGGCCGAGACGACGTCCGCTCGCGCGGAGGCCCAGGTGACGTCCGTGCCGTAGGAACCGGTCGCCGGGAGGCTGAGGTTGCCGCGGACGTCGTCGAGGTTGTGGACCGCGAGGGCGTCGGCGGCCTGCCGGGCGGCGGTCGCGTTGTCGAACGCGGCGAGGACCGTGACGTCGAACGACCTGGTCGCGGTGACCGTCCCCTTCCTGAGGGTGGCGGTGAGCGTGGCGTGGCCGTCCGGCTCGCCCGCGGTGGGACGGGTCACCTTGCCGGTGTCCGACACCAGGGCGGTGTCGTCGCTGGCCCAGCTGATGGTGGAGCCGCCGGCGGCGCCGGTCTTCGGCAGGTCCAGGTCGGCGACGACGGCACCGGTGTCCCCGAGGCTCAGTGCGGCCTTGTCGTCGGCGACGCCCTGGGTGGCCACGGGGAGGGCGAGCTGCTCCACGTCGGAGGCGGGCAGCGCGTGGTCGTACACCCGGAAGTCGCGGATGTCGCCCTTGAAGAGCTTGTCGCCCGAGTACACCGACTTGCCGAGGTAGTTGGCGGTGGTGACGCCGGAGCCGATGGCGCCGGGGGTGATGGTCACCGACGTGTTGCGGGCGACCTCGACCCCGTCCTCGTACAGCACGCCGGTGGTGCCGGACTGCGTGTAGGTGAGGTGCTTCCACACCGAGCGGGCCAGGTTGTGGGAGTCGGCGGGCTTGGTGGTCTGCTCCGTCGACCAGTTGCCGGTGGCGATCGAGGTGCGCAGGGAGTTGCCCGTGGTGAACAGGTAGCCGTTGCCGTTGCTGCCGCTGGAGTTGCCGAAGCCGTACAGGAAGTACGGCGTGGACTGGGCGGCGTCGATCCGCACGTCCATGGCGACGCTGATCGCGTCCATGCCCTTCAGCACGTCGTTCGGCACCTTGACGTAGGTGTCGGAGCCGTTGAAGGCGAGGCCCTGGCCGGTGGACGACCAGCCGGCGGCGCCCGCCACCGTGCCGTCGCGGCCGTGGCCGGAGGCGTCGGTGACCGTGGTGCCGGACGTGGCGTCGAGCTTGTACCAGAGGGCCAGACCGTCGGTGATGTCGGCGGCCTCGGCGGCCTGGACGGGGGTCGCCGCCCCGACGAGGCCGACGAGCAGGGACACGGCGGTCAGTGCGGCCAACCGGCCCGCCCCCCGTCTCGCACGGTCGCCGGGTCGATGTCTGTGCGTCATGGGGGGACCGCCGTTTCAACCGTGTGACGTGATGTTGCGAGAGTGTCAAACGGTGTACACAGCCGCGTCAAGAGTTTTCGAACAATGTCCGACAGGTCGAACGTGACGGAACGGCCCGCAAAGCCCTGTGTTCAATGCCGTGTTGACGACTCCAGCCATGCGGTGAGGGCCCACCACCAGTGCAGGGTGGCCGGCGGGCCGTCACCGTCGGCAAGGGGCGTGGAGGTGATCTGCCTCAGTCGGCCGAGCCGGTAGCGGACGGTGTTGGGGTGGGTGAACAGCGCCGCGGCGGTCTGGTCGAGCCGGCGTCCGTTGTCCAGGAACGCCAGTGCGGTGCGGGCGAGTTGATGGTGGAAGGCGTCCGCGGGGTCGAGCGAGCCGAGCAGCCGTCGGCTCAGCAGGGTGCCCAGCGAGGGCTGCTCGGCCAGTGCGATCCGGGCGGCGAAGTCCGTGACGTCGTAAAGCCCGTGCAGGCCGTGTCGGCGGCCGAGGTCCACGGCACGCACGCACAGCCGGTACAGCGCGGGCAGCTCCGGCAGGGGGGCGGCGGGCGCGACCACCACGAGCGCCTCGGGATCGACCTCGTCGGCCTCCGGCGGCCGTGGGGACAGTCCGGCCGCACGGCCGTCGAGCTGCACGATCACCGCGTGCGGCGCGCGCACCGCCCGCGCGGGCACGGGGGCGGCGACCAGGCAGTGGTAGTGCCCGGCGGCGTCCGCCCGGACCCCGGCTCGCGCCAACTCCTCGTGCTGTGGCGGGACTTCGCCGATCAGTGCCTGGTGCAGCAGCCGGGTGCGGACGGCGCCCAGCGCGCGTGGCGACTCGTGCTCGGCGGCGCGGTAGCCGTGGATCACCTGCCGTTGCATCGCCGCGCCGTACTCCTGGAGCCGCAGGACGACCGACAGCAGTGCCCGGTCCGAGACCCCCGCCGAACGGCACCGGTCCACGACGATCTCCGCCGCGCGGCCCAGCGCCGCCTGCACGCCCCGCAGGACGACCGTCATCGGCACGCCCTGCACGGCACGGTCGGCGCCCAGCAGGAGAGCGGCCGTGAAGTCCTGGTCGTCGACCGGCCCGGTCCGCTCCGGTGCGGTGAACCAGGGGTCGGCCGCGCGGAGCATCGCCGTCACATGCGACCGGGTCGCCTCCTCGGTCAGCCGGGACAGTTCGGGGGAGCGGCTGCGGGCGGCGTGCGCGAGCTCGACGCACACATCGACGTCGGCGGCCATGTCCCGCAGGACCCTGGCGACCGGCTCCGGTCCGTGGACGACGGTCATGGTCCCCCCTTTGCCCGGACGCTGTCGCCGAGCCACAAGCAAGTGGCGCTCACGTTGACGCCCGCGCACTACCGGAGCCGTGTGACGACCTGGTTTCCTGTTGGGCTACCGACGGTAACAGTGCAGCTGTCGCAGGAACACCCCAAAGTCACGCCACCCATGGACCGGCCAGGGCTTTCCCGCGCACGGTCCAGGCACCGCCCCCGCGAAGCCTCCAGGAGGGCCGCTCATGGACACCCCCGAAGCCGATGGAATCACCCGCCGCCACGCCCTGACCGTGGCGGGCGGAGTCCTCGCGGGCGCGACCCTCGCCGCCCAGGCCTTCCCCGCGTACGGCGCCACGCAGGACGCCGACGCGATCGTCGTCGGCCACGGGCTGGCCGGACTCGTCGCCACCGCCGAACTCGCCGCGGCCGGACGCAAGGTGCTCCTCCTCGACCAGGAACCCGAGGCGAGCCTCGGCGGCCAGGCGTTCTGGTCCTTCGGCGGCCTGTTCTTCGTCAACTCCGACGAACAGCGCCTGATGGGCGTAAAGGACACCTACGACCTGGCCTGGCAGGACTGGCAGGGCACGGCCGGCTTCGACCGGGGCGTCGACGACCCCGAGGGCCAGGACCACTGGGCGTACCAGTGGGCCAAGGCCTACGTCGAGTTCGCGTCCGGCGAGAAGCGGTCCTGGCTCTCCGGACTCGGCGTCCAGTGGTTCCCGATCGTCGGCTGGGCGGAGCGCGGCGGCGGTCTCGCCACCGGACACGGCAACTCCGTGCCCCGCTTCCACGTCACCTGGGGCACCGGACCGGCCGTCGTCGAGCCGTTCGAGAAGAAGGTGCGGGCCGCGGTCGCCGACAGCAAGGTGACCTTCAGGTTCCGGCACCGCGTGGACGAGATCGTCACCACCACGGGAGTGGTCACGGGCGTCCGCGGGGCCGTCCTGGAGCCCAGCGGCGTGACCCGCGGCAAGCCCAGCTCCCGCACCGTCGTCGGCGACTTCGAACTGCGCGCCCCGGTCGTCGTCGTCACCTCCGGCGGCATCGGCGCCAACCACGACCTGGTCCGGCAGAACTGGCCCGCCCGGATGGGCACCCCGCCGAGGTTCATGGTCACGGGCGTTCCCGCGCACGTCGACGGCCGCATGCTGGGCATCACCGAGAAGGCCGGCGGGCGCATCGTCAACCCCGACCGCATGTGGCACTACACCGAGGGCCTGCGCAACTACGACCCGATCTGGCCCGGCCACGGCATCCGGATCCTCCCCGGCCCGTCCTCGATGTGGTTCGACGCCACGGGCAAGCGGTTCAACACGCCCGACATCCCGGGCTACGACACCCTGCACACCCTCAAGACCATCACCGACTCGGGCTACGACTACTCCTGGTTCGTCACCACCCAGAAGATCATCGCCAAGGAGTTCGCGCTCTCCGGCTCCGAACAGAACCCCGACCTCACCGACAAGAACGTCTGGCAGCTGCTGTCCCGGATCTGGCAGACCCCGGAGCCGATCGAGAAGTTCAAGAACAAGGGCGAGGACTTCGTCGTCGCCTCGACGCTCACCGACCTCGTCGCCGGCATGAACAAGCTGACCGGCACCTCGCTCATCGACCTCGCCGACCTCAAGCGTCAGATCGAGGCGCGGGACCGGGAGATCGACAACGCCTACACCAAGGACGTCCAGGTCATGGGCATCCGCAACGCCCTCAACTACACCGGGGACTCGCTCAGCCGCACCGCCGCCATCCACCGGATCCTCGACTCGAGCGCGGGCCCGCTGATCGCCGTACGCCTCAACGTCCTCACCCGCAAGACCCTCGGCGGTCTCCAGACCGACCTCTCCGGCCGGGTCCTGAACGCGGCCGGGAACCCCGTGCCCGGCCTGTACGCGGCCGGAGAGGTCGCCGGCTTCGGCGGCGGCGGGATCCACGGCTACCGCTCCCTCGAGGGCACCTTCCTCGGCGGCTGTCTGTTCTCCGGGCGCCAGGCGGGACGTGCCGCGGCCGCGGCGACGGCGACCTGACCGGGCGTCGAACGCGGTCGAACGCCGTCAAATGTAGTCGGGCACGGTCCGATCGAGCGAGACATGCGCCGAGTGGCCCGACTCACATGGCCAACCAGGTCAGGCACCGACACGATGGTCCTCGTCACCGCCAGGCTGAAGGGGTCCCGGATGTTCCGCAAGGTGCTGGTCGCCAACCGTGGTGAGATCGCGATCCGTGCGTTCCGCGCCGGCTATGAGCTGGGCGCGCGCACGGTCGCGGTCTTCCCGCACGAGGACCGCAACTCACTCCACCGGCAGAAGGCCGACGAGGCCTACGAGATCGGCGAACAAGGGCACCCGGTGCGCGCCTATCTCTCCGTCGAGGAGATCGTCGGCGCCGCGCGCCGGGCGGGCGCCGACGCCGTCTACCCGGGCTACGGGTTCCTCTCCGAGAACCCCGAACTCGCGCGTGCCTGCGAGGAGGCGGGCATCACGTTCGTCGGCCCCGACGCGCGCACCCTCGAACTGACCGGGAACAAGGCGAGCGCCGTCGCGGCGGCCCGCGCGGCGGGCGTGCCCGTGCTCGGCTCGTCCGCGCCCTCCAACGACATCGACGAACTGGTGCGGGCCGCCGAGGAGATCGGCTTCCCCCTGTTCGTCAAGGCCGTCGCCGGCGGCGGCGGACGTGGCATGCGCCGCGTCGAGGACCCGGCCGTGCTGCGCGAGTCCATCGAGGCGGCCTCCCGCGAGGCCGCGTCCGCCTTCGGCGACCCGACCGTCTTCCTGGAGAAGGCCGTCGTCGACCCGCGCCACATCGAGGTGCAGATCCTCGCCGACGGCGAGGGCAACGTCATCCACCTCTTCGAGCGCGACTGCTCCGTCCAGCGCCGTCACCAGAAGGTGATCGAGCTGGCCCCCGCGCCCAACCTCGCCCCGGAGCTGCGCGACCGCATCTGCGCCGACGCGGTGCGCTTCGCCCGGCAGATCGGCTACCGCAACGCCGGTACCGTCGAGTTCCTCCTCGACCCCGCGGGCAACCACGTCTTCATCGAGATGAACCCGCGCATCCAGGTCGAGCACACGGTGACCGAGGAGGTCACCGACGTCGACCTCGTCCAGGCCCAGCTGCGCATCGCCGCCGGCGAGACCCTGGCCGACCTCGGCCTGTCCCAGGAGACCGTCACCCTGCACGGCGCCGCCCTCCAGTGCCGGATCACCACCGAGGACCCCGCCAACGGCTTCCGCCCCGACACCGGCCGCATCAGCGCCTACCGCTCGCCCGGCGGATCCGGCATCCGCCTCGACGGCGGCACCACCCACGCGGGTACGGAGATCAGCGCGCACTTCGACTCCATGCTGGTCAAACTGACCTGCCGGGGCCGGGACTTCGAGACCGCGATCAAGCGGGCCCGGCGTGCCGTCGCCGAGTTCCGGATCCGGGGCGTGTCCACCAACATCCCGTTCCTCCAGGCCGTCCTGGACGACCCGGACTTCCAGGGCGGACGCGTCACGACGTCGTTCATCGAAGAGCGCCCGCACCTGCTCACCGCACGCTCCTCGGCCGACCGCGGCACCAAGCTGCTGACCTACCTCGCCGACGTCACGGTGAACAAGCCGCACGGTGAGCGGCCCGAGCTGATCGACCCGGTCACCAAGCTGCCGCCGGTGCCCGACACCGAGCCGCCCGCGGGCTCCCGTCAGCGCCTGGTCCGGCTCGGCCCCGAGGGCTTCGCCCGCCGGCTGCGCGAGTCGCCGACCATCGGCGTCACCGACACCACCTTCCGCGACGCCCACCAGTCGCTGCTGGCCACCCGCGTCCGCACCAAGGACCTCCTCGCCTCGGCCCCGCTGGTCGCCCGGACCCTGCCCCGGCTGCTGTCGCTGGAGTGCTGGGGCGGCGCCACCTACGACGTCGCCCTGCGCTTCCTCTCCGAGGACCCGTGGGAGCGGCTGGCGGCCCTGCGCGAGGCCGTCCCCAACATCTGCCTCCAGATGCTGCTGCGCGGCCGCAACACCGTCGGCTACACGCCCTACCCGACCGAGGTGACCGACGCCTTCGTACAGGAGGCCGCCGCCACCGGCATCGACATCTTCCGCATCTTCGACGCGCTCAACGACGTCGGCCAGATGCGGCCCGCCATCGACGCCGTACGGGAGACGGGGACGGCCGTCGCCGAGGTCGCCCTGTGCTACACCTCCGACCTGTCCGACCCGAACGAGCGGCTCTACACCCTCGACTACTACCTCCGCCTGGCCGAGCAGATCGTCGAGGCGGGCGCCCACGTGCTGGCCGTCAAGGACATGGCGGGCCTGCTGCGCGCCCCGGCCGCCGCGAAGCTCGTGTCGGCGCTGCGCCGCGAGTTCGACCTGCCGGTGCACCTGCACACCCACGACACCGCCGGCGGTCAGCTCGCCACCTACCTGGCCGCGATCCAGGCCGGCGCGGACGCCGTCGACGGCGCCGTGGCCTCCATGGCGGGCACGACCTCCCAGCCCTCGCTGTCCGCGATCGTCGCCGCGACCGACCACTCCGATCGGCCCACCGGCCTCGACCTCCAGGCCGTCGGGGACCTGGAACCGTACTGGGAGGGTGTCCGCAGGATCTACGCCCCCTTCGAGGCGGGCCTCGCCTCCCCGACCGGACGCGTCTACCACCACGAGATCCCCGGCGGACAGCTCTCCAACCTGCGCACCCAGGCCGTCGCGCTCGGCCTCGGCGACCGCTTCGAGGACATCGAGGCCATGTACGCCGCCGCCGACCGCATCCTCGGCCACCTGGTGAAGGTCACCCCGTCCTCGAAGGTGGTCGGCGACCTCGCCCTGCACCTGGTCGGCGCCGGAGTGTCCCCGGAGGACTTCGAGGCGTCGCCCGACCGCTACGACATCCCCGACTCCGTCATCGGCTTCCTGCGCGGCGAGCTCGGCACCCCGCCCGGCGGCTGGCCCGAGCCGTTCCGCAGCAAGGCGCTGCGGGGCCGCACCGAGGCCAAGCCCGTCCAGGAACTGACCACCGAGGACCGCGAGGGCCTGGAGAAGACCCGCCGCACCACCCTCAACCGGCTGCTCTTCCCCGGCCCGACCCGCGACTTCGAGAGCCACCGCCAGGCCTACGGCGACACCAGCGTGCTCGACAGCAAGGACTTCTTCTACGGTCTGCGCCCGAGCAAGGAGTACGCCGTCGACCTCGAGCCGGGCGTCCGGCTGCTGATCGAACTCCAGGCCGTCGGCGAGGCCGACGAGCGCGGCCTGCGCACGGTCATGTCCTCCCTGAACGGACAGCTGCGGCCCATCCAGGTGCGGGACAAGGCGGCGGCCTCCGACGTACCGGTGACGGAGAAGGCCGACCGCGCCAACCCCGGGCATGTCGCCGCGCCGTTCGCGGGCGTGGTCACCCTCGCGGTCGCCGAGGGCGACGAGGTGGAGGCCGGCGCGACCGTCGCCACCATCGAGGCGATGAAGATGGAGGCCACGATCACGGCCCCGAAGGCCGGCACGGTGTCGCGGCTGGCCATCAACCGGATCCAGCAGGTGGAAGGCGGCGACCTGCTGGTCGAGGTGGGATGAGGTCACCGGCCGCGGACGGTCACTCGCCCGCGGCCACGTACCGGTCGCCCGGGCCGTCCGGTACGTCCTCGTGTTCCCGGCCCGACAGGTCCACCTTCACGACAGGCCGCCGGGGTGCGCTGCCCGCAGGGGCAGCGGGTCTGCCCCTGCGTCCGGTGACGCGCGCCTGGCCACCCGCTAACGTCCGTCCGTGAACAACTGCACTGTGCCGCAGCGGCCGTCGACCCGTCGTCCGGAGTCCGCCGCGTGAGCGACGAACCCGCCGTCGAGACCCCTGCGTACGAGACCGTCGCAGCCCCGCGGGCCCCCGCCGAGAAGCCCCCCGCCCCGGTGACGCCGGCCCCGGAAGCACCCGCCCCACGCCCCCGACGGCGCGGCCCGGGCGCCTTCACCCTCCTGGTCCTGCCGGGCCTGGTCACCCTCACCACGGTCGCCGGGTTCCTCGCCCTGACCGGCGGACTCCCCGACGACTGGAGCCCCGGGGACAGCACCGCGCAGGACGCCGCCCCCGGCGGTGTCGACCCGAGCTACGGACCCTGGCTGCGCAAGTCCGCCGACGCCTGCACGGTCGTCACCCCGTCCGCCCTCGCCGCGCAGATCGACCAGCTCACCGGCTGGAGCAACGCCGGCGCGACCACCGCCTCCGGCCCGCAGGGCATCGCCGCCTTCACCGCCGCCGACTGGAAGACCTGGGGCAAGGACGACGACGGCAACGGCCGTTCCTCCCCGAGCGATCCGGCCGACGCCATCATGGCGCTCGGCCGCCAGGACTGCTCCCTGGCCCGGCAGGTCACCGGCCTCAGAACCGACGGCACCGTCAACGGGGACCTCGTCGACCTCACCCTCGCCGCCTACGCGGTCGGCACGGACGCCGTGACGAAGGCGGGTGGCGTCCCCGCCTCGGCGCAGACCTACCTCGGCGAGGTCAAGGCCCTGTTCGCCAAGTACGAGGCCTTCGACCGGGAGGACACGAGCGGCGGTGGCGTCCTGGCCGACGCGATCCTGGCACCGCCCGTCACCACCCTCACCATCACCTCGCCCTACGGCTCCCGCCAGCACCCCCTCACCGGCGTCACCAAACTCCACACCGGCGTGGACTTCGGCGCACCCCGGGGCGCCCAGGTCTCCGCCGCCCGCGCGGGCACGGTCGTCTTCGCGGCCATGACCACGGCCTACGGCAACCGGGTCGTCGTCGACCACGGCACGATCGACGGCAAACGGCTCCAGACCACGTACAGCCACCTGTCCGCCATCGACGTCACCGTCGGACAGACCGTGCAGACCGGGGCCCCGTTGGGGCGAGTCGGCTCCACCGGCCTGTCCACCGGCCCCCATCTGCACTTCGAGGTGATCTACGACGGCTACTACGCGGACCCCGTGCCGTGGCTGGCGCCGAACGGCTGACGGCACCTCACGAGGGCGGGTGCGAAGGCCGGCTCAGAGCGCGAGGCGGCTGCCGACCGACCGGGCGACCTCGGCGTGGGAGAGGTACTCCACGATGCTGTGGGCCCGGTCGCGGGCGTTGATGGCGCTCGACCGCGCGCCGCTCGTCGCCGGCCGCGCCGTACCGTGCGGCGGCCGCCGCCACCTGGCGCTCCCGCGCGCCGCGGCACCTGTCCGTCGCAGCCGTGTCAGCCGTCCGTGTGCGCGGACCGGGCGCGCACGGTCACCGCAGGACGGCCTCCCAGGTGTCCACGGCGTAGTGCAGGACCATGCCGTGGCGGGCGTACAGTCCGGGCGCGCCGGTCGCGTTGGAGGTGTCCACACCGAGCCCGACGGTGTCCCGGCCTCGGGCGGCGAAGGCCGCGAAGGCGTGCCGCAGCAGCAGCCCGGCCAGCCCGGCTCCCCGGGCCTCGCGCAGATTGGTGACGGCAGGCGCGTCGGCGAGGGCGGCGGGACGCAGGACGTAGGGCATGGCGCCAGGGTCCGGGGGAGAGGAGCCGGCCGCAACGCAATTTCACGTTGCGCAAGGTGCAGCCATGAGCCCTGTATGCGCCCCCGCGCGCCTGGGCAGAATCCGTCTGCCATTGATCATGCGGGCGGGTGAACACGGGGACACACGATGACGCCGTGCCACTCGCCACGAACTTCCAGGGAAGGCAGGTCGGTTGTCGTGCAGTTGCGTCTTCCCTCCTCCGTATCCGAAGCCCAGCGGTGTCTGGCCGAGGGAGCGGTACCGGTGGGAGGTGCCACGCTCGTGTGGGCCGGCTGGCAGCGGGACGGCTTCCCCGAGCAGGCCGTGTCGCTGCGCAACGTGCCGGAGGCCGGCACGGTCGGCCCCGAGGAACTCGGCGGGGCCGTGCTGCTGAACCGCGTCGACGCGACCGTGCCCGAGGCGCTGCACCGGGCGGCCTCCGGCGTGGGCACCGGCGCGGTGCGCCGGGCCGCCACGGTCGGCGGCAACATCGTCGGCAGCACCCTGCGCTGTCTGCTCCCGGCGGCCCTCGTCCTCGACGCCCGGGCCACCGTCCTGGAATCCCACAGCGTCTACGACACCGATCTGACCGAGCTGCTGGCGAAGCGTCACGTACTGCTCGCCCTGCACTGGCGCGCACCCCTGGTCAGCGGCTACCGCAAGCTGGAGGGCGAGGCGGGCGGCCCGCCGCCCCTCGTCGTCGCCGCCGCGGTGCACGCCGACGGCGACAGCCCCCGTGACGTGCGGGTGGCCGTACGCGACGGCTACGAGGTGTTCAGCGAGAGCACGCCGTACGACCCGGACCCCGAACAGGTCCTGCACGCCCTGGCCGGCACCGACCTGGGCGCCCTTCCCGCCGTCGGCCGGGAAGCGGTCCACGCCCAGATCGCCGACGTACTGGCCCGCGTAGCCGAAGGCTGAGGCCGGCGCCCGGCCGCGAGGCCGGTTCTCCGGCTCACGTCTCCCGCTCGGGCGCGTACGTCTGCGCCGTCAGCTGGAAGGTCCAGGCGACTCCCTCCCGCGCCGTGCGGGTCGCCGGCGGTACCCGCAGCCAGTAGGTGCGTCGCGTCCCGTCCGGCTCCGGTGTGGAGTTCAGGACCTCCACCATGACGACGGGCTCGTCGTCCGGGAGGTCGATCCGCCACAGGGTGCCCGTCTCGTCGCGGTGGACGTGACGCGCCCCGGAGTCCGCCAGATAGCGGTCGTAGCCGTAGTACTCCAGCATGACCCGGCGCAGTTCGGCGTTCTCCTCGGACCTGATCCGGTCCGGGGTGAGCGCCGGCAGTTCGGCGAGGAACCCGGCCGGGACCGGCATGCCGCGCCAGGCGTACAGGGCGAAGCCGTCGGGGTACGCCAGTGCCGGACCGCCCCCGTGGTCGAGCCGGCCCGCCTCGTCGCGGTGCAGGGCGACGGGACGCTCGCACACCACCGCCACCCGCGCGAACGGCCACCACCAGCCGGCGTGGCGGCTCACCGCGGCCAGCCCCTCGAGCGGGCCCCGGTCCGTCGGGAACGCGGCGAGCCACGGCGCGTCGTGCTGACCGAGCACGGCGTCCAGCAGCACCAGCCGGATCTTTGCCGCCTCCTTCCCCGTGTCCCGGCCGGCCAGCTCCTCCAGCACCCCGGCGCGGATCCGGTCGACGAGCGCCTGTGTGGTGTCCCACAGGAGCCCGCCGGTCGACGCCCAGTGCGCCGCCCAGCCCGCCGCGCCCAACCGCGTGTGCAGCCGCTGCCGTTCACCCGCCCATGGAGCGCTGCGGACCGCCTCACGCACGCTGGGGCCCTTGTCCGCCGCCTCCCGGACCAGCGTGACCGCCGCCCGCGGTGAAGCGGCCCACACCACACGCTCCGGCTCCGGCAGCCCGGCCTGCCGGTAGGCCCGGCGCACGCCGGCCTCGGCGGCCGCGCGGTCGGCGGGCACGGCCGCCGCGGCACAGGCGCGCCAGCGACGGACGTCGTCGAACGACGTGCCCTCCACCACCGGGTCCGCTCCCGCGCCGGGCCCTGCCCCTGCCGTCTCCGTCGTCGTCATCCGCCCCTCCGTCACCTCGGTCACCCGCTCCTCCGTCAGCCTTCAGTCCGCGACGATCCGCACGGATCCGGGCACGTACTCCCGCTGCCGGATCACCCGGAACCAGCCCCTCGGCAACGCGATCGCCGCGTGCTCCTCCTGGACCACCCGGCCGCCCTGGGGAAGGTGCAGCAGCAGCGGACCGAACGGCCCGGACTCGCGCACCAGATCGCCCGGGCCCACCACCGCGTGGGCGTGCCCCGTGACCTCGCCCAGCGCCAGCACGAGCCGGCCCCGCCCGTCCCGCCGCTCCTTCGGCGCGACCGCCACGTGCGGCGGCAACGCCTCCTCCTCGACGGGCACGATCAGGACGTCTCCCTGCCGGTACATGGCTCTCCCCTCCCCGCCGGACGCCTCGCGCACCGGCCTCATGACGAAGACGGTACGGACCACCACTGACAACGCCCCCGAACCGGGGCCCGAGCCGATGGTCCGAACCGAGGCCCCGGCGCGGGGTGCTGTCAGTGCCTGTTGGTAGAACTGCGGACACACCACGGACCGCGCATCTTTTTCTCCCGGGAGCAGCCGCATGACCGTCACCGACCACCTGCACGCGCTGTACCGGCTGCCCGCCCACACCTTCCCGGGCCCCGGCGGCAGGACGGACGACCTGCCCGACCCGGAGGCCTTCGCCTGGCGCGTCACCAGCGACGTCTACGACGCCGACGAGGACTGGACGAAGGCGTTCGCCCGCTTCTGCTCCGCCGTCGACACCACCCGGGTGAGAGCCCTGATCGTCGGCGCCTGGCAGGAGGCCTACGACACGGACCCCTCCGACGTCGTCGAGGCACTGGTGGCCGCCCGGGACCGGTTCCCCGCGCTGCGGGCGGTGTTCCTCGGCGACATGGTGGGTGAGGAGTGCGAGATCTCCTGGATCAACCAGACCGACGTCACCCCGGTCCTGGCCGCGTACCCCGCGCTGGAGGAGTTCGGCGTGCGCGGCGGGTCCGGGCTGCGCTTCCCGGCCGTGAGCCACCGCGCGCTGCGCAGGCTCGTGATCGAGACGGGCGGGCTGCCCGCGGAGGTCGTGCGCGGGGTCGGCGGCAGCGACCTGCCCGCGCTGGTCCACCTCGACCTGTGGCTCGGCACCCCCGAGTACGGCGGCGACAGCGAGGTCGCCGACCTGGAGCCGATCCTGTCCGGCGCCCGGCTGCCGAGCCTGCGTCACCTCGCCCTGCGCAACAGCGAGATCCAGGACGCCGTTGCCGCGGCCGTCGCGTCCGCGCCCGTGGTGGCCCGGCTGGAGGTGCTGGACCTCTCCATGGGCGTGCTGACCGACGAAGGCGCGGCGGCCCTGCTCGGCGGCCAGCCGCTCACCCACCTCAAGAAGCTCGACCTGCACCACCACTACCTGAGCGACTCCCTCCAGGAGCGTGTCCGGCGGACCGTGGAGACCGCGGGCGTCGAGGTGGACCTCGACCGCGACGACGCCGAGGAGGACGCGGACGACGACGGCACGACGTGGCGCTACGTCGCCGTCGGGGAGTGAGCACACCACCCATGGGTCACCGTCCCCCCTCCCGCGACGGGTTGCGCACGGAGCGCGCGCCCGAGCCGCGCCTGGCGGTGGTCGGCAACCCGCAGAACCGTCGGGTCGCCCTCTTCGAGGACGCGGTACGCGCGGCCGGCCTGCCGGCCCCGCGTGTCGTGCCGTGGGCGGACGTACTGCGCGACGGCGGCGCCGACTTCGCCGCCGAGGAGATCGTCCGCCTGGACTCACCCGGCGAGAACCCCGAGGTCGACCGGCTGCTGCGCGGTGCCACCGATCCGACGCGGGCCGAGGGCTCGGGCCGCTGGTACACCCGCTTCACCACCGCGGTACGCAGCCTGCGCGGCGGCGTCCGCCTCGACGACCCGGACGAGCTCGCGGTGCTGTTCGACAAGCGGCTCTGCCACGCCGTCCTGGACGCGGCGGGCGTTCCGGTGCCCGCCTCGCCCACCTCGGGCCCGCGGGGCGCGCCGGTGCGCGGCTGGGACGACGTACGCGCGTCGATGCGTGAGCACCGGATGGCCCGGCTCTTCGTGAAACCCGCGCACGGATCGTCCGCCTCGGGCGTCCTCGCCGTCGAGTCGGGCGGCGGCGGCCGGATCAGGGCCACCACCTCCGTGGAACTCGCCGCCGACGGCGGCCTGTACAACTCCCTGAGGGTGCGCCGTTACGAACGCGAGCAGGACATCGCGGCCATCGTCGACGCGCTCGCCCCGGACGGACTGCACCTCGAGCGCTGGCTGCCGAAGGCCTCGCAGGACGGCCGGGCCGCCGACCTCAGGGTCGTCGTCGTGGCCGGTCGCGCCACCCACGCGGTGGTGCGCACCAGCCGCTCGCCGATGACCAACCTCCATCTCGGCGGACGGCGAGGCGACCTGGACGCCGTCCGGGAGAACGTCGAGGCGGCGGGCGCCCGCTGGACCGACCTGCTGGGTGTGTGCGAGCAGGCCGCGGCCTGCTTCCCGCGCACCCTGTGCGTCGGTGTCGACCTGCTGCCGGCCGTGGGCTGGCGCAGGGCCGCGGTCGGCGAGGTCAACGCCTTCGGCGACCTGCTGCCCCGGCTCACCGGCCTGCCCGGCAGCGGCGCGGAAGGCCTCGACACCCACGCCGCCCAAGTGGCCGCCGTCCTGGGCGATCTCGCCCGGTACAGAACAGGAACACCGCATGCCTGAGCCCGACATCGACGAAGTGCCCGACATGAACGAGGTGGTGGGCAGCCACGACCTTCTCCTCGTCACCCTCGACACACTCCGCCACGACGTCGCCGCCGAGCTGGCGGCCGCGGGCCGCATCCCCCACCTGGCCCGCCACCTCCCCGGCGGACGCTGGGAGGAGCGGCACGCGCCGGGCAGCTTCACCTACGCCTCCCACCAGGCGATCTTCGCGGGTTTCCTGCCGACCCCGGCCGCCCCGGGACCGCATCCGCGGCTGTTCGCGGCGAGCTTCGCGGGCAGCGAGACCACCGCGGGCGGAACCTACGTCTACGACACCCCCGACCTCGTGTCGGGCCTCGCCGAGGACGGCTACCACACCGTGTGCATCGGGGGAGTGGGCTTCTTCAACAAGCAGGGCCCGCTGGGCTCGGTGCTGCCCGGCCTGTTCCACGAGGCCTACTGGGCACCGGAGTTCGGCGTGACCTCACCCGAGTCCTTCGAGAACCAGGTCGCCGAGGCCGAGCGCGTCGTACGCCGCCTCCCGCCCGAACAGCGGCTGTTCCTCTTCGTCAACGTGTCCGCCCTGCACCAGCCGAACTGGTTCCATCTGCCCGGCGCGACCCGCGAGACCGGCGACAGCCGGGAGACGCACGCCGCCGCGCTGGAGTACGTGGACCGGCACATCGGCCGCCTGTTCGCCGCCGCGAGCAGCAGGCGCCGCTGCTTCGCGATCGTCTGCTCCGACCACGGCACCGCCTACGGCGACGACGGCTACACCGGGCACCGCCTCGGCCACGAGTCCGTGTGGACCGTGCCGTACGCCCACTTCTTCCTCGACCCCGCACCCCGTCCGACGGAGGCCGGCCGATGACCACCGCCGAGCCGGCCACCCGCACCGGCCCGTACCAGCACTACGTCTACGCCTACCCGCACAAGACGGCCTACCGCGAGCTCCCCGGCCGCCCGTCCCTCAAAGCCCTCTGGGCGGCGGAGCCCAAGGACACGCTCTCCCTCTACCTGCACATACCGTTCTGCGAGGTCCGCTGCGGCTTCTGCAACCTCTTCACCCGCATCGGCGCCCCCGACGGACTGACGGGCGCCTACCTCGACGCCCTGGAACGGCAGGCGAGGGCCGTACGGGAGGCGCTGGGGGACACGGACGACGTCCGCTTCGCCACGGCCGCCTTCGGCGGCGGCACCCCCACCTTCCTCACCGCCGCCGAGCTGGACCGGCTCTGCGACATCGCCGAGCACCGCATGGGCGCCGACCTGCGCGCGGTCCCGCTGTCGGTCGAGGCCTCGCCCGCCACGGCCACCGCCGACCGCCTCGCCGTCCTGGCCGGCCGGGGCACGACCCGGCTGAGCCTGGGCGTGCAGAGCTTCGTCGACTCCGAGGCCAGGGCCGCCGTACGCCCGCAGCGCCGTGCCGAGGTCGAGGCGGCCCTCGCCCGCGTCCGCGACACCGACATCCCGGTCCTCAACATCGACCTGATCTACGGCATCGACGGCCAGACCGAGCGGAGCTGGCGGCACTCCCTGGACGCGGCCCTGGCCTGGCGGCCCGAGGAGCTCTACCTCTACGCGCTCTACGTCCGCCCCCTGACCGGCCTCGACCGCCGTGGCCGCGGGCAGGCGGCGGACCCCGACCCGGCCTGGGACGAGCAGCGGCTGCGGTTGTACCGCGCGGGCCGCGACCACCTCCTCGCGCACGGCTACACCCAGCAGTCCATGCGCATGTTCCGCCGTACCGACGCCCCGCCGCAGGGCGCGGACGACTACGCCTGCCAGACCGACGGCATGATCGGGCTCGGCTGCGGCGCCCGCTCCTACACGGCCGGCCTGCACTACTCCTTCGACTACGCCGTCGGCATGCACCAGATCCGGGGCATCATCGACGACTACGTCGCCACCGACGCGTCCGCCTTCGCCCACGCCGAGGTCGGCCACCCCATGAACCCCCAGGAGGCGCGCCGCCGCCACCTGCTCCAGTCGCTTCTCCAGGCCGAGGGCCTGCGCCTCGACGACTACCGGACCCGGTTCGGCGGCGCGCCCGCCGACGACTTCGGCCCCGAGCTCGAACGCTTCGCCGACCGCGGCTGGCTGACCGACACGGATCCGACGACCCTCAGGCTCACCCCCGAGGGCCTCGCGCACTCCGACGCCATCGGTCCCGAGCTGTTCTCCCCGGCCGTGCGGGCCGCCATGACCGCCTACGAGCGGAAGTGATCCGGCCGCCATGGACCTGACCCTGCTCTACCGCGGCCCGCTCGCCTCCTGCGACTACGACTGCCCCTACTGCCCGTTCGCCAAGCGGCGCGACAGCACGGAGCAACTGCGCGCCGACCGGGCCGCCCTCGAACGGTTCGCGCGGTGGGCCGCGGCCCGCACCGACGACCGGCTCTCGCTCCTGTTCACCCCGTGGGGCGAGGGACTGGTCCGCTCCTGGTACCGGCGCGCCCTCGCCGACCTCTCCCACCTCCCGCACATCCGCCGGGTCGCCGTGCAGACCAACCTCAGCTGCCGCACCGACTGGCTCGCCGAGGCCGATCCCGACACCCTGGCCCTGTGGTGCACGTACCACCCGGGCCAGACGCCGTACGACCGCTTCCTCGGCAAGTGCCGCGAACTGGCGGAGCGGGGCATCCGCTTCAGCGTCGGCGTCGTCGGACTGCCCGAGCACCTCGACGCGGCCCGCCGGCTGCGCGCCGACCTGCCCGCGCACGTCTATCTGTGGATCAACGCCGCCGAGGGCCACACCTACGAGGACGCCGAGGCCGACCGGTGGACCGCCCTCGACCCGCTCTTCCCGTACAGCCGCCATCCGCACACCAGCGCCGGTCTGCCCTGCCGCACCGGCGACTCGGTGATCTCGGTCGACGGCGAGGGCACCGTCCGGCGCTGTCACTTCGTCCCCGCCGAACTCGGCAACCTCTACGACGGCTCGTACCGCGCCGCCCTGCGTCCCCGCCCCTGTCCGCTCGCCGTCTGCGACTGCCACATCGGCTATGTCCACCTCGAGACGCTGCCGCTGTACGACGTCTTCGCGGGCGGGGTCCTGGAACGGATTCCGGCACCCGCTCCCGCACAGCGCTCCGCCCGCGTCACGACGATCGCGACGCGGGCGGAGACACGGGTGGGGACAGGGGCGGGGACGACGGACCCGCAGGACGTGACCTGACAGGGGCTAGGGGGTCACGTCCGTGACCCTCCAGCGCTGGTTGGAACCGGAGTTGGCCTGCCAGGTCGTGACGGCCGCGCCCTCGTTGGTCGCCTGGCCGCCGACCTCGAGGAGGCGTCCGGTGGCCACGTTGACCAGGGTCCATGTCCCGTCGCCGGTGGTCGACATGATCCACTCGGTGGCCGGGTCACGCTCGCCGGTGTCGGGTTCGACCACCGGCACGTTGTCGCGGACGGCGAGACGCTCGCCCTTAGCCGCGTTGGCGAGGACGTAGTGCTGGCGGGCGCCCGTCCTGCCGTACCGGGCGTCCAGCTGCCACTGCTGCGCGGTGCTGCCGTTGCCCGAGCCGATGACCAGGTTCGTGCCGTTGGCCCCGACGGTCACCGCCTTGCCGCTCTGCACGCCGGTCAGCGTGTAGGAGTGGCCCTTGCTGAACAGGCCCGCGTCCTTCGCGACGCCGGAGACACCCTTGACGGCGAAGGAGGTCACGGACTGGGCGGGGACGGTGTAGGTGGCCTTGCCGTCGACGACCTCGACCGGGGCCTGCTGCTTGAGCTTGCCGTCGGCGCTGGTCACCGTGGGTGTGACCGTCGCGCTGTCCTTGACGGTGCGGAACCTGGACAGGTCGATGGTGACCGTGCGGGCCTCGGTGGTGCTGTTGACGTGGACGACCGAGGCGCCCTTGCCGTCCTTGGTCACGGCGGCGGCGCTGGAGGTGTCGTCCACCTTGATCAGCTTGTCACCGGGCTTGATGAAGTGCGTGAA
This sequence comes from Streptomyces zaehneri, assembly GCF_032248645.1. NCBI lineage: Bacteria > Bacillati > Actinomycetota > Actinomycetes > Kitasatosporales > Streptomycetaceae > Streptomyces > Streptomyces zaehneri. Next base: position 43,473 of record NZ_JASTTJ010000021.1, read on the forward strand.
GTTCCTGGCCGTGTCGAACTTGGTGTTGGTGTAGATCGGGCAGGACTGGAGGGTGTCCGTGCCGGTGCAGCTGAACGGGAGCTGGATGGAGCCCCAGTTGCCGCCCTTCGCGGACTCGCCGCCCGGCTTCATGTTGTCGTAGTCCTCGACCGGCTGCCAGAACACCCAGGCGGTGGGCTCCAGTTCACGCAGGTCGTTCACCATCTGCTGGGCGAGCCCGAGGCCCGGACGCATGTCCGTGAAGCTCTGCCCGTCGCCCCAGTCGCCCTCGACCTCGCTCATCCACAGCGGCTTGTCGGCGGCCTTGGCGAGATCACGCACGGTGGTGCGCTGCCCGGTGCCGTAGGTGTGGACGTTCATCTGGTCGACGAGGTCCCTGGACGCCTGCGAGTAGGCGTTCCAGTTCGTCGCGAAGATGGACGGGTTGGTCTCGTCCATCGCCGATATCCGCGCCTTCGTCTTCGCCTTCTGCAAAGCGGGCGCCAGCGCGGCGAGCACCTTCTGCTGGAGCTCGGGGCCGATGTGGGCGCCCTCCTGACGGCCGCCGACGGGCTGGCCGTTCGCGTCCAGCCGGGTGCCCCAGTAGCCGGTGTTGGGCTCGTTGAACGGGTCGACGGTGTCGACCTTGATGCCCTCGGCCTTCTCCAGCCGCTTGGTCGCGCCCGCCACGTAGGCGGCGAAGTCGTCGACGGAGTCGGCCTTGAGCTGGTCGGTGTTGGCGTTGAAGCCGCCGGACACGTACCCGCTCTCGGTCATGAACCACGGCGGGGAGTTGCTGAAGGTCTCCCAGTGGGTGATGTCCTTCTTGATGCGGTCCACCCACCAGCGCTGGGTGGCGTCGGCGTCCTTGTTCCAGTCGGCCGGGTCGTCCGCGCTCCACCAGTCGGTGTCCTCGCGGGTGGTGCCCGCGGGCGCCTTCCACCAGCCCTCCACGGCACCGCCGGCCCGCAGGTAGTCCGTGACGTCCGGGGCGTTGCCGCCGCCGATGTTGTACCGGGCGATGTTCAGCGCGAGGCCGTCGTCGCCGAAGAGCAACGTGGCCAGCTTCTCGCGGATCGCCGGGGGATAGTCCCCGGTGGCGTTGGCGAACCAGACCAGGCTGGTGCCCCAGCCCTCGAACTTCTGCTGCTGGTACGACGGATCCGGCGTCACGGTGACGGCGGCCTCGGCGTGTGCCTGCACGGGGACGCTGAGGAGGGCGGCCCCGGTGGCCAGCGCGGTGAGTGCGGCGGCCCCGAGGCTGCGTCTGCTGCGGGTACGGCGTGCCATCTGTGCTCCCAACTGCGGTGCGGTCGCTGTGGTGGGCCCCTCCTGCCGCGCGGACAGGAGGGGATGGCCCTCGGCGCGGCGGTGTGCCGCGCCGAGGAGTCGTGGGGCGTGCGGGGTGCGCGGGTGTGTGGCGTCAGTCGCGGGGCCGGCGCAGTACGGCGACCTCCCGCGGCCCGAGGACGAGGCCGCCCTCCGTGCCGCCGGTGCCGACCAGGACCTCTCCGTCCATCCCGGTCACCGGCACCGTGTCGTCGGTCCGGTTGACCAGGAACAGGAACCGTCCCTCGGCGCCGCGCCGGACGGTCAGCTCCACCGATCCCCGCACGTCCGCCGGGAGTTCACTGCCGACCCCGGCCGGCTCCAGCAGCCGTGGCAGCAGCGAGGCGAGCCCGTCGACACCGAGCCGGGTGGAGACGTACGAGGCCGAACCGTCGCCGGTCGGGCGCCGGGTGACGGCGGGGCGTCCGGCGTGCACACCGGTGCGGTAGTGCGCCAGCACCTCGGTGTCGGAGCCGGTGACGGTGATCCGGTCGGTCCACAGGCTGCCCGAGGTGGCGTCGTCCAGTTCCACGGACTCCCCGGCGAGCAGCGGGCCGAACTCCTCGATGCGGATGCCGAGCAGGTCGCGCAGGGCGCCCGGGTATCCGCCGAGCCAGACGTGGTCGTTCTCGTCGACGACCCCGGAGAAGTACGTGGTGACGAGGTGGCCGCCCTGCTCGGCGTAGCAGGTCAGTTCCTTGGCCAGTTCGGCCGGCACCATGTGCAGCACGGGCGCGATCAGCACCTGGTGCCGGGAGAGGTCGGCGCGGGTGGTGACGAGGTCGGCGCGGACACCGAGGGCGAGCAGCGCCGAGTACCAGTCGAGCGCCTCCTGCCGGTAGTCCAGCAGGGCGGTGGGGTGGGAGTCCTGCTCACTGGCCCACCACGACTGCCAGTCGTAGAGGATGCCGACGGCCGCCGACTCCCGCTCCGAACCCGCCACCGGGGCAAGGGCCTTCAGCGTGGCGCCGAGGGCGGCCACCGCGCGGAACAGGTCGCTGTCCTCGCCGGCGTGCGGGACCATCGCCGAGTGGTACTTCTCGGCGCCGGCCGCCGACTGCCGCCACTGGAAGAAGCACACCGCGTCCGCGCCGTGCGCCACGTGCAGCAGCGCGTCACGGGCCAGGTCGCCGGGCCGCTTCGCCACGTTCACGGGCTGCCAGTTGACGGCGCTGGTGGAGTGCTCCATCAGGAACCAGGGCCGGCCTGCCGCGATGCCGCTGGTGAGGTTCGCCGAGAACGACAGCTCGTCGCGGTCCTGCGGGCCGGGGTGGACGTAGTGGTCGTTGGAGACGAAGTCGATCTCGCTCGCCCAGTCCGGGTAGTTCATGCCCTTGGTGTTGCCCATCACCATGAAGTTCGTGGTGACCGGGATCTCCGGCGTGATCTCCCGCAGGATGTCCCGCTCCGCGACGAGGTGGTCCTTCAGGGCGTCCGAGGAGAACCGCTTGAAGTCCAGCTGCTGCGTCGGGTTGGGGTGCGAGGCGGCCAGCCGGGGCGGCAGGATCTGCTCCCAGTCGCTGTAGCGCTGCGACCAGAAGGCGGTGCCCCAGGCGTGGTTGAGGGCGTCGAGCGAGCCGTAGCGGGCACGCAGCCAGACCCGGAAGGCGCGGGCCGCGTCGTCCGAGTAGTCGTAGACGTTGTGGCAGCCCAGCTCGTTGGAGACGTGCCAGGCGACGAGCGCCGGGTGGTCCCGGTAGCGGTCGGCCATCTTGCGGACCAGACGCAGGGCGTACTCACGGAAGACGGGAGAGGTGGGCCGCCAGTGCTGGCGGGCACCCGGCCAGAGCGTCTCGCCGTTCGCCGTGACCGGCAGGATCTCCGGGTGGGCGGTGGTGAGCCAGGGCGGCGGCGAGGCGGTGGCGGTGGCCAGGTCGACGCCGATCCCGCCCGCGTGCAGCAGGTCCATGACCTCGTCGAGCCAGCCGAAGTCCCAGGTGTCCGGACCCGGCTGGATACGGGCCCAGGAGAAGATCCCCACGGAGACGACGGTGACGCCGGCCTCCCGCATCAGCCGTACGTCCTCCTCCCACACGTCCCGGGGCCACTGCTCGGGGTTGTAGTCGGCGCCGTACGCCAGGCGCGGAGCGGGGTCACCGTCCGCCCCGCGCAGCATGCGGGACTGGAGGGTGGAGATCATGGCGGTCCTTCCGAAGGTGATGCACGGGGGCGGCGCGGCCCGGGAGCCGCGCCGCCCGGCGTTTCTTGCTTGTCGAGTGCTGGTGGAACTGCCTGCCGGCTACTTCTCGATGGTGAAGCCCTGCTCCTGGCCGTACTTGGTCAGGGAGTCCTGCCAGGACTTCAGACCGTCCGCCACCGTGGTGCCGGAGACGTAGGCCTTGCCGACGGTGTCGTTGAAGATCGAGTTCGCGTAGGCCTGGAAGGGGAGGTACGACCAGTCGCTCGCCACGTTCGCGGCGGAGTCGGCGAAGACCTTGTTGGCTTCCTGACCACCGAAGTAGTCGAACTTCTTGCTCTGGAACGAGGCCGACGCGAGCTCCGCCTTGGTGGCGGGGAAGGCGCCTTCGCTGATCCGGGTGGCGACACCGTCACCGGCGTTGGCGTACTCCGTGAAGGCGTACGCGAGTTCCTTGTTCTTGCTCAGCGCCGGGACGGTCAGCGAGCTGCCGCCGCTCTCCGCGCTCGCCTTGTCGCCCGCGGTCCAGGCAGGCAGCGCGGCCGCGCGCCACTGGCCCGTGGCGTTCGGGACGCCGCTGACGAAGTTGGCGGGCATCCAGGCGCCGGTGGGCAGGGTGGCGATGGTGCCGTCGCCCAGGCCCTTGTACCAGTCGTCGGTCCAGCCGGTGACCGGGGCGAGCAGCTTCTCGTCGATCAGCTTCTGCCAGACCGTCTCGAACTTCTTGGCGCCCGCGTCGTCGAAGTTGATGCCGACGTTGGTGCCGTCGACCTTGAACGGGCGCGAACCGGCCTGCCACAGCAGGGAGGTGGTCAGGCCCGCGTCACCGGTGTCGTTGGTGATGTAGGCCTTCGGGTCGGCCTTGTGCAGCTTGCGGGCCGCGTCCAGGTACTCGTCCCAGGTGGTCGGGACGGCGATCTTGTACTTGTCGAAGACCTGCTTGTTGTAGAACAGCGCCATCGGGCCCGAGTCCATCGGCAGGCCGTAGACCTTGTCGCCGTCGCTGACCGCGTTCCACGGACCGGGCGTGTACTTCGAGGCGAGCTTGTCGGCGCCGTAGGGAGCCAGATCGGTCAGGCCCTTGGCCAGGGAGTACTGGCCGACCGCGAAGTACTCGACCTGGGCGACGTCCGGGACACCCTTGCCGGCCGAGATGGCGTTGGACAGCGCGGTGTAGTGCTTGTCGCCGGAGCGCTCGCTGACCAGGTTGACCTTGACCTTCGGGTACTTCTTCTCGAAGTCGGCAGCCACGGTCTTCAGCGTGGGCTCCCAGGCCCAGACCGTGATGTCGCCGCCCTTGTCCAGGGCAGTCTGGATGTCGTCGGCGGAGACGGCCTTCGTGTCGGAGCCGTCGTCCGAGCCGCCGCAGGCGGTGACGCCCAGGGCGAGGGTGGAGACGAGGGCGATGCCGCGCAGGATGCGGCTCGTGGTTCTGCGCATGGGGCTGATTCCACTTCTTCGTGGGTGGGACAGGTGAGGGTGGGGGTGGTGCCGGTGTGACTCACATGTGGGGCTTGGGGGCGCGGCCCCTGTCACTCCTTGACACTTCCGGCGGCGAGGCCGGACTGCCAGTACTTCTGGAGGAACAGGAAGGCCGCGATCAGGGGAAGGATCGTGAGCAGGGAGCCCGTGATCACCAGGTTGAAGATCACGTCACCGCCGACGGTCTGCGCCTGGGAGCTCCAGGCGCTCAGACCCAGCGTCAGCGGGTACCAGTCCGCGTCCTTGAGCATGATCAGCGGGAGGAAGTAGTTGTTCCAGGTGGCGACCGTGGTGAACAGCAGCACGGTCACGATCCCGGGGGCCAGCAGCGGCAGCGCGACCTGGAAGAAGGTCCGCGCCTCGCTCGCCCCGTCCATCCGGGCCGCCTCCAGCAGCTCGGTCGGGATCGCCTCCGCGGCGAACACCCACATCAGGTAGAGGCCGAACGGCGACACCAGCGAGGGAATGATCACTGCCCAGGGGGTGTCGGTCAACCCCATCTTGCTGAACATCAGGAAGGTCGGGACCGCCAGCGCCGTGCCCGGTACGGCCACCGCGCCGATCACGACGGCGAAGATCGCACGCTTGCCGGGGAACTGGAACTTCGCCAGCGCGTACCCGCCGAGCACCGCCAGCAGCGTCGCACCGCCCGCGCCGAGCACCACGTACAGCAGGGTGTTCAGCAGCCAGCGGCCGAAGATGCCGTCGTGGTAGGTGAAGGTGTCCCGGACGTTCTCCCACAGGGCGAAGTCGTGGGCGAACCACAGGCCGTTCGAGTCGGCCAGACCCGACTGGGTCTTCGTGGCGTTGATCACCAGCCAGATCAGCGGCACCACGGTGTAGAGGACCACCAGGGCCATCAGCACCGTCAGCAGCACGTTGCGCTTCGGCTTGCCCGCACCGTGCTTCTTGCGGGCGGTCCGCAGCCTGGGGGCGGTGCCCTTCGGAGGGGAGGCGGTGACAGAGGTGCTCATCGGGTCACGCTCCCTTGCGCATGCCGCGCAGCTGGACGGCGTAGGCGACGATCATCGTGATGACACCCATGATGATGGCCACCGTCGCGGAGTAGTTGTGCTGCTGGCCGGCGAAGGACAGCGAGTACGTGTAGAAGTTCGGCGTGAAGTCCGTGGTGATGGCGTTGAGCGCCAGCGGACGCAGGATGCTCGGCTCGTTGAAGAGCTGGAAGCTGCCGATGATCGAGAAGATCGTCGCGATGACGAGCGCGCCCCGGATCGCGGGCAGCTTGATCGCGCTGATGATCCGCCACTGGCCGGCACCGTCGATCTCCGCCGCCTCGTACAGCGAGGTCGGGATGACCCGCAGCGCCGAGTAGAAGATCAGCATGTTGTACCCGACGAACTCCCAGGTCACGATGTTGCCGATGGAGGCGAGCACCCAGCCGGGGGAGAGCAGGTCGGGCAGCGTGACACCGAACGCGGAGTTGATGTCGCCCACCAGGCCGTACTTGGTGCCGTACATGAAGCCCCACATCAGGGTGGCGACCACGGCGGGCACGGCGTAGGGCAGGAAGATCGTGATCCGGAAGAAGCTCTTGCCGTAGAGCCGGCCACTGTCCAGTGCCAGCGCCACCAGCAGGGCGATGCCCAGCATGATCGGCACCTGGACCGCCAGGAAGAGCGCCACCCGGCCCACCGCCGACCAGAACGCGCCGTCCTGCAGGGCCCGCGTGTAGTTGTCCAGCCCGACGAACTGGTTGCCGCCGATGAGCTGGTTGCGGAAGAGGCTCAGATAGATCGAATACACGATCGGGGCCAGGAAGACCAGGGCGAAAACGGCCACGAAGGGACCGATGAAACCCCACCCCGTCCAGGAGCGGCGGTCCCGTTTCGCCGGGGGAGGTGCCGGCCGCGGCTCGGCGGCCACCGGCGGTTGCAGCGTCGTCATGTCGTTCCTCGCTCATCCAGTCCTGGAACCGGGGCGGTGTTGCGCGGAGATTTCCGAACGCCCCACCGCCACCATGATGTTTACGTAAACATCAGCCACGCAAGAGGCTTGGCAAGCTGTTATGTTTACGTAAACATCTGATGGCGGCATGTCTACACTGCCCCGATAACGATGGTCAAGGGTCCTCCGGGGAGACCGTGGCACCTGCGCCGACAGAGAGGTGGGCACACCGAGTGGACATGGCTGAAAGAACACCGGCCCAAGCGCCGGGACGCGGCCGGGCCACCGCCTCCATGGCGGACGTCGCACGGCTCGCCGGGGTGTCCTCGCAGACCGTCTCGCGGGTCTCCAACGGTTACGCCGGTGTGAACGAGGAGACCCGGCAGCAGGTCCTCGAGGCCATGAAGGAACTCGGCTACCGCCCCAACAGCGCCGCCCGCGCCCTCAAGCGCGGCGAGTTCCGCACGATCGGCGTCATCACGTTCACGCTGTCCACGACCGGCAACGTGCGCACCCTCGAGGCGATCGCGACCTCGGCGGCCGCCGAGGGCTACGCGGTGACACTGCTCCCGGTGGCCGTCCCCACCAGCGACGAGGTGCGCGGCGCGTTCTCCCGGCTGGAGGAACTGGCCGTCGACGCGGTGATCGTCATCATGGAGGTCCACCTGCTGGACGCGGCCACCGTGAAACTCCCGCCGCACGTCCAGGTCGTGGTCGTCGACTCCGACGCAGGCGACCACTACACCGTCGTGGACACCGACCAGGCCGGCGGCACCAAGACCGCTGTCCGGCACCTCCTCGAACTGGGCCATCGCACCGTCTGGCATCTGGGCGGCCCCGAGGACTCGTTCGCCGCGCAGCGCCGCGCCGACGCCTGGCGGGAGGCCCTCACCGAGGCGGACCGCCCGGCGCCGCCCCCGGTCAGGGGCGACTGGTCGGCGGAGTCCGGCTACCTGGCCGGCCGTGAGCTGGCCGCCCGCGAGGAATGCACCGCCGTCTTCGCGGCCAACGACCAGATGGCCCTCGGCCTGCTGCGCGCCCTGCACGAAGCCGGGCGCCGGGTACCCGAGGACGTCAGCGTCATCGGTTTCGACGACATCCCCGAGGCCGGCTCCTTCCTGCCCCCGCTCACCACCCTGCACCAGGACTTCGCCGAGGTCGGCCGGCTCTGCGTCCAGGCCGTGCTGCGCAAGATGCGTCCGGACGGGTCCGAACACGGAACGACGCTCGTACCGACGCGGCTGGTGATGCGGCAGAGCACGGCGCCACCGCCCGCACAGCGGTGACAGCCGCATCCGAGGAGCAGCGGTGACAGCCGCGTCTGCTTCGGGTGCCGTGGGGTGGATGGCGCGGGGGTCCGCCCGCGGCCGCTCAGGGTTCAGACGGCAGCTGCTCCGGGTCTGGGCGGTGGCTGCCTCGGGTGCCTCGGCGGTGGCTGCCTTCAGAGGCCCCCGCGAGTCCGCCGGCGGCCGCCTTCGGAAGTCTGCCGGTGGCTGCCGAGCGGGTCCGCGGTGGCTGTGCCGCGGGATCTTCGGTGGCTACCTCGGGTGTTCGCCCACGGCGCGGGCCGCCGTCCGCCAGGCCGCGGTGACGGCGAGTCGGGCGGCCGCCGTGCCACGATCCGTCTCCGCGGGCAGCCGCATCGGCGCCCCGAGGTGGACATGGCAGTGCGGACGCCGGACGGGCGCCGTCAACGCGCCCGCCAGCTGCTTAGCGGCCGACCCCGAGGCGATCCGTCGGGCGCCCGCGTGGCCCACCGGCACCACCAGCGCGCCGGTCGCCTGCGCCAGACGGGCGAGCCCGGTACGGAACGGCTCGGGCGCGGTGGCCGCCGCGTCCCTGCGGCGCGGCAGCCGGCCCTCGCCGTAGAGGAGCACGTGCCGGCCGCCGGCCAGCGCCTCGGCGGCGGCGTCGAGAGCCAGCGCCGCGTGCGCCGTGCGGCGATGGACCGGAATGTGACCGGCACGGCTCAGCGCCCTGCCGAGCAGCGGTATGCGCCACAGTCCGGCGGTCGCCATCACCACCGGCTCGAGCTCGAGCTGCCGCAGCGCGGTCATGACGACGGCGGGGTCGGCCATGGAGTCGTGGTTGGCCACGAAGAGGGTCCCCGCGGGCAGGCGCAGCTTGATCTCACTGGTGACGGTGAGCCGCCCGAAGAACGGTGTCAGGGCGATGACGGCACGGCTGAACACGAGGGAACCTCCGGTAAGGGCGATCGGAGCCTCAGTGTCGTACCGCGGGGGAGGAGAGCGCCTGAGTACGGGTACTCAAGGAGCACGCCGAAACAGCGTGACCAGGAGCGCGGGGACGACGGCGCCGGGCCGGGTGTCCGATCCGGTCCGCGCCCGCCCCACGCCGTCGACGAGCCGGTGGCTGCGGCCGGCCCCGGCACCGAGGGCGTGGACGGTTGCGGCGACGGCGACGGCGAGGGCCGGAGCGGGCAGCGCGTCGAAGAGGGGGTTGCGTCGGGTCGGCCGGGGCGGCGGCGGGACCGGACGCACCAGCACGGTCCCGGCCTCGCACATCCGGTCGGCCGCCTCGACGTTCATCACCGGTTCATTCTCGCCGAGCCCCGTTCGAGGGACGTCCTCCGAGGCGTCCCTCTTCCGGCCCGTCGTACTTCTGGCGCTCGCGTCTCAGGGAGGACACCGGCCCGAGGCCGTGCCCACCGGATCTCAGGGAGGGCACCGGCCCGAGGCCGTGCCCACCGGCTTCTACGGATCAGCCGGGGTGCCGAAGCTCCCCGTCGGGTGACTGCTCCTCCTTCGCCGCCCGCGCCTCCGCCTTCAGGATGCGCGCCGACTTTCCGGCCGAACGGGCCAGTTCGGGCAGCTTCCTGGCGGCGAGGACGGCAATGACGACGACGAGGAGTATGGCGAATTCGCTCAGTCCGAACATGAGGAAGCCGCCCCGGTCAGACGTTGACGCCGAAGTCGGCGGCGATCCCTGCCAGCCCGGAGGCGTAACCCTGGCCCACGGCACGGAACTTCCACTCCGCGCCGTTGCGGTACAGCTCGCCGAAGACCATCGCGGTCTCGGTGGAGGCGTCCTCGCTCAGGTCGTACCGTGCGATCTCCTGGCCGCCCGCCTGGTTGACGACACGGATGAACGCGTTACGGACCTGGCCGAAGCTCTGGCCACGGTTCTCGGCGTCGTGGATGGAGACCGGGAAGACGATCTTGTCGATCCCGGCGGGTACGGCGGCGAGGTTCACCTTGACCGACTCGTCGTCGCCCTCCCCCTCGCCGGTGAGGTTGTCGCCGGTGTGCTCGACCGAACCGTCCGGGCTCTTCAGGTTGTTGTAGAAGACGAAGTGCTGGTCGGACAGGACCTTGCCGGACGCGTCCAGGAGCAGGGCCGAGGCGTCGAGGTCGTAGTCGGTGCCCGTGGTCGTCCGCACGTCCCAGCCCAGGCCGACCAGGACCGCGGTCAGGCCCGGCGCCTCCTTGCTCAGGGATACGTTGCCACCCTTGGACAGGGAAACTCCCACTGTCTTCCTCCTGGTTGAGACGGGTCGAGACCGATCGGGACCGATCAGGATGTCATGCGCGGTTGCGCCCGAATCGAATCTACAGCACTGTAGAAATGATGGGGAGGCGGCGCTCGACCGGAAGTATGACTCGTATCATCGCCGACATCTCGGTCTCCCTCGACGGCTTCGTCACCACATGCCCGCCCGAGCGGCACCGCACGGCCCCTTCGGCAGCCGTCGGCCGAGCGGTTCGGCCGGTCCGGCATGACGCCCTCGGGGCCGCGGACGTGGCAGAGGCGACAGCTTTCCCCGAACCGCGCAGGCTCCCCGGCGAGTTCGGCGCTGTGGGTGCGCAGGCGGGCAGCGATCTCCTCGATGTCGTCGACGGCGGACATGACGCGACGAATGCCCAGCGTGTTCGCCGGCGTGTCCTTCGGGCAGGGAGCCGACCGCCTTCGGCCGGCGGAACATCGCCGGCTCGATCCGGCCGTGGCCGTCCGGGGTGGCGCGCCGAACGACGGGCCTCAGGTGCCTTCCTTCCGCGCCTGTGGGCTGACCCGCGGACACGGAACGGAACGTCATGCGTGGGACGGCGCGGGCTGTTCCTCGGACGGTGCGGTCGCGGCGGACCGGGATGAGTCGGCGGCGGTGTAGAAGACGGACGATCCCTGCTTGGAGCGCTGCGCCTGGGTCTTGGCGACGAGGCCTTCGAGGGTGGTGCGGATCACGGTGGTCTTGACGGCGCGTTCGGGGTGGGCCTGGCCGAGGGCGGTGGCGATCTCGGCCGCCGAGCGGGGTTCACTCTGCTCGGTGAGGTGGCGGCGGACCAGGTCCACGAGGGTCGGCTGGGCCGTCCGCGCGACTTCGGCCTTGCCCGTGCTCGGCTTGCCGGCGCTCGGCTTGTCGGCCGGCTTCCCGGCCGACTGGGCGGGCTGGGCGGCGGCCTTCTTGCCCGGCTGGTTCTTCTTGCCCGGCTGGGTCCCCTTGCCCGTGCCGGATCGGCCGGCCTTCTTGCGCGGGGCGGGCACCGGGGCACTGCCGGACGGCGGTGCCGTCGTGTCGGGCACCGGCACCGCGTCGATGGCCTGCTGGATGTTGACGAGCACCGTGTGATCCCGCTGGAGGGATGTCAACTGCTCCTGCAGGGCGGCGATTTCCGCGCTGACACGTTCCTGCTCCTTGGTGTTGCGTTCCAGGTCGGCGGTCACCTGAGCGGTGTACTGCGAGGTGAGTTCGGTGGCGGAGGCGTTCTCGGACATGAAGCGCACAACCTTTCCTCGGTGTGAGGCGGCAGTCGACGGACCTGCCGGGCCCGCCCTCCGGGCGGGTCGATGCCTGCCGGGCACACCACTGCGAAGCCCTGTGCAGAGCCCTGTGCAGAGCCCTGATGGAGAGATAGTACGGACAAGCGGAGGAGATGGTTCTCTTCACGTGTCCACCGAGCCTGGACCACCCGGGCACATCGGCGATCCGTGTACGCGCCCGTCGTCGTCGCCCTGGTCGCCCTCATTGCCTTCGTCCACTCGTCGCCCTCGTCGCCCTCGTCGCGCCGGAGCCCCTTCGTGCCCGGCCACGGCGTCGAGCGCCCCGGGGCCCGCACCGTCGGATCGAGCCCAACCGACCCGCAGGAACGGACAATTGCTCGATGGGGCAGCGCGGGCGGCACTACGCTGCCATGTCGTGCAGGAGACGCGCCTCGACCTCGCTCGTATCCGGGCGGCTCGCCGGGTGATCGACCCGGTGTTCCTCGACACTCCGTTGTACCGCTGCGAGGCGCTGGAGCCCCGGCTCGGGTGCGACGTGAGTATCAAGCTCGAGACGGCGAACCCCGTCCGCAGCTTCAAGGCGCGCGGCACCGAGGTCGTCGCGAGCCTGCTCGCCGACCACGGCCCCCGAGCCGTGGTGTGCGCCAGCGCGGGCAACCTCGGCCAAGCCCTCGCCTGGTCCGGCCGCTCCCGGGGGCTCGAGGTCGCCGTCGTGGCATCCCGCTTCGCGTCCGCGGCCAAGCTTGATCGCATCCGAGCGTTGGAGGCCAGGCTGGAGCTGGTGGACGGCGACTTCGACATGGCTCGCGAGCGGGCGGCGGCTGTCGCGCGGCACGACGGCATCCGGCTGGTCGAGGACGGTCTGGACATCGAGACCTGCGAGGGCGCGGCGACCATCGGCCTGGAACTGGTGGACACGGCGCCGTCGTTCGACACGGTCCTGATCGCTCTCGGCGGCGGGGCGCTGGCCACCGGGGTGGGCCATGTGGTGAAGGCCTTGGCGCCCGCGGTCGAGGTGGTCTGCGTCCAGCCGCTGGGGGCACCGGCGATGACGCACTCGTGGCGCCGACGGAGCGTCGTCACCACCGACTCGACCGACACCATCGCCGACGGAGTCGCCGGCCGACGCCCCATCCCGGCCGTCCTGGACGACCTTCTCCTGGTCGCCGACGACGCCGTCCTGGTCTCCGAGGGGTCGATCATCGCCGGTATGAGGACGCTCCTCGACCACGCCGGCCTCGTCGTCGAACCGTCGGCCGCGCTCGGCATCGCGGCGATCCTCGAAAACCGTGACCGCTTCGCCGGCCGGCACGTGGCCACCATCGTGTGCGGCAGCAACGTCGACGTGGACGCCTATCGCGGCTGGATCAATACGCCTCTCGGCACAAGGCCTTGACGAGCTGCCGCCCGGACGCCCCGCCTTCGACCTCCTGCCCGGCCTTGAGGATCTGCCGCGCTGCGGAGGCCGCCGTGCCCGGTCTCGGCGGTCGCCCCGGCCGGAGCCGCATCGCCGCGGCCGGGCACTGCGCCGCGCAGGGCGCGGCCCTGCGGGGATGCGGACGTGGCAGCGCCCGGCGCGTCGGCGGTCGTCGTGTGTCAGCTGTCAGCGCACGGTGGGGATCGCCCCGCCCTCGACCCGTGTCACCTGGACGCCCGGCAGGCCCGTGCCCCATCGGCCGGCGATGCCCGCGAGCCGTTCCGCGTCGAGCGGTGTGTGCCCCATTCCGATCGCGTAGCACGCGCTCGCGGGTCCCTCGGTGGATGCGGGCCCGGGGGTGAGGGGCTGCGGCCAGGCTTGTGCGTCCCGCACCCCCGCCTCCCGCAACGCCCTGAGCAGCGCGCGCATACGTCCGCGTACGCGCCCGTTGAGCTCGTCGAAGACTTCCTCCTGCCGGCGCGGGACCGTCACGACGGCCCATGCCGCATGCCGCCGGTGCAGGGGCGGCGGGCAGAGCAGTTCGGGCCAGGGATCCGTGCCGGACCCGGCCGCGGCCTCCACCGTCTCCCAGGCGCTGTAGAGCTCCTGGCTCAGCAGGTCACGGCCGTGCGGGCCGACCTGTTCGGTGCAGGAGCGCACGGGGTCGCTGGGCGTCAGCACGGTCACGGCCGCGCCGGTCCCGCGACCCCCGGGGGCGAGACCGACGGGCTCGCGCCAGTCCCACGCGGCCCAGGTGCCGAAGAACCGTCGCAGCAGATCGCCGGAGTCCACGAGGTCCGGGGACCGGCGGACCGTGAGAGCCGCAAGCACCGCCCAGGCCACTCCGGGCAGGCCGCCGAACGGTGCCCCGTCCAGGCCGCGCGCCCGCGCCCACGCCTTCACTCCTCGTGCCAGCACCGCGAATTGCCGCCTTCGGTGGACGCCCACGGCCGTCAGGACGGCCTCCGCGTCGGAGACCGAGCTGAGCGCGATCGCCGCGTCTTCCCCCAGTTCGGCCCGCCGGGCCGGCGCGTCCTTCGCCGGCATCGACCCCGTGGCCACGACCACCAGATCCACGTCGAGCCCGCCGAACCGGAACCGCAGACCGGGCACGCGCGCGCCGACGACCTCGCGCATCCCCCCGACGCCCGGCAGCACCGCCGTGACCCGCTCCCGCACGGCCGCGAGGTCCACGGCGCCGGGCAGCGCCGCGACGACGTCCACATCGGATCCGGCGAGCGCGCAGCCCATGCGCCGCGACCCCGCGAGACGGACGGCGCCCTCGCCGAGCGCGTCCGTCAGGCGCCCCACGACCTGCTCGGCCGCCGTGTCGTCCGTGGCGGGCAGGACGGCCACGTCGGCGGCGGGCTCGGCCCAGTCCTCCCACCCGCGGTCGGGCCTGCCGAGGGCGGGCTCGGGAAGCCACCGCACCTCGCCGGTGCCGAGGACGACCGTGGCCCGCGGCCGCATCGGTTCCTCGCCCCGCCGGGACAGCAGGACCAGTTCGCCGATTCGCGCGGTCATCGGGGAGAGCCGGGCCGCGCAGTCGACGGCGACGGCCCGCGGGTCGGCGGTCCGGCCGAGGCTCAGGTGCGGGGTGAAGCCGTCGTGGCGTCCACGGCAGCGCGGGAAGCGCCGCACGAGTGCCTGCCACAGCTCCGCCCACGGCGTGTCGTCCTCGGCCGCGGGGTCCAGCCACACCGTGGCGCCGTCCCGGTGACCGAAGGTGTGCAGTCCCTCCAGCCGCGCCGTGAACGGCGCGACCTGCGCGGCCGCCGTGGCCAGCAGCGGGGCCGCCCGCTCGAAGTCCGACTCGGGGACGAACCCGAACAGCACGTTGACATGCGGCGGCCAGCGCCGGATCTGCACGTCGTGGTCGCGGCGCACGTCCTGGAGCGCCGGCCACAGTTCACGCGGAGGGACCCACGCCAGTGCCGTACGAGGCGTCGGCGCGACGTCGAGCACGTCGACGGGCGCGGCGGCACCGCGGTGCAGGTCGGCGGCGACCCCGTAGTGGTCGGAGACGAACAGCCCCGCCGAGTCGGGCGTGTCGCCCAGCAGCGCCGCCCCGGTGACGCGCGGACCATCGCCGGGGCGGACGAAGACGCGGTCGAGACGGGAGGCCCGGCCCGACAGCGACGAGACCGCGGCCAGCGGATTGACACCGGGATCGAAGGTCGGCGTGTGATCGTGCGGCCCGTGCGCCTCGGTCCAGGCGTCACGCATGCCGAGCGTGCGGGCCGGGCCGGGGCCGCCGTCGTTGAAGTCGCCGACCAGGACCAGGTCACCCGCCACGCCGGCCAGCCCCTCGGCGAGCCGGGTCAGTTCGGCGCCGCGCCGCGTCGGCCCGTCCTCGGAGTGGTCGCTCGTCAGATGGGTGGCGGCCACGGTCAGCGGTCCGGACACCGTGTCCACGACGACGGCGGTGACGGCCTTGTGGTGGCCCAGGACATGCAGGGCCGCCTCCCTCACCGGCAGCCGGCTGAGCAGGAGGAGACCGCAGTCGTCGACGTCCTTCCCGCAGGGGTCGGCGCCGACGGTGTAGTGGGCCCGCACCCACGCGGCGTCCAGCAGCATGGCCAGCAGCCCCGCCTCGACCTCCTGGAGGGCGATGACGTCCGCGTCGGCGCGTTCGAGCGCCTCCAGCAGCAGCGGGCGGCGCAGGGCGGTGTCGATGCGGTCGCTGTCGTAGCGGTCCCACAGGGTGTTCCAGGTCAGCACCCGTACCCGGTCCTGCCCCGTCTCACCCTGGGCGGACGCCGCGGGCACCCAACGCCCGGCGGACGCGTCCCACGCGTGCGGCGGGCGTGCCGTGAAGAAGGGCGCCCGCAGCCGCCGCGCCTCGCGCACCCGGCCGGCGCCGGACGCGTCGACGCGGTCCACCCCCGTGGCGCGGTCCCACACGACCTCGCCGTCCGCCTCCACGAACAGCACCCGGTGCCACGGGATCTCGCCGCCCGGCACGAACGTCGGCAGCGGCACCCGCTTCGGTGCCGCGCCGCGCTGGTTGATGCCGAGCACGAACCGCGCGGGGTCGAACCGGGGGTCCCAGCGCACGCGGTGATAGATCTCCTCGCTGGTACGCATCAGACGTCCTCCCCGTCCAGTGTGCCGTCGCGGTCCTCCACGGTCCCGTCCGCGCCCACGTACCAGGTGCGGTGCGCCTGACCGGGATACGGCGGCACGAACCGGCGCAGTTGGCCCGCGAGCACGTCTGCCGGCACCGGATGGGCCCGCGTGGCGTTGCGGCGCAGCAGTTCGTCCTCGTCGGCGAGCACCACGGCGTGCGTGACCAGCGCGTCCCGGCGACGGGCCACGGCGTGCACCAGGGACCGCTGGTGCGGGTTGAGCGACGTGGCGTCCCACACCACCGTGGCGCCGGCGCCGAGCGCTCCGTCCAGCCGCTCCAGCCCCTCCCGCAGTACCTCCCCGTTGGCCTTCTGGTCCGCCCGTGAGCCGCGCGCCGCACGCAGTCCGTCCAGTTCGACGCGCGCCGAAACGTCCTCGAGGCGCGCCGCGAAGGCGCTCTTGCCGCTGCCCGACGGCCCCACGAGGTGCACCAGCCGCGGGAAAGCCCCGCTCCGCCACCGCCATGTCGCCGCGACGGCCTCCTCCACGGTGGAGACCCGCCCCTGCGCGTACAGCTCCCGTGCCTCCGCCCAGCACCGGTCCCCGGCCGCACCGCCGACCGCCTCCTCCGCCAGCGCCCGGCGCAGCCCGGACCGCAGCGGCCCGAGCGGCCTCTCGCCGAGCAGCCCGGCCTCCTCGGCGTGCAGAGCCGACCACTGTGCCTGCTCCCGCGCCCGCTCGTCCCGCGCGACCGCCGCCGCCACGGCGTGCAGCACTCCCAGGTCGGCCGCGAACGACATCCGCACGAGTCCGGCCCGGCGCTCCGCGTCCGGGTACGGCCGGTGCACGGCGGCGTGCAGTCCCACCAGGTCGGCGACCCGCCTCGCGAGCGGCACGCCGAGAGACCCGGCGGCGCGGCTCATCAGCCACGGCCGTCGCGTGCGGTGCAGCAGCGCGGCGAACACCCCCGCGAGCCGCGCCTCGCCGCTCCGCCCCAGCGCGTCCAGCCGCGCACCCACCTCGGCGGCGGCGCCCGCGTCACCGTCCGCCACACCCACGACCGCGCCCAGCGCCCGCGCGTCCGGCGCGGCCCCGGACCGCACGGCCCACAGCGCGGCCGCAGGTCCGAGCCCGTTGGCGACGACCGCCGCGTGCATCCAGTGCGTCCCCGTCGTGACGTGCCCGGCCCGCACCCACTTGGCGACCCGCCCGGCGAAGTCCTCCCGCGCGAAGCCCTCGGCGGTGCGTACGACGTAGCCCTCCTGCCGACCGGTCTCCACCCGCAGCCGCCGCAGCGCCCGCTCGTCGAACGTCCCCCGCCACAGCACCGGCGGCGCCGGCACGCCCAGCCCCCGCAGGAACCGCACGGTCTCGTCCCAGCCCAGGCACCGGTCGCGCTCGTCCCACACGGAGAACCCGTAGAAGTAGCTGTCCAGGTCGTCGTACGGGATCGAGTGCCGCGCGTACAGGTTCTCTCCGCACACCCGCCACCCCGCCGGTATCCGCGCCCCCGCCCGCCCCTGGAGGGCCTTGACCCATGCTCGCGACGGATGGTGCGCGGAATCGAGCGAGCGGGCGTGCAGCCCGTCCGCGTAGAGCGTGGTGTTCTCCCCGTCGAGCTTCTCGGTGACGACGATCTCCCGCCCGGCGAACCCGCCCAGACCACCGGCCCGCACATCGTCCGCGGAGAAGCCCGGTGACCAGGGCACATGGGGGGTTCGGGGGTAGGGGGCGCGCATGGCCGCCACTATAGGAGCGCGCAAACGACCTGCTCCAACGGAATATCTACCGGCGGCGACCGCCCGCCGGCTGAACCGGCCGCCGCGCGCCGGCCCGGGGGAGTGCGACACCGGAGCGGCGGACCCACGCGAACGTGCGCGGGCGGTTCCTCAGTTCTCCTCTCCGCCGAACACCTTCAGGATGCGTTCCGCGGCCAGTGTGGCCGTCAACTCGCCTTCTCTGACCTGTTGTTCGAGGGCGGGTGCCAGGGCTCGTACCGCCGGGGCGGCGTGCAGGCGGCCGAGGAGTTCGTCGCGGACCATGGACCAGGTCCAGTCGACCTGCTGCTCACGGCGCTTGGCGGCGAGTCGGCCGGTGGAGTCGAGCAGGGTGCGGTGCTGTTCGAGGCGCTCCCAGACGGTGTCCAGGCCGGCCGCCTCGCGAGCGCTGCAACTGAGGACCGGCGGGGTCCACGCGGCGTCCCTGCCGTGCATGAGCCGCAGGGCGCCCGCCAGTTCACGGGCCGCGGCGCGGGCGTCGCGTTCGTGCGGGCCGTCCGCCTTGTTGACGGCGATGACGTCGGCCAGTTCCAGCACGCCCTTCTTGATGCCCTGGAGCTGGTCGCCGGTGCGGGCGAGGGTGAGCAGCAGGAAGGAGTCGACCATGTTGGCGACCGCGGTCTCCGACTGGCCGACGCCGACGGTCTCCACCAGGACGACGTCGTAGCCCGCGGCCTCCATCACCACGATCGACTCGCGCGTCGCCTTGGCCACCCCGCCCAGCGTGCCCGAGGTCGGGGAGGGACGGACGAAGGCCGCCGGGTCGACGGCCAGGCGTTCCATCCGCGTCTTGTCGCCGAGGATCGAGCCGCCGGTCCGGCTGGAGGACGGGTCCACCGCGAGCACCGCGACCCGGTGGCCCAGCCCGGTCAGCATGGTGCCGAACGCGTCGATGAACGTCGACTTGCCCACGCCCGGCACCCCGCTGACGCCGATCCGCCGCGCCTTGCCGCTGTGCGGAAGCAGTTCGGTCAGCAACCCCTGGGCCAGCGCGCGGTGATCGGGCCGGGTGGACTCGACCAGCGTGATCGCGCGGGCCACCAGGGCCCGCTTGCCGTCGAGCACACCCTTCACATACGTGTCGAGGTCGATGGCCATGGGGCTTACAGTTCGTGCCCGAGGCCGGCCGACAGCCGTTCGACCAGGTCGTACGCCGCGTCCGGGATCACCGTGCCGGGCGGGAAGACGGCGGCCGCGCCCATCTCCAGGAGCGTCGGCACGTCCTGCGGCGGGATCACTCCGCCGACCACGATCATGATGTCCTCGCGTCCCTCCTCGGCGAGTTGCTCGCGCAGCGCCGGTACGAGGGTGAGGTGTCCCGCGGCCAGGGACGAGACGCCGACGATGTGCACGTCCGCCTCGACGGCCTGACGGGCGACTTCGCCCGGGGTCTGGAAGAGCGGGCCGACGTCGACGTCGAAGCCGAGGTCGGCGAAGGCGGTGGCGATCACCTTCTGGCCGCGGTCGTGGCCGTCCTGGCCCATCTTGGCGACCAGGATGCGCGGGCGGCGGCCCTCGGCCTCCTCGAAGGCGTCCACCAGGGTGCGGGTGCGTTCCACGGACGGTGACTCCCCGGCTTCGTTGCGGTACACGCCGGAGATGGTACGGATCTGGCTCGCGTGGCGCCCGTACACCTTCTCCAGAGCGTCGGAGATCTCCCCGACGGTGGCCATCGCGCGGGCGGCGTTCACCGCCAGTTCCAGCAGGTTGCCCTCGCCGGCGGCGGCGCGGGTGAGTGCGTCCAGCGAGTCCTGGCAGGCGCTCTCGTCGCGTTCGGCGCGCAGGCGCCGCAGCTTGGCGATCTGCTGGGTGCGCACCGAGGAGTTGTCGACCTTCAGCACGTCGATCTGTTCGTCGGTCTCGACGCGGTACTTGTTGACGCCGATCACCGGCTGGCGCCCGGAGTCGATGCGGGCCTGGGTGCGGGCCGCGGCCTCCTCGATGCGCAGCTTGGGAATGCCGGCGTCGATGGCCCGCGCCATGCCGCCCGCCGCCTCCACCTCCTGGATGTGCTGCCAGGCCCGGCGGGCCAGGTCGTACGTCAGCTTCTCGACGTACGCGCTGCCGCCCCACGGGTCGATCACCCGGGTCGTGCCGGACTCCTGCTGGATCAGCAGCTGGGTGTTGCGGGCGATGCGCGCCGAGAAGTCGGTGGGCAGCGCGAGCGCCTCGTCCAGGGCGTTGGTGTGCAGCGACTGCGTGTGGCCCTGCGTCGCCGCCATGGCCTCCACGGCCGTACGCGTCACGTTGTTGAACACGTCCTGCGCGGTCAGCGACCAGCCGGAGGTCTGCGAATGGGTGCGCAGGGAAAGCGACTTGGGGTTCTGCGGGTCGAACTGCCCGACCAGCTTCGCCCACAGCAGGCGGGCCGCGCGCAGCTTGGCGATCTCCATGAAGAAGTTCATGCCGATCGCCCAGAAGAAGGACAGCCGCGGCGCGAACGCGTCCACGTCCAGGCCCACTTCACGGCCCGCCCGGATGTACTCCACGCCGTCCGCGAGCGTGTACGCCAGCTCCAGGTCGGCTGTCGCGCCCGCCTCCTGGATGTGATAGCCGGAGATCGAGATGGAGTTGTAGCGGGGCATCCGCTGCGAGGTGTAGGCGAAGATGTCGGAGATGATCCGCATCGACGGCTTCGGCGGGTAGATGTAGGTGTTGCGGACCATGAACTCTTTGAGGATGTCGTTCTGGATGGTCCCGGCCAGCTTCTCCGCCGGTACACCCTGCTCCTCGGCGGCCACGATGTAGAGGGCGAGGACCGGCAGCACGGCGCCGTTCATCGTCATCGACACGGTCATCCTGTCCAGCGGGATGCCGTCGAAGAGCCGGCGCATGTCGAGGATGGAGTCGATGGCGACGCCCGCCATGCCGACATCGCCGGTCACACGCGGGTGGTCGCTGTCGTAGCCGCGGTGGGTGGGCAGGTCGAAGGCGACCGACAGGCCCTTCTGGCCGGCCGCCAGGTTGCGCCGGTAGAAGGCGTTGGACTCCTCGGCGGTGGAGAAACCCGCGTACTGGCGGATCGTCCAGGGCTGGTTGACGTACATCGTCGGGTAGGGGCCGCGCAGATACGGGGCGATGCCCGGGTAGGTGCCCAGGAAGTCCAGGCCCTCCAGGTCGCGGCCCGTGTACAGCGGCTTGACCGCGATGCCCTCCGGCGTCTCCCACAGCGGCTCGTCACCGCCGGTGGCCTGCTTGACGGCCGTACGCCACTCGTCGGCGCCGCCGTCGGCGGCCGGGGTCCCCAGTTCGATCCCGGAGAAGTCGGGGATTCCCATCAGGACACTCCCATGCGGTCGAGGGCGGCGGAGAGCACGGCGACGGCGTCGCAGCCCGCGAAGACGTATGCGTCGACTCCCGGGTACTGCCCCGGGCGGCCCGCCAGGAACACGTGTGTGGCACCCGCGTCCTTGAGCTCCTGGGCCAGGGTCGCCGCCTGTTCCTCGTACAGCGCGTCGCTGGAGCACAGGACGGCCTCGGTGGCGCCGCTGTCCGCGAAGGCGCCTTGCGTGACGGGCTCGATGCCGCCGGCCTGGAACAGGTTCGCTGCGAAGCCGACGCGGGCGGTGTGCGCGGCGGCGGGGCCGAGGGCCGCCAGATAGACCCGCGGGCGGGATCCGGTCGCCGCCAGGTGGGCGTCGGAGCGGGCGCGCAGCCTCTCGTACGACTCGTCACGCCGTACCCGGGGCAGCCCGCCGGAACGGGGCGCGGGCGCGGGCGCCCGCTCCACCGGGCGCTCGCCGAGGTCCGGGAACTCGCTGACACCGGTGACGGGCTCGCGCCGCTTGGCCAGCTTCGCGCTGCGGGCCTCCCAGGTGTCCGCCAGGTCCTGGCCGATCCGGCCCGAGCACAGCGCGGCCGCCTGGCCGCCCGTCCGCTCGATCTCCTGGAAGAACTCCCAGCCCGCATGGGCGAGTTCGTCGGTGAGCCGCTCCACGTACCAGGAGCCGCCGGCCGGGTCGACGACCCGGGACAGGTACGACTCCTCGATGAGGATCGTGGACGTGTTGCGGGCGATGCGCCGCGCGAAGGCGTCCGGCAGGCCGAGCGCGTGGTCGAAGGGCAGCACGGTCACCGCGTCGGCGCCGCCCACCCCGGCCGCCAGCGTGGCGACGGTCGTGCGCAGCATGTTCACCCAGGGGTCGCGACGGGCCATCATCACCGGCGAGGTCACGGCGTGCTGCACCTGTCCGACCGCGGTCCCGCAGACCTCGGTGACCCGCGCCCACAGCCGGCGCGCGGCCCGCAGCTTGGCCACGGTCAGGAACTGGTCGGCGGTGGCCGCGTACCGGAACTCCAGCTGGGCGCAGGCGTGTTCCACCGGCAGGCCCGCCTCGGTCAGGTCCCGCAGGTACGCCACCGCGGTCGCCATCGAACAGCCCAGTTCCTGCGCGGCCGAACCGCCGGCCTCGTGATACGGCAGCGCGTCCACGGTCAACGCGCGCAGCCCCGGATACGCCTCGGCGCACCGGCGGGCGAGACCGGCCACGGGCGCGAAGTCGAAACCGCTGCCGGTACGGGCCTCGTGGCCGAGCGGGTCGGCGCCGAGGTTGCCTCGCGCCGCCTGCCTGGCGACGCCGCGCTCCTCGTACAGCCGCAGCAGCGCCTGCGCGGCTGACTCGACGTCACTTCCGGCGTCCAGGACGACGGGTGCCAGGTCGAGATACACGCCGTCGAGGACCTGACCGAGCGAGGCGACCGGAATGCCGCCGTCGCCGAGGACCAGCCACAGCGACGTGACGCCGTTCTCCAGGTCGGCGAGGACCGCGCCGTCGGCCGTGTGCTGCTGTCGCACGTCCCAGCCGCCGACGGAGTTCCCCTCCGCCCGGCCGCCGCGGACGAACGGCGCGAAACCGGGCAGGCCGGGGTCGGGCGCGGCGTCGTGCGCGCTGTACAGGGGCTGGAGGTGGAGCCCGTCCTCCAGCGCGGTGGACAGGGCCTCCTCGGCTGCCGCGTCCGAGACGTCCCTGCCCGACTTGCGCAGCACACCCGCCACGAGGCGTTGCCACTGCTCATGGGTCGCGTCAGGGAACTCGGCGGCCAGCGAAAGCCCGTCGTCGGGCAGGACCGTCATGCTCGGATGCTAGGCCAGACGGGCCGGGCGACAGCAGAGGGCGTGGCTGTGACCTTGGCCGCTTCCCCCCTGTGACCTCGGCCTCCCCCGGTCGCACGGACCCTTTCGGCAGGTGGGGGGCGCGTCGGCGCGCGGCGCACGCACGAGCGCTGACGGCACCCTGCCGGCGGGCCCGCCGCCGCGCTGCCGGTCCGGGTCCGGCGGCCGGCCCGCCCGCGGATCGCAGCCCGCACGCCGCGGCGCAGAGCGCTGACCGCGTCCGCGCGTCCGACGCGCGCCGCGACTCACCGGACGCGCGCCGCGATGCGCCAGGGCGGACACGGGCGCTTCCCTAGGCTTCCGGCCTCCGTTCCCACGTCGGACCGGGCGAACACCGTGATCAGTGCGGGCGCGACCACACGACGGCGCCGGCGATCAGCGTCGCGGCCACCAGGTCCGCGGCCGGCCGCTCCAGCGCCGCCGCTCGGGGTGCGCGCAGCAGGACGAGGTCGGCCGGTGCTCCCCGGACGACCCGCCGGGGCGGGCCGCCGGGAGCGTCGGGCGCGCCGAGGAAGGCGTCCAGGGCCTGCAGCGCGGTGAGGCCTTCCCCCGGGCCGACGACCTGTCCGGTCCGGGTACGCCGTCGTACCGCCGCGTCGATCACCAGCCACGGATCGACCGGCCCGTACGGCGCGTCGCTGGCCAGCGCGACCGGCACGCCGCCCTCGATCAGCGACCGCACCCGGTAGAGGTCCTGCTGGTCCCCGGCAGGGACGTCGCGCAGATAGTCGTCACCGCGGTCCGCGATGAACCCCGGCTGGGTCACCACGGCCGGACCGAGGTCCCGCAGCCGGGGGATGGACTCGGCGGGCACCAGCGAGGCGTGCTCGATCCGGTCGCCCGGGTGTCTGCCGACCGCGTCGAGAGCGGCGGTCAGGAGGAAGAACGCCTCGCGGGTCACACAGTGCACGGCCACCGCCCGGCCCGCACGACGTGCCGCGCGGACGCGTTCCACCAGGGCGTCGAAGCCCGGGAGGCCGGAGTCCGCGAGGACGATCTTGTAGGGTCCGGCGGTCGGTGACCGCGGGCCGCCGGGCGCGGTCCAGTGCAGGGGCGCCCCCAGCAACCGGACCCGCTGGGGCAGCGCCCCGGTGCGCACGGCCTCGCCGATCGCGTCGATCGCCGAGTCGCCGAGATCCGGGGTCGCGTCCGTGACATGCGTGATGCCCAGGCCCGCGAGCCGGGCGCCGACCGGCCGCAGATCGGGTGGCCGGGCCCCGGAGACCCGGGTGCGGAGCCAGTCGTCGGCGCGCCAGAGCCGGCCGGTGGGGCGGCCCCGCCCGTCGCGCTCGACGCCCGCGTGATCCGCGCGCGCGAGGTCCAGGGCCTGTGCCCCCACGCTGTTGACCGTCCACAGCGCGCCGCTGCGGTGCTGGACGCGCACCGGACGGGCGGCGTGCAGGCGGTCCAGCGCGACGCGGTCCAGCGGACCGGCGACACCCTCGGCGTACCCGATGCCGCGAACCCAGCCGCGTTCGTCGGCGGGCGCGCGAGCGAGGGCCTCGGCCAGTCCCTCCGGGGTGGTCACCGCAGGCGGGCCGCAGTCGACGGAGCGGGCGGCCGCGGCCATGGCGTGCAGGTGCACGTGATGGTCGCAGAGGCCGGGCAGCAGGGCCCCGCCCCGGGCGTCGAGCACGTCCTCGCCTCGGCGGGCCGTCAGCCGTACGCCGATCTCGACGACACTCCCGCCGCTGACGCGTACGTCCGTCACCGTGCGTCCGTCCAGCTCGGCGTCGCGGAGCAGCACTCCCGGCGTCATGGCGAGGGGATCCGCAGCTCGCGCAGGACCTCGGTGGTGTGCTCGCCCGGCTCGGGGGCGTGGCCGTCGATGGTCCGACGGCGGGGCGCGGCGACCGGCACGGCTCCGTCGCAGGTGTCGACTGCCCAGCCGGGGCCGTCCCGGCGAGCGGTCCCGGTGGGGGAGCCCGGGGCGGGGGCCAGGGTCGCGGAGACCACCTGGGACATCGCGACGTCGAACAGCCGTCCCCGGCCGTTCTCCGGTGCCGACAGGGCGAGTTCGGCGGCGAACAGGCCGGTCAGCGGGTCCGCGAGCGCGTCGCCGCAGAAGACCGGCTCCCCCCGGGCGTCCTGGGCCACCAGCCCCGCGCCCGCGGCCACGTCGTCGCCGAAACCGACCCGCGGGGAGCCGCGGCCGTCCGCCGTGACGGACACCCAGATCGTGCCCTGCCGGGCCGATGCCTCCGCGTCGAGACCGAACCCGGCCAGGGCGCGCGGGCGGGACGCCTCGATGACGATGTCCGCCGCGTCGACGAGCGCGGCCAGCGCTCGCCGCCCCCCTGCCGTCGTGGGGTCGAGGAGAACGGCGCGGTGGCCCGCGTGCAGCAGCCGGAAGAAGCCGGGGCTGCCCCGGCGCGCTCCGTCGAGGCGCTGCGGCGTCTCCACCTTGACCACGCGGGCGCCGGCGAGGCCGAGCAGCTGGGCGCACAGCGGGCCTGCCCACAGCGCGCTGAAGTCGACGACGAGAAGGCCCGCAGGAGACCTGGGGCGACCGGGCGCGGGGAGCGGGCGGGCCGGGAAGGGGGCCACGGGCGTGGCGGCGAGACCGAGCAGCGCGGCCCGCTCGGCCAGCTCCGCCCCGGTGTGCGTCCGCAGCCACGCGGCGACCGTGGGCCACGGGTCGTCGGGCAGGGCGGCGCCGACCAGCGCCCCCAACAGCAGCGGATCGTCGGGGCGGGCGCAGGAGACGGCCGCCCAGCCGTCCGCGGTGGGCAGCAACCGGCCCGCGCCGCCCGCCGAGACCCGCCCCTGCCGGCGGTGCCCGGTGAACGCGGCCCGCTCCGCGAGGAGCGACGCGCCGTCCACCCGCACCGGATGAGCGCCGTCCGCCGTGGCGGCGGCGAGCCGTGCGGAGATCCGGCCGGCGAAGACGGCCGCGCTCCCGGGTGGTACCAGCGGTGGTCCGTCGAGGTGCCCGGTCAGCGCCATGACACCGCTGCGCGCCCAGTCCGCCGCACCGGCCCCGGCCCGCTCAGTCGACACGGCGCCAAGACTACGCCGATCACCGGTGGCAATGTCATGACCTGAACACGGCCGTGCGTCCCGGCGCACCCGGGGGTGGGGAAGGACCCGGACCGCTGTGACTTCTCCCACCTGCTCTTGTCGGGGCGAGGAAGGTTTACCTACGTTCGGTCACATGTCCCCCCATGATCCCGCCCTTCCTGACGAGCCGGACGAATCCGGCGCGGCGGGCCGGCCCGCCGCGGACCGGCCCGGCGCCCACCCCTCGGCCGACCTGACCATCGACCTGACCGCCCACGAAATGCTCCGGCGCGCCCATGTCCTGGACGCGCTCGGCTCCGACTGGGACCCCGTCACCGCGCTGCGCGACGAGGAGGCGGCGTACGGGCTGCTGTACTCCGGCCTCGACGCGGAGCAGCAGCGCATGTACGACGAGCTGGTCGCGGCCGGCGTGCTGCCGCGCCGAGGGGGTGGCCATGCTGCCGCTTGACCCCCAGGCCGACATCGGGCGCCGGGCCTGGGTGGCCTGCCCCAACTGCGACGACCGACGCGGCTGCGCCACCTGCGAGCAGGGGCGCACCTGCTCCGAGCACTGGTGCTACCTGCTCTCCAACGTCGGCAGCCTGCTGCACCTCCAGTGCCGGTCGTGCACCCACATCTGGGCGCACGAGACCCATTTCGGCGCCACCCGCTCCCCGTGGGAACGCGTCACCGGCGGCCTGCGGCGACGGTGATCCCCTTCGGCGGCCGACGTGGGACGCCGGTTTCCGGCGCCGCCGTGGGTGAGGTGCGCGCCCGCCGGTGAGGTGAGGGGGCCGGTGGGTGAAACCGGACGACGGACGTGTGCCGCTTTCGGATGATTTGGGATGATCCGACCGCCTGTCGTCGGGGACGGCGGGCCGTCCGGGCCGAGGATCGCGGCGGCGGCCGATTCTGCCTGCCGTTCGTCCCGCCCGGAGGCAGCCGTGCACATCCTGCTCCTAGCCAGCGCGTTCAACAGCCTCACCCAGCGTGTCCATGCAGAACTGCGCGACCGCGGCCACCGGGTGGCGGTGGAACTCGCCCTGCCCGGCAGCTCGCTGCCGGACGCCGTGCGACGGCACGCGCCGCAGCTGATCGTGGCGCCGATGCTGAAGTCGGCGATCCCCGAGGAGGTCTGGTCGGCCCACACGTGCCTCGTCGTCCACCCGGGGCCCGTGGGCGACCGCGGACCGTCCTCCCTGGACTGGGCGATCCACGAGGGCATCGACGAGTGGGGAGTCACCGTCCTCCAGGCCGACGGGGAGATGGACGCCGGTGACGTGTGGGCCTGCGTGCCCTGCCGGCTGCCCCGGGTGTCCAAGAGCGAGCTGTACCGGGGCGAGATCGCCGACGCCGCGCTCGAGGCCGTCCTGCTGGCGGTGGACCGCTTCGCCGGGGGCACCCACGTGCCGTGCGAGCAGGACCAGGTCCGCGCGGCCGACGCCCGCCTGCGTCCGCGTCCGTACCTGGACCAGAGTGTCCGGCGCATCGACTGGGCCGAGGACGCGACCGGGACCGTCCTGCGCAAGCTGAGGGCGGCGGACTCGCAGCCCGGTGTGCTGGACGCGCTGCTCGGCGGCGAGTGGTACCTGCACGGCGGTCACCCCGAGAGCGTGCTGCGCGGCAGCCCGGGCGAGCTGCTGGCGACCCGGGCCGGAGCGGTGTGCCGGGCCACCGGGGACGGCGCCGTGTGGATCCCGGAGCTGCGGGCCCGGCGGCTTCCCGGACAGCCGCCGACGTACAAGCTGCCCGCGGCCTTGGCCCTCGGCGACCGGCTGCCGCCCCTGCCCGAGGTGGCGGAGGCCACCTGGACGGACATCCGCTACCGGGAGAGCGGCGACGTCGGCTTCCTGTCGTTCTCCTTCCCCGGCGGCGCCATGAGCACGCGGCAGTGCCGCCGGCTGCTGGACGCCTACCGGGAGGCGTGCGCGCGGCCCACGTCGGTGCTGGTGCTGGGCGGCGAGCGGGACTTCTTCTCCAACGGGATCCACCTCAACGTCATCGAGGCCGCCGACGACCCCGCCGCCGAGTCCTGGGCGAACATCGACGCCATCGACGACCTGGTCGAGGCCGTCCTGACGACGACCGACCGGCTGGTGGTCGCGGCGCTCGCGGGCAACGCCGCGGCGGGCGGGGTGATGCTCGCCCTGGCGGCGGACGAGGTGTGGTGCCGCTCGGGTGCCGTGCTGAACCCGCACTACCGGCTGATGGGCCTGTACGGCTCGGAGTACTGGACGTACACCCTGCCCCGCAGGGTGGGCCCGGCGGTGGCCGAACGCCTCGTGCGAGAGGCGCTGCCGGTGAGCGCGGCGAGCGCGCTGGGCCTCGGGCTCGTCGACCGGGTGGTGGACGGTGGTCCGGGAGCCTTCGCGGCCAAGGTCGGCCGCCTGGCCGCGCACCTGGCCGCCCTGCCGGCGACGGGCAGCCGGATCGCGGCGAAGAAGACGGAGCTGGAGCGGCGGGAGAGCGAGACCCCACTGGCCGCGTACCGGGAGCGGGAGCTCGCCCGGATGCGGCGGACCTTCGACGACCCGGACGCCCCGTACCACGCGCTGCGCCGGGCGTTCGTGCACAAGGAACGCCCCGCGGGCACCCCGGCGCACCTCGCCGCCTCTCAAACCGATCCGGGCCCGTCTGCCGCCGAATTCACCGGAACGGCCCCCCATGACATCCCGTCGCGGCCCATCGGCTGATACCAAGAATCCGATGAACGCGGAAAGTCCTGAAACGGGGCTTTCATTCCTCACCTCCCCAGGAGGCGGTCCCATGACTGAGGCGACGACGAAGACGGTCGGCGCTGCGCCCGCCGACGAGACACCCACGATCCACATTCTCTGGATCAACGCGGGGCTGAGCTGCGACGGCGACTCGGTCGCGTTGACGGCGGCCATGCAGCCCAGCATCGAGGAGATCGTGCTCGGCGCGCTGCCGGGGCTGCCGAAGATCGCCGTCCACTGGCCGCTGATCGACTTCGAGTGCGGTCCGGTCGGCGGCGCGGACACGTTCATCGAGTGGTTCTTCAAGGGCGAGCGGGGCGAGATCGACCCGTTCGTGCTGGTCGTCGAAGGCTCCATCCCCAACGAGGCGATCAAGCCCGAGGGTTACTGGTGCGGCTTCGGCGACGATCCGGAGACCGGCCAGCCGATCACCACCAGCGAGTGGATCGACCGGCTCGCCCCGAAGGCACTGGCGGTCGTGGCCATCGGCACCTGCGCCACCTACGGCGGCATCCACGCCATGGCGGGCAACCCGACCGGCGCCATGGGCCTGCCGGACTATCTCGGCTGGGACTGGAAGTCCCAGGCCGGCATCCCCATCGTGTGCGTCCCCGGCTGTCCGATCCAGCCCGACAACTTCTCCGAGACGCTCACGTACCTGCTCTACCAGGCGACCGGCGCCGCCCCGATGATCCCGCTGGACGACAAGCTGCGTCCCACCTGGCTGTTCGGGGCCACCGTCCACGAGGGCTGCGACCGCGCGGGCTACTACGAGCAGGGTGAGTTCGCCCTGTCGTACGACTCGCCGAAGTGCCTGGTCAAGCTCGGCTGCTGGGGTCCGGTCGTCAAGTGCAACGTGCCCAAGCGCGGGTGGATGAACGGCATCGGCGGCTGTCCGAACGTCGGAGGCATCTGCATCGCCTGCACCATGCCCGGCTTCCCCGACAAGTTCATGCCGTTCATGGACGAGCCGCCCGGAGCCAAGCTCTCCAGCACGGCCAGCGGCGCCTACGGAGCCGTGGTCCGCAAGCTGCGCTCGATCACGGCGAAGACGGTGGACCAGGAGCCCAAGTGGCGCCGCACCGGAGAGAAGATCACCACCGGCTACCGGCCCCCCTGGTGACGCCCCACCGCGAGTGACCCGCTTCTGCTTCGCGCACCCCCCACACCCGAACCCCGCGCAACGAAGGGCACGGCAAAGACGATGGCAAGGACGAAGGCGGCCGGCGACGGCAGCGGCCTGGTGGAGATGGCCTGGGACCCGATCACCCGGATCGTGGGTTCCCTCGGCATCCACACGAAGATCGACTTCAAGCAGAAGCGGGTCGCGGAGTGCTACAGCACCTCGTCGGTCTTCCGCGGCTACAGCGTCTTCATGCGCGGCAAGGACCCCCGCGACGCCCACTTCATCACCAGCCGCATCTGCGGAATCTGCGGCGACAACCACGCCACCTGTTCGGTGTACGCGCAGAACATGGCGTACGGCGTGAAGCCCCCGCACCTCGGTGAGTGGATCATCAACCTCGGCGAGTCCGCGGAGTACATGTTCGACCACAACATCTTCCAGGAGAACCTGGTGGGGGTCGACTACTGCGAGAAGATGGTCAGGGAGACCAACCCCGGCGTCCTCGAACTCGCCGAACGCACCGAGGCCCCGCACGCGGCCGAGCACGGCTACCGCACCATCGCCGACATCATGCGCTCGCTGAACCCCCTCGAAGGCGAGTTCTACCGCGAGGCCCTCCAGGTCAGCCGCTACACGCGCGAGATGTTCTGCCTGATGGAGGGCCGCCATGTGCACCCCTCCACCCTCTACCCGGGCGGCGTCGGCACCATCGCCTCGGTGCAGCTCTTCACGGACTACCTCAGCCGCCTGATGCGCTACGTCGAGTTCATGAAGCGCGTCGTGCCGCTGCACGACGACCTGTTCGACTTCTTCTACGAGGCGCTGCCCGGCTACGAGGAAGTGGGCCGCCGCCGGGTACTGCTCGGCTGCTGGGGCGCGCTCAACGACCCCGAGTACTGCGACTTCACCTACGCCAACATGTCCGACTGGGGCCGGCGGATGTTCGTCACGCCCGGCGTCGTCGTGGACGGCAAGCTCGTCACCAACGACCTCACCGACATCAACCTCGGCATCCGCATCCTGCTGGGCAGCTCGTACTACGAGGACTGGCAGGGCCAGGAGCAGTTCGTCACCCACGACCCGCTCGGCAACCCGGTGGACCCGCGCCACCCGTGGAACCAGCACACCATCCCCGCCCCGCAGAAGCGGAACTTCGACGACAAGTACAGCTGGGTCATGTCCCCGCGCTGGTTCGACGGCAAGGACCACCTCGCCCTGGACACCGGCGGCGGCCCCCTCGCCCGTCTGTGGTCCACGGCGCTGTCCGGGCTCGTCGACATCGGGTACGTCAAGGCCACCGGCCACAGCGTGGTCATCAACCTGCCGCGCACCATGACCAAGCCGGAGACCAGCTTCGAGTGGAAGATCCCGAAGTGGTCCAACGCCCTGGAGCGCAACCGTGCGCGCACCTACTTCCAGGCGTACTCCGCCGCCGTCGCCCTGCACTTCGCGGAGAAGGGCCTGGCGGAGGTCCGCGCCGGACGCACCCAGACCTGGGAGAAGTTCGAGGTCCCGGACGAGGGGCTCGGCGTCGGCTTCACCGAGGCGGTCCGCGGCGTCCTCTCCCACCACATGGTGATCCGCGACGGCAAGATCGCCAACTACCACCCGTACCCGCCCACTCCCTGGAACGCCAGCACCAGGGACACCTACGGCACGCCCGGACCGTACGAGGACGCGGTGCAGAACACCCCCATCTTCGAGGAGAACACCCCGGAGAACTTCAAGGGCATCGACATCATGCGCGCCGTCCGCAGCTTCGACCCCTGTCTGCCCTGCGGCGTCCACATGTACGTCGGGGGCGGCAAGACGGTGAAGTCCATGCACGTGCCCACCGGCCTGAGCGGACTGGGCGGATGAGCGCGCCCACGGCGGCGCGACCCGTCGACGCGGAACAGACCGGACGCCGGGTCGAGGAGGTGCTGGACCGGCTGGCCGCGAGCGGCGACCCGGCAGCCGCCGAGGCGGCCGAGGAACTCGTCCGCTCCCTCATGGACTTCTACGGCGCCGGTCTGGCCCGCGTGCTCCATCTGCTGTCCGGCGCCCCGGACGGCGACCCGTCGGCGGCCCTGCTCGGCGACGAACTCGTCGCCGGCCTCCTCGTCCTGCACGACCTGCACCCCGAGGACCGTGACACCCGCATCGCCCGAGCCCTCGACAGCGTCCGCGAACACGCCCTGGACGTCGTGGACTTCGACGAGGAGAGCGGCACCCTGACCCTGCGGGCCCGGGAGGCCGGCGGCTGCGGATGCGGGTCCGGCGAGAGCGCCCGGGAGGCCGCGCGCGCGGCCCTCGCCTGCTTCGCACCGGAGGTCGGCGCGGTCGACGTACAGACCGCGCCCGCGGGGCCCACGCTCCTGCAGATCGGCACGGCACCGACGGGCGCCCGATGACGGCGTCCCCGGCGACGCGCACACCCGGCCTGCGCAGGTTCCTCACCGAGCGATCCCCGCGCCCCGAACGGTGCGAACTGTGCGCCGTCCCGGTCGAGGCGGACCACCGCCATCTGGTCGACACCGAGAAACGCGCCCTCGTCTGCGCCTGCGCCGCCTGCGCCCTGCTGATGCAGCAGCAGGGCGCCGCCGCGGGCCGCTTCCGCACGGTCCCGGCCCGCTACCTCACCGACCCGGCGCACGGCCTCCACGAGAGCGCGTGGGACGCGTTGCAGATCCCGGTAGGCGTCGCCTTCCTCTTCCGCAACGCGGCGCTCGACCGGCTGGTCGCCCTCTACCCGAGCCCGGCCGGCGCCACCGAGAGCGAACTCGAACCGGCCACCTGGACGGCGGTCCTCGGCGGCAGCCGCCTCGCCGGACTGCTCGAACCCGACGTGGAGGCGCTGCTGCTGCGCCGCGCCCACGGGCGCTTCGAGCTCCACCTCGTACCGATCGACATCTGCTACGAACTGGTAGGCCGTATGCGCCTGTTGTGGCAGGGCTTCGACGGCGGGGCCGAGGCCAGGGCGGCGCTGGACGCGTTCTTCGCGGACGTCGCGCGACGCGCCCGGCCGGTGGACGAGGAGCCGCGGCCATGACGGAGTTCTCCTTCGCCTGCACCGGCGTCCGCGCCGACCGCTACGCCGCCGGACCCACCCTCGTCTTCCGGCTGCGCGTCACCGCCGCCGACGGCGCGCGGGTGCACGCCCTCGCGCTGCGCTGCCAGATCCGCATCGAACCCGCCCGCCGCGGCTACGGGTCCGCCGAGGCCGACGGGCTGGCGGACCTCTTCGGCGAGCGCTCCCGCTGGGGCAGCACGCTCCAGCCGGTGCAGTTCGCACAGATCTCGCTCATGGTCCCCGGCTTCACCGGGGAGACCGAAACCGACCTCGTCGTCCCGTGCACCTACGACATGGACATCGCGGCGACCCGCTACCTGGACGCCCTCACCAGCGGAGAGGTCCCGCTGCTGATGCTGTTCTCCGGTACGGCGTTCGTCGGCGAAGGCGGTTTCCGGGTCGAGCCGGTGCCGTGGGACCGGGAGGCGGCGTTCCGGATGCCGGTCGCGACCTGGCGGGAGATGGTCGAGCAGCACTTCCCCGGATGCGGCTGGATCCGGCTGCCCCGCGACACCATGGACGCCCTCCTCGCCTACCGCTCCCGGCACGCGCTGCCCTCCTGGGACGCCACCCTCAAGGCCCTCCTCGACGACAGCGGCAGCGCCGCCGCGCCCCGGCGCGACCCGCTGCGCGCGCTCACCGGCACCACCGGAAGGACGGATCCGTGACCGTCACCGCGTTCGCCTCCGGGACGGAGGCGCGGTTCGCCCTCGCCCGGCAGGTGGCCGACGCCGTCCTCTTCGAGGGCTATGTGCTCTACCCGTACCGCGCCTCGGCGGCCAAGAACCGGCTGCGCTGGCAGTTCGGGGTACTGGTGCCGCCCGGCTGGGGCGCCGAGTGCGAGGAGCACGACTTCCAGCACACCGAATGCCTCATGGAACCGAAGGCGGGCGCGACCCTCTCCGTCGAGGTGCGCTTCCTGCACGCCCGACGGCGCACCGTGCAGCGGGCAGGCCCGGACGGCGGCTTCGAGACGGTCGCCGAACTCCGCCTCGACGACCGGGTGCTGGTGCCCTGGGACGAGGGCGGCGAGGAACGGGTCGAGGTCGTCGTACCGGTGGACGGACTCCTCGGCGACGGCGTCACCCGTCCCTTCCGGCGCCCCGCCCGGGAGGACACCGAACCAGTCCTGGACGCGGCCGGCCGCACCGTCGGCCGCCTCCTGCGGCGGTGCGAGGAGATCAACGGGACGATCCGGCTGTCGGCCCGCGAGCTCGACGGCCCCTACCGGGTCCTGCGGCTGACCGCCGTCGTCGAGAACACCAGTGACTGGACGCCCTCCGAGGCCCGCGACGCCGGCCGGGACGCCGCACTGCCGCACTCCCTGGTGGCCACCCACCTCCTCATGGGCCTCAGCGCCGGATCGTTCCTGTCGATGACCGATCCCCCCGAGTGGGCGAAGGGGGCGGTCGCCGCCTGCCGCAACCTGCACACCTGGCCGGTGCTCGCCGGCGAGACCGGCACCGCCGACCTCGTACTGTCCTCGCCGATCATCCTGGAGGACCATCCGGCCATCGCACCGGAGAGCCCCGGCGCGCTCTACGACGCCACCGAGATCGACGAGATCCTCGCGCTGCGCACCGCGGCCCTCACCGACGAGGAGAAACGCGAGGCCCGCGGCACCGACGAGCGGGCGGCCGCCGTGATCGAGCTGGCGGACTCCATGCCGGCCGAGGTCCTGGAACGGCTGCACGGGGCGGTGCGCAGTCTGCGCGAGGCGACCGGCCCGGCCCCCGTCGCCGCGGACGCCGGCTTCCCCGACGAGCACGGGGTGCAGCGCCCGGACACCCCCTGGTGGGACCCCGCGAGCGAGGCGGGCTTCGACCCGGCGCAGGACCACGTGGTGGTGGACGGGCGGCAGGTGGGCAAGGGCAGCCGCGTCGAGCTGCGCCCGGGCCTGCGGCGCACCGACGCGCAGGACATCTTCCTGCGCGGCCGCACCGCGACGGTCGAGGCGGTGCTGCACGACGTCGACGGCGGGGTGCACCTGGCGGTCACGGTCGACGGTGACCCGGGCGCCGACATCCGCCGCGAGCAGGGCCGGTTCCTGTACTTCCAGCCCGACGAGGTCACCCTGGCCGAGGACGCGGAGGACGACGCATGAGCCGTCCCGCACCGGCAGCTCCGAGGACGCTCGTGGCGGGCATCGGGAACATCTTCCTCACGGACGACGGCTTCGGTGTGGAGACCGCCCGCCGGCTCGCCGAGCGCGACCTGCCCGGACACGTCGAGGTCGTGGACATCGGAGTGCGCGGGGTGCACCTCGCCTACCAGCTCCTGGACGGCTACGACACCCTCGTCCTGGTGGACGCCACCGCGCGCGGCGAAGCCCCCGGCACGCTGTACGTGATCGAACACGACGTCGGCGGCGGCAGCCCGCCGCCCGGCACGCCCGCCCTGGACGGCCACCGGATGACCCCCGACGCCGTCCTGGCGCTGCTGGGCACCCTGTGCGCCGGGACCGGCGGCGAGCCGCCACGGCGCGTCCTGGTCGTCGGATGCGAACCCGCCACGGTGGAAGAGGGCATCGGTCTCAGTCCGCCGGTGTCCGACGCCGTACCCCAGGCCGTCCGGCTGATCGAAGAGCTGCTGTGGAACCGGGGGCCGGGAGAGTCCGCGCCGCGGGCCACGGCCGACGGGATCTCGACACGAGGAGAGACGGGATGAAGAAGATGATCATCGGCGGAGCGGCCCTCGCGGCCCTGGTCGCCATCGCCGCCGAGGTCTTTCCCGACGTGCGGCGCTACCTGCGCATCCGACGGATGTGAACCACGGCCGCCGCCGGGGTGCCGCGCGGTTGCGTCGAACGGCGTACCCGGTGGCCGGTGACGGCGTGCCGGGCCGTGCGGCCCTGGTGCGCGCGCCTCTAATGAAGGCCGACCGCAGGCAGGCCGCGACAAGGACGGAGACCCATGCACGAGATGTCCGTCGCGCTGGCCGTCGTCGACCAGGTGGCAGAGGCCGCCGAGCGGGCCGGCGATGTCACGGCGGTGCGATCGGTACGGCTCCAGGTCGGCGAACTGGCCGGCGTCGTACCCGATTCGCTCGCCTTCTGCTTCGAACTGGTCTGCGCCGGAACCCTTCTGGAAGGCGCCGAACTGGTCACCGAGGCGGTGCCGGGTCGGGCCCGTTGCACGCCCTGCGACCACGAGTGGGCCGTCGGCATGCCACCCCGGCTGACCTGCCCCGCGTGCGACGGGACGACCACCGATCTGCTCGCGGGCCGGGAGCTGCGGATCGCCGCCGTGCAGTGGGAGACCGGCGATCCCACGCCCACACGCGAACCGATCTCCGAGGAGTGCTGAACCATGTGCCGTGTCGTCGACCTGCGCCAGGCCGTGCTCGCCAAGAACGACGCGAGCGCCCACACACTGCGCACCCGCCTCGCGGCCCACGGCACCACGGTCGTCAACCTGCTGTCCAGTCCGGGCAGCGGCAAGACGGCCCTGCTGGAAAGCGAACTGCTGCGGGCGCGGGAGCGGGCCGTGCCGGTCGCGGCGCTGACCGCCGATCTCGCCACCGAGAACGACGCGATCCGGCTGGCCCGGTCGGGCGCCCCGGTCAAGCAGGTGCTCACCGACGGACTGTGCCATCTGGAGGCGGGCATGCTCGCCGGGCACCTGGACGGGTGGCTGCCCGACGGCACCCGGCTGCTGTTCGTGGAGAACGTCGGCAACCTGGTCTGCCCCGCCGGCTACGACCTGGGGGAGACCCTGAGGGTCGTCCTCGCCTCGGTGACGGAGGGCGAGGACAAGCCGCTCAAGTACCCCACCGCGTTCGGCCTCGCCCACCTGGTCGTCGTCACCAAGATCGATCTCGCGGAGGCCGTGGAGTTCGACGAGATCGCCTTCCGCGCGAACGTGCAGCAGGTCAACCCGGGCGTCGAGGTGGTCCTGACCTCGGCACGCCGCGGGAAGGGCGTGGGCGCGCTGCTCGACCGGGCGCTCGCCGCCGCGCAGGGCGAGCCCCCGCACACACCGGTGATGGCCGGCCGGCCGGACCTCCAGCACGGTCACGCGCACACCCGTCCGCACACCCATGCCGACGAGACCGGCGCCGGCGACCTGGCACCCACCCCCTCGTGAGCGCCCCGTCGCGGCCGCCGGCCGGGGTCGACGGTGCCCCGCCGCTGCGCCGCCGTGTCACCGTCCGGGGAGTGGTGCAGGGCGTGGGCTTCCGGCCCTACCTCTACGGCCTCGCCACCGAACTCGCCCTGGCCGGACACGTGACCAACACCCCGGAGGGCGTCGTCGTGGAGGTCGAGGGCACTGCCTCGGCCGTGGCCCGGTTCTGCGACCGGATCGCCGCCCAGGCGCCCCCGCTGGCCCGCGTCGAGTCCGTCCACCAGCGCGAGATGCCGCCCGTCGGCGGCGCCGCGTTCACCATCCTCACCTCCCGGACCGGCGGACCTGCCCGCACCCTGGTCTCCCCGGACTCCGCCACCTGCGCCGACTGCCTCGCCGAGCTGGCCGACCCGGCGGACCGGCGCTACCGCCACCCGTTCGTCAACTGCACGCACTGCGGTCCGCGTTTCACGATCGTCACCGGCGTGCCGTACGACCGGGCCCACACGACCATGGCCGGCTTCGCCATGTGCCCCGACTGCGCCCGGGAGTACGCGGATCCGGCCGACCGCCGTTTCCACGCGCAGCCGGTCGCCTGCCCGGCCTGCGGACCGCGGCTGCGGCTGCTGGGTTCGCCGCCCGACGGCCTCCCTCAAACGGACCCGGTCACCGCGGCGCGCGCACTGCTGTCGGGCGGCGCGGTCCTCGCCGTCAAGGGACTGGGCGGCTATCACCTGGCCTGTGACGCCACGGACGAAGAAGCGGTCGCCCGTCTGCGCCGCCGCAAGGCGCGGGGGGACAAGCCGTTCGCCGTCATGGCCCGGCGCACGGCCGATGTCGAGCACCTCGTCCGGCTGTCCGCCGAGGAACGGGAGCTGATCGAGGGCGGTGTCCGGCCCGTCGTGCTGCTTCGCCGGCGCCCGGACCCGGTGTACGCGGCGGGAGCCCCGCACCCTGCCGAGTCCGTCGCGCCCGGCAGCCCCGACCTCGGCGTGATGCTGCCGTACACACCCCTGCACCATCTCCTGCTCGGCCTGCCCGGCGACCCGGACGGCCCCCGGCTGCTCGTCATGACCAGCGGCAACGTGTCCGGTGAGCCGATCGTCACCGACGACACCGAGGCGCTGGAGCGGCTCGCCCCGCTGGCCGACGCCTGGCTCACGCACGACCGGCCGATCCACGTCCCCTGCGACGACTCGGTGGTCCGCGTCTGCGACGGCGAGCCGCTGGTGATCCGGCGCTCCCGCGGCTACGCCCCGCTGCCGGTCGCCCTCCCGCTGCCGGTCCGCCCCGCCCTCGCCGTCGGCGGCGACCTGAAGAACGCCTTCTGCCTGGGGGCGGGCCGGCGCGCCTGGCTGTCCGCGCACATCGGCGACATGGACGACCTCGCCACCCAGCGCGCCTTCGAGGGCGCGGTGGCGCAACTGGAGTCCCTCACCGGCGTACGGCCCGCCACCCTGGCGGCCGACCGGCATCCCGGCTACCGCTCCGCCCGGTGGGCCGACCGCCATGCGGCGGAGCGGCCCGTCGTACGCGTCCAGCACCATCACGCGCACGTCGCCGCCGCGATGGCCGAGCACGGGCTGGACGGCACCCGGCCGGTGATCGGCGTCGCCTTCGACGGCACGGGCCACGGCGACGACGGAGCCGTCTGGGGCGGCGAGTTCCTGCTCGCGGACTACGACGGCTTCAGCCGGTTCGGGCACCTCGCGTACGTCCCGCTGCCCGGTGGCGACGCCGCGGTACGCAGGCCGTACCGCATGGCGCTGGCCCATCTGCGGGCGGCCGGCATCGACCGGGCCGGCGACCTTGCCTGCACGGCCGCCTGTCCGCCCGACGAACTACGTCTGTTGGAGCGGCAGTTGGAGCTCGGCCTGCATTGTGTCCCCACCTCCAGCATGGGGCGTCTCTTCGACGCCGTGTCCTCCCTGGCCGGGGTGTGCCACCGCGCCGGATACGAGGCACAGGCCGCCGTGGAGCTGGAGGGAGCGGCGCTCGGCGCGCCCACCGGCGACCGGGTCGCGTACGCCTTCGACCTCCGCGCGCCCGGGCATGTGCGTGAAGAGGGCGACGCGGTACGGGCCGACCCCGCGCCCGTCCTCGCCGCGATCGTCGCCGACCTGCGGGCCGGCGTCGGACCGGCGCTGGTCGCGGCCCGCTTCCACCGGGCGGTGACCGGCCTGGTGCACCGGATCTGCGTACGGGCCCGGGAGCGGCACGGCCTGGACACGGTCGCCCTGACGGGAGGCGTGTTCGCCAACACGCTGCTCTCCTCGGCCTGTTCCGCCGCCCTGCGCGAGGACGGCTTCACGGTCCTGCGGCACCGGCTGGTGCCGCCGGGCGACGGCGGTCTGGCCCTGGGCCAGCTGATGGTGGCCGCCCGGACGACTCCCACCGACTGACCAACGCGCGATCCACAGCGAGGAGAGGCTCATGTGCCTGGCGGTACCCGGCAGAGTGCTGGACATCGAGGACCGGGACGGCACCCGGATGGCCACCGTCGACTTCGGCGGTGTGGTCAAGGAGGTGTGCCTGGAGTATCTGCCCGACCTCCAGGTCGGCGAGTACGCCATCGTCCACGTCGGCTTCGCGCTTCAGCGGCTGGACGAGGAGTCGGCGCGCCAGACGCTCGAACTGTTCGCCGAACTCGGCATGCTGCAGGAGGAGTTCGGCGACGCCTGGGAGATGGCGGCGGCGGAGGCGGGCACGGACCCGGTGGAAGGGGTGCACAACCGGTGAGGTACATCGACGAGTTCCAGGATCCGGAGCTGGCCCGTCGGCTGCTCGACGACATCCATGCCACGGTGACGAGGCCGTGGGCGCTGATGGAGGTCTGCGGCGGCCAGACGCACAGCATCATCCGGCACGGCATCGACCAACTCCTTCCGGAAAAGCTGGAGTTGATTCACGGTCCGGGCTGTCCGGTGTGTGTGACCCCGCTGGAGGTCATCGACAAGGCGCTGGAGATCGCCTCCCGGCCGGAGGTGATCTTCTGCTCCTTCGGGGACATGCTGCGGGTGCCGGGCACCGGACGGGACCTGTTCCAGGTCCGCGGGGAGGGCGGCGACGTGCGTGTCGTCTACTCACCGCTCGACGCGCTGCGGATCGCCCGGCACAACCCCGACCGCGAGGTGGTGTTCTTCGGCATCGGCTTCGAGACGACGGCTCCGCCCAACGCCATGACGGTCCGCCAGGCCCGGAAGCTGGGCATTGCGAACTTCAGCATGCTGGTGTCCCATGTCCGGGTGCCGCCGGCCATCGAGGCGATCATGTCGTCGCCGAGCTGCCGGGTGCAGGGCTTCCTCGCGGCCGGGCACGTGTGCAGCGTGATGGGGGTGGAGGAGTATCCGGAACTGGCGGAGCGCTTCCGCGTCCCGATCGTCGTGACGGGCTTCGAGCCGCTGGACATCCTCGAAGGCGTGCGCCGGGCCGTCCGTCAGCTGGAACGCGGCGAGTACACCGTCGACAACGCCTACGCCCGTGCCGTCCGCCCGGAGGGCAACCCGGCCGCCCGGGCCATGCTGGAGGACGTCTTCGAGGTCACCGACCGGGCCTGGCGCGGAATCGGCGTGATCCCCGGCAGCGGCTGGCGGCTGTCGTCGAAGTACCGCGACCACGACGCCGAGCACCGCTTCGCGGTCGAGGGGATCCGGACGGAGGAGCCGGCCGAGTGCCGCAGCGGCGAGGTCCTGCAGGGACTGCTCAAGCCGCACGAGTGCGAGGCCTTCGGCACCCTGTGCACCCCCCGCACCCCCCTGGGCGCCACCATGGTCTCCAGCGAGGGTGCCTGCGCCGCGTACTACCTCTACCGGCGGCTGGACATGCCGGCCGCCAAGACCCGGGAGGCGACCCCCGTTGTCTGACATCACCGATCTGCCCGCTCCCGGCACCGCCCGCGCCCTCGACGTCGAGGGCTGGACCTGTCCGGCGCCGCTGCGGGAGAGGCCCCGGGTCGTCATGGGCCACGGTGGCGGGGGAGTGCTCTCCGCCGAACTGGTCCAGCAGATCTTCGCGCCCGCCTTCGGGGGCGAGGTGCTCAGGCAGCTGGGCGACTCCGCCGTGCTGACCGTGGGCGGGGCCCGGCTGGCGTTCTCCACCGACTCCTACGTGGTGCGGCCGCTGTTCTTCCCCGGCGGCAGCATCGGCGACCTGGCGGTCAACGGCACCGTCAACGACCTCGCCATGAGCGGCGCCCGTGCCGCCTACCTCTCCTGCGGATTCATCCTGGAGGAGGGCGTCGAACTGGACGTGGTCCGGCGGGTGTCCGAGGCGCTGGGCGCGGCCGCCCGTGCCGCCGGGGTGGAGGTGGCCACCGGGGACACCAAGGTGGTGGAAGCCGGACACGGTGACGGGATCTACCTCAACACCGCGGGCATCGGTCTCGTCCCCGCGGGCGTGGACCTGCGGCCCCAGCGGGTCGTCCCCGGTGACGTGGTGATCGTCAGTGGCGCCATCGGCGTCCACGGGGTGGCGGTCATGAGCGTGCGCGAGGGCCTGGAGTTCGGGGTCGAGGTCAAGAGCGACTGTGCGGCGCTCGGCGGCCTGGTCGACACCATGCTCGCCGTCACCCCGGATCTGCACGTGCTGCGCGATCCCACCCGAGGCGGCCTGGCGGCCGCGCTCAACGAGATCGCGGCGGCCTCCGGCGCGGGGGTGGTCATCCGGGAACGCGACGTCCCGGTCCCGTCGGCCGTCGCCAACGCATGCGCCATCCTGGGCCTGGACCCCATGTACATCGCCAACGAGGGCAAGCTGGTGGCCTTCGTCCCGCGCGAGCACGCCGACGCCGTCCTCGAGGCTATGCGGGCCCATCCGCTGGGCGCGGACTCCGTGGTCATCGGTGAGGCCGTCGAGCAGCATCCCGGGATGGTCGTGGCCAGGACCGGACTGGGCGGAACACGGGTGGTCGATCTGCCGATCGGGGAGCAGTTGCCGCGGATCTGCTGACGCGGATCCGCGCGTCGTACGACGCGCGTCGTGAGGGGGCGACGCCCCCTCCGTGGCCGGGGGTGTGGAGGAGCCGGCCACGGAGGGGGCCGTCCGCGCGCGAGCGGGCCGTCAGCGGCCCGATCGGCGTCCGGACGGCGGGTCCTGTGGGTCCACGCCGGTCGTGGCGGACGCGTCCCTGGTGCCGCTGGGGCGCTGGGATCGGCCCTTGGGGCCGGTGTCGCGTCGGCCCTTCTCGTCCGTGTCGGCGTACTTCTCGCCGCGGTTGCCGCGACTCTCGGCCGTGTCACCCGGAACGGACTTCGTCTCCTCGGCTGCCTTGGTCCGGCCTCGGCCCTTCTGGTCGGCGTGCTCGGCTGTGTGGAAGGAGCGGTGAGAGCTCGGGTTGTCCCGCTGACGTGTCTCGTCCACATCGGGTGACCAGCCGTGCTGCCCGACGCCCTCGTGCCGGCTCGGCCCCTCGCCGTGGGTCGGCTCGGACGAACGTGGTTTCTTCGACATGGTCCGACCTGCCTTTTCCTGGTCGATGGAGGACGCCGGTCGAGCGCCACCGTGCTCACCGAATTATCCCCTCCTGTGATATTCCGAGCACTCCGTGACCCCGTGCGTCCCGTCGGCCCGGCCGGAACGGCGCTGCCGAATAATTGTTGTCGAAATTGTTGACGATCTCTTCGGTGTGGGCCACGCTGACCGCTCGGTGGCGCCGTCGCCCGTGGCGCGCCCGTACCGAGAGGGGAACCCATGCGTTGGTCCTTCGTCCGCGGCCGAAGGAGACCGGCCGCCTTCGCCGCCCGGGTGGCGGTGGTGGCCATGCTCGCCGCTGTCCTGGTGCCGGTCACGAGCGCGAGCGGCGCGCAGGCGCCGCACCGCGCCGTCACGGCCGACGGCCTGGCGGATCTGCCCGCGGTGCGGCCCGTGACGGACTGCGCCCGCGTGACCGGCCTCGACCTGGACGGGGTCGCCGACGCGCCGGTCACGATCTCCTCGGCGACCGTCGTGACGACCGGCGCGGCCCCCTACTGCG
The DNA here is from genome assembly GCF_032248645.1 of Streptomyces zaehneri. NCBI lineage: Bacteria > Bacillati > Actinomycetota > Actinomycetes > Kitasatosporales > Streptomycetaceae > Streptomyces > Streptomyces zaehneri. The sequence continues at coordinate 86,349 of NZ_JASTTJ010000021.1, forward strand.
AGGTGCGGGGGACCATCGCCCCCGCGAACACCATTGTCATGCGCCTGCCGGTCAACGGCTGGACGCAGCGCTACGTCCAGACCGGCTGCGGTGGCCTGTGCGGGAGCGCCGTCATCAACTACGGCCAGGCGTCGACCTGTCCGGTCGTCCGGGACGGCACGGTCGCGAGCGCCACCACCGACATGGGCCACCAGGGCCTGAACGACGGCTCCTGGGCGCTGGACAACCCCCAGGCGCAGATCGACTTCGCCTACCGGGGCGTGCATGTCACGTCCCAGGTGGCCAAGGCGGTCATCGCGAGGTTCTACGGCAAGCGCCCCGCCTACTCGTACTTCACCGGCTGCTCCGACGGCGGCCGTGAGGCGCTCATGGAGGCCCAGCGCTACCCGGACGACTTCGACGGCATCGCCGCCGGCGCGCCCGCGAACAACATGGTCGTCCAGAACACCTTCCACCACGCCTGGAACGTGCTGACGAACAAGGACGAGACCGGCGACTACATCCTCCTCGCCGACCGACTGCCCCTGATCCACCGGGCCGTGCTGGCGGCCTGCGACGCGCTGGACGGCCTGACGGACGGGCTGCTCGACGACCCGCGGCGCTGCGACTTCGACCCGAGGACGTTGGTGTGCGTCTCCGGTCAGGACCCGTCGACCTGCCTGACCGCGGCGCAGGCCGCCGTGGTCCAGCGCCTGCACGACGGCGCCACCGACGCCGAGGGCCGCAGGCTGGAGGTCGCGATCGCCCACGAGTGGGGCTCCGAACTGGAGTGGACCCTGTTCGTGCCGAAGACGCAGGGCGAGACGGTCGCGAGCGAGAACTTCGTGACGTCCTTCGCCCGCTATCTGGCGTACACGAACGCCCCCGACCCGGACTTCAGGCTCTCGGACCTCGACTTCACCGTCGAGTCCTTCTGGAAGACCGTCCAGTCCTCCAGCTATCTGGCGGCCATGGACCCCGACCTCGGCGCCTTCGAGAAGAGCGGCGGCAAGCTGCTTCTCTGGCACGGCTGGAACGACCAGCACATCTCACCGCAGGGGACGCTGGCCTACTACGACGCCCTGCGCGACACGATGGGGACAAGGGTCGCCGACCGGTTCGCCAAGCTGTACATGTTCCCGGGGGTCGCCCACTGCGGGGGCGGTGACGGGCCGAACACCTTCGACGTCCTCACCCCGGTGATGGCCTGGGCGGAGAGCGCCGCCACGCCCGGCCGGATCGTCGCGTCCAACAGCACGAACGGCACGGTGACGCGCACCCGTCCCGTGTACCCGTACCCCGAGGTCGCCCGCTACGACGGCACGGGCAGCGTCGACGACGCCGCGAACTTCGTGGCCATGACCCCGTCGGCCCGCCCGGACGGCGACGCCTACGACTGGCTGGGCAAGCGCCTGTACTCCGGCGGCTACCAGACATGGTGCAGGGCCGTGGACGGCGGACTGGTGTGCCGCCCGACCCGAACCTGGCTGACGGAACGGGAGCGGGCCGCGTAGCCGCCGAGCCGGCGTCCCGGGAGGGGCGCCGGCGTTTCCCGGGTCGGCGTTTCCCGCGCCGCTGGAGACCGGTCCGAGGACCAGCCCGTCGGCCAGGAAGCCCCGAACCGCCGGGAACGACCTGGGACTTCACCGTCGCGACCGCCACCGAAGCGGTCGTGGACAGCTTCCGCAGCACCGAGGACCCCTGGCCGCGGGAGGCGCGGTAAGTAAGGCAAGCCAATCCTAACTTCGGATAATGTTCCCTGTGTAACTGTCTGCCGGGCGCACGCACATGGGGAGTCGGCCTTGCCGCACACGATCGATACCGCCGGGGCCGGACCGGAGGCCGCGGCCGAGAGGGGCTGGGTGGCGCTGGAGTCGCGGGCCGAACTGCGCGCACTGCTGGGCGAGCCCTGGCCCGTGGTGATCGAGAAGGTCCACGACCGGCTGACCGGCCAGGACCTGGACATCGTCGCCCGCTCGCCGTTCTGCCTGCTGGCCACCTCCGACGCGCACGGCAACTGTGACGTCTCCCCGCGCGGGGACGCCCCGGGCTTCACCCATGTCGTCGACCCCGGCACGATCGCCCTGCCCGACCGGCCGGGGAACCGGCGGGGGGACAGTTTCCACAACATCCTCGACAACCCGCACGCCGGCCTGCTGTACCTGATCCCCGGCGGCAAGGAGGTCCTGCGCGTCAACGGCCGGGCCCGCATCCTCACCGACGCCCCGTTCTTCGACGCCATGACGCTCGACGACCGGCGGCCCGAGCTCGCCCTGGTCCTGGAGATCGACGAGGTCTATCTGCACTGCCCGGCGTCGCTGCGCCGCTCGGGCGTATGGAATCCGGCGTCGTGGCAGACCGGCTGAGCCGGGTGCGGGGCACCCCTGATCGACTTTGAATTAGGTTAGGCTAACCTTAGTCGTGTGAGATCTGGTGAAGAAGCGGCCGCCACCCCGCGGCTACGCGGTCATGAACTGTCGGCCACGGACGTGACCGTGGCGTACGACGGCGTCGACGTCGTGCACGGCGCCTCGGTCGCACTCCGGCCCGGCGAGGTCACCGCGCTGGTCGGCCCCAACGGCAGCGGCAAGTCGACGCTCCTGAGGACCATCGCCCGACTGCAGTCGGCCCGCCACGCCACGCTCAGGATCGATGCCGACACCGACGGCCTCACCCTGACCGCCCGTGAGTTCGCGCGGCACGTCGCCCTGTTGACCCAGGGTCGCCCCACACCCAGCGGGCTGACGGTGCGGGACCTCGTCGAGTTCGGCCGCTACCCCTACCGGGGCCGCTTCGGCCGGCCCGATCCCGACGCGTCGGCCGCGGTCGACCGGGCACTCGCGCTGACCGGCGTCACGGACCTCGCCGAGCGGGGCGCCGACCACCTGTCCGGCGGTCAGCTGCAGCGGGTCTGGCTGGCCGGCTGCCTCGCGCAGGAGACCGGCGTGCTGCTGCTGGACGAGCCGACCACCTATCTCGACCTGCGCTACCAGATCGAACTCCTCGACCTCATCCGCGACCTGGCGGACGAGCACGGGATCGCCGTCGGCGTCGTGCTGCACGACCTCGACCAGGCCGCGGCCGTCGCGGACCGGATCACGCTGCTCGAAGCGGGCCGGATCGTCGCCGACGGCCTGCCCGAGGACGTCCTCACCCCGCAACGCCTGACCGCTGTCTACGGCATCCGGATCGACGTCGACACCGACCCCCTGACCGGCCGACTGCGCACCCGCCCGATCGGCCGCCACCACACTCGACACACGCGAACCGAAAGGCTCGGCACCACCTCATGAGACGCCTCCTGCTCACCGCGGCCACCACCACCGCCGCGGCGCTCACCCTCGCCGCGTGCGGCACCACCGAGCCTGCCGCCGACAGCTCCGAGAAGCCCTCCCAGGCCATCAGCCTCACCGACGCCACCGGCGCGAAGATCAAGCTCGACGGCCCGGCCACCAAGGTCGTCGCCACCGAGTGGAACGTCGTCGAGAGCCTCGTCACGCTCGGCGTGGACCCGGTCGGCGTCGCCGACGTCAAGGGCTACAAGACCTGGGACACCGCCGTCCCGCTGACGAACGAGCCGAAGGACATCGGCACGCGCGGCGAGCCGAGCATGGACACCATCGCCTCGCTCGCGCCCGACCTCATCGTGGCCACCACCGATCTGACCCCCGCCGCGGTGAAGCAACTGCGCAAGGTCGCCCCGGTGCTGGAGGTGACGTCCGCCGACTCCACCGACCAGATCGGGCAGATGCTGGAGAACCTCGACCTCATCGCCAGGGCCACCGGCACCACCGCCAAGGCCGATGCGGCCCGTACGGCCTTCGAGGCCAAGGTCGCCGAGGGCGAGAAGGCCCTCGCCGCCGCCGGTCTCGCCGGCGCGCGGTACGCCTTCTCCGACGGCTACGTCGCCTCCAACCAGGTCTCCCTGCGCCCGTACACCAGCGGTTCGCTCATCGGGGCCGTCAACGAGGCGGTCGGCCTGAAGAACGCCTGGACGGTCAAGGGAGACGCGGCCTACGGCCTCGGCACCACCGACGTCGAGGGTCTCACCGCCCTGCCGAAGGACACCCGGTTCGCCTACATAGCCAACGACGACGACGCGAGCAGCACGCCCTTCACCGGTGCGCTGGCGAAGAACGCCGTGTGGACGTCCCTGCCGTTCGTGAAGGCCGGCGAGGTGCACCGACTGCCCGACGGCATCTGGATGTTCGGCGGTCCCGAGTCGATGGAGGCGTACATCGACGCCGTCGTCGACGCGCTGACGAAGTAGCGCCGGCCATGGCCGTCACCGCAACGCCCCCCGCGCTCCGTCCACCGGCCGCCGCGTCCCGGACGGGCGCGGCCGCGGTGACGGCCGCGCTCGTCCTCCTCGTCGCGGCCCTCGCCGTCGTCGACATCACCCAGGGCACCGCCGCCGTCGGACCGGCCGAGGTGTTCAAGGCCCTGACCGGGCAGGCCGATCCGGCCGACGCCTCCGTCGTGATCGCCTCCCGGCTGCCGCGGATGACCGCCGGCATCGTGGTCGGCGTCGTCCTCGGCGCGGCCGGCGCCGTGCTCCAGGCCGTCAGCCGCAACGTGCTCGCCGCTCCCGACACCCTCGCGGTGAACGCCGGTTCGTACCTGGCGCTCGGGCTGGTCGGCGTCACCGGCGTCTCGCTGCCGATGATCGCCTCCTCCGGGGTCGCCTTCGTCGGCGGACTCCTCGCCGCGACCGTCGTGCTCGCCCTGTCCGGCCTCGGCACGGGCACCGTACGACTGGTCCTCGCCGGCACCGCGCTGGCGCTGGGGCTGACCTCCGTGACCGAAGGTCTGCTCCTGCTGTTCCCCCAGGAGACCGAGGGCCTCTACCGGTGGAACCAGGGCAGCATCAGCCAGAACGGCTTCGACGGCGTCCTGCAGATGCTGCCCGTCGTCCTGGTCGGGCTCGTCGGCCTGCTGCTGACCGCCCGTCGGGTCGACGCGCTGGCCCTGGGCGACGACGCGGCGCGCGGGCTGGGCGTCCCGGTCCGCGCCACCCGTCTGACGGTGGTCGTCCTGGCGACGCTGCTGTCCGCGGCGGCCGTCACCCTCGCCGGGCCCATCGGCTTCGTCGGCCTGTGCGCCCCGGCCCTCGTGCGACCGCTCGCCCGCCGGTACCGGGGCTTCGTCAGGACCCGGACGATCCTGCCCGTGGCCGGCCTCGTCGGCGCGGGCCTGGTCCTCGGGGCGGACGTGCTGCTGCGGGCCCTCGTGCCCGCGGACACGGCGGTCACCGTGCCCACCGGTGTCGTGACCAGCCTGGTCGGTGCCGTCTTCCTGGTGGTGATGGCCCTGCGACTGCGGGACACGGCCGTGGCGGACGCGCCGGACCGGTTGCGCATCCCCAGCCGGGCGGCGTTCCTGACCACGCTGGCCGTGCTCGTCGTCGTGGTCGTCGGCGTGACGATCGCCGGTGTCCTGCTCGGCGACAGCAAGCTGCTGCTCGGCGATGTCGCGAACTGGGCGCAGGGGCGGGCCGGCCGGGCGGTGTCCTTCGTCCTCGACACCCGGGTGCCCCGCGTCCTCGCGGCGCTGTGCGCGGGCGCGGCGCTCGCCCTGGCCGGCACGCTGGTGCAGGCCGTGACCCGCAACCCGCTCGCGGAGCCGGGCGTCCTGGGTGTGTCCGGCGGGGCCGCGCTGGGTGCCGTGCTCCTGGTCACCACCGTGCCCGTCGCCGGGACCTGGGGCGTGGCGGGCGCCGCGTTCGCGGGCGCGGCGGTGACCTCCGTCGTCGTCTTCGGGCTCGCCGCCCGGGGCGGCTACCAGCAGAACCGGCTGGTCCTCGTCGGCATCGGCACGGCCGCCGGCACGACGGCACTGATCAGCCTGCTCATCGTGCTCACCGACCCGTTCAACGCGACGAAGGCGCTGACCTGGCTGTCCGGTTCGACGTACGGCCGGACCATGCCGGACGTCCTGCCCGTCGCGCTCGTGCTGACGGTGGGCCTCGTCGTCGCGGTCGCCCGGCGCACCGAGCTTGACCTCGTCGCGCTGGACGCGGACACGCCGCGGCTGCTCGGCCTGCGACTGTCCCGGGCCAGGCTCGGGTTCCTCGTGGTGAGCGTCCTGCTCAGCGCGACGGCCGTCGCCTCGGCCGGCACCATCGGCTTCGTGGGCCTGGTGGCGCCGCACGCGGCGCGTGCCCTCGTGGGCCGACGGCACGTCCGGGTGGTGCCGGTGGCGGTCCTCCTCGGCGCCGCGCTCGTCTGCACGGCCGACCTGCTGGGCCGCACGGTCATCGCCCCCGCCCAACTGGGCGCCGGCCTGATGACGGCGGTGATCGGCACGCCCTACTTCCTCTGGCTGCTGGTGCGCGGCAGGCGGGGGCGCTAGGTGTTCCGTCCCGGGAGGTTGTGGGCGGGTGAGCCAGGTCTCGGCTGAGAGATCTTGAGCAGGCCGTGGCGGTTCGGGCGCCGTCGTGGCTCCAGGTCCCGGCGTTCACGCGTTCCAGGAGCCCCGGCGTCAGCCCTTCGAGGGCTACCCCTTCGGCGGCCGGCCGCCCTCCACGGCTCCATCGGTACTACGCGTCACCCGGCCTCGCCGCGCACGACCCCGGTGATCGCGCCCCGGTGGTCGGCCCGTCCGTGCGGTCCGCCGAGGACCGGCTCGGCCATCGGACGCGAACGCGCCTGTGCCGGGGCGTAGTTCCGGGTGGCGCTCGACGAGGGCCGGCGAGCGGGCGGCCTTGCAGCGGCGTACGACCACGGGAGATCATGGGCGTGCCCCGCGCAACGCGCGCACGCACCGCGTATCAGGGCACCGTCCGGTACGCAGACGTCGGAACCGAGGGAGTCACGGTGGGGACAGCGTTCCTGCGGCCGGTCCGCACCCCGGCCCTGGCTCCCGCCTGGACGAAGCGTCGGCACGTCGACCTGTGCCGTACCCACACCGCGCTCTGTCGCTGACCGGACCTTCCGGCCCTTTCTCCTGGCGGGCCTGCGCCTGTCCGCCCTGCCCGGCCACCAGCGGTCGCGCGGGCGCGGGTCCTCACCCGCCGGCCGGAACAGCATGTCAGGGCCACACCCCCCACACTCACAGCCGGTGTCCGCCCTTCCCGCAGAGCCATGCCTGGGCGCGAGCCCGTACCCGTGGACCTCCGTCCCCCCGAGATGACACTGACGTCGGTGAGAAATGGACGAGTCGTGAGCGTGCAGCAGCCCAGGACGCTGAAAACCGTGACCGGAGCCGGCGGTACGTCGGAGACGTACGACCTGGCGGTCGATCCGGCCCGGTCCACGCTGGACACGGCCGTGCGGGTGGCGAAGCTCGCCGAGGCGGCGCGGATCGACGCGCTGTTCACCGCAGACCTGCTGCGCTTCGACGCTCAGGGACCGATCGGATCGCAGGAGCCCCTGGTCTTCGTCTCGGCGCTGAGCCAGGTGACGTCGCGCATCGGCCTGATCGCGACGGTCTCGACGACGTTCAACCATCCTTTCAACCTGGCCCGGTTGTTCGGAACGCTCGACCATGTGAGCAAGGGGAGGGCGGCCTGGAACCTGGTGACCTCCTCGGTCGGTGAGGAGAACTTCGGGCCGGTGAACTCCCCAGCCCCGAGGAGCGCTACGCACGCGCCGCGGAGACGCTGGAGGTGGTCAACGCGCTGTGGGACAGCTGGCAGCCCGACGCCCTCACCGTCGGCGCGGAGGGGAAGGCGGTGCTGCATCGCGACCGGGTGCACCCGATCCACCACTGCGGCCGGTTCTTCGACGTGGCCGGCCCGCTCAACATCCCGCCGCTGCCGCAGCGCAGGCCGGTGCAGATCCAGGCCGGCCAGTCCGCGGCGGGCACGACACTGGGCGCTCGTTTCGCCGAGATCGTCTTCACCTCGCTGCCGACCCTCGACCACGCGCTGGACTTCACGCGGAAGATCCGGGGCCAGGCCGAGCAGTTCGGCCGCGCCGACGGGCTGCCACTGATCTTCAGTTCGTTCCACGCCACGCTCGGCGCGACCGAGGAAGAGGCGCGGCGACTCGTCCGCGAGCGGCGCGAGGCGATCGACTTCGAGCGCGGCCGCGCCCAGGTCGCCGACATGCTCGGCGGCGGCGTCGATCTGTCCGACCTGCCCCTCGACGCACCGCTGCCGCAGCGCGTGCTGCCGGAGCTCGCCTCGGTGAACCGGCGCCGCGGCCGGGTCGACATCTTCGCCGGGTACGTCCGACAGGGCTACACGCTGCGCGAGCTCATCGTCGCGGCGCAGGACACGGGACACTGGGCCGCCGCCGGAACTCCCGGACAACTCGCCGACGCGGTGGAGGAACGCTTCCGGGCGGGAGTGCTGGACGTGATCTCCCTGAGCGGCCTCGCCGACCCACGGCAGCACGACTTCGTCGTCAACGGCCTGCTGCACGAACTGCGCAAGCGGAAGGTCGTCGCCGACGACTACGCCGGTACGACACTGCGGGAGAACCTGGGACTCGAGCTGCCCGAAGGGCGCCGGCCCGCCTGAGCTGACCGGCGCGTGGCGCCGCGTCCCGAGCCGCTAACCGTCCGAAGGGCGAAGGCCCTGAACTCCGTCCGTCCCGGCACTACGTCCCCCCAGGGCCGAATGCGTGGTGTTCACGGCCCGGTCGGGGGCATCCGCTGAGCAACGACCTGGAAAGAGCAACGACACCGCACCAGCGAAACCACCGATCCGGCCGAAACCACCGGTCCGGCAGACACCCCGAAGGGACCGACCCCTTGCTCGCCATCATCTCGGCAGTGCTGTTCTTCATCGCCTTTCTGATCAACGCGGCGGAGATCTCCACCAACGACACCTTCACCTCGACCAACCTCATGCTCCTGGGCCTGACCGTGCTCGCCCTGCACGTCGCGGGCATAGGCAGCGGCTGGTCGGTGCGGGGCCGCCGGCGCTGAGCGCTCCGGGCGCAAACCGACCCGTACTCGCGGACAGCCGCCCCCACAAGGGAAGATGGAAGGCGTAAGCCTTGATCGACCGATGTGGAGGAGCGGGCACATGCAGCACGAGCGAGCGGGCACGAAGGCCGGCCCCGAGGATCTCGTCGACGTCGCCCGGCTGGTCACGGCGTACTACGCGCTGCACCCCGACCCGGCCGATCCGGGGCAGCGCGTGGCGTTCGGTACCTCGGGGCACCGGGGATCGTCGCTGAACACGGCGTTCAACGAGGATCACATCGCCGCGACCAGCCAGGCCATCTGCGAGTACCGGACCGCCCAGGGCACCGACGGCCCCCTGTTCCTCGGCGCCGACAGCCACGCCCTGTCCGAGCCCGCCCGGGTCACCGCCCTGGAGGTGTTCGCGGCCAACGGAGTGACGGTGCTCGTCGACAGCGCCGACGGCTACACGCCGACGCCCGCCGTCTCCCACGCGATCCTCACCCACAACCGCGGCCGCACCACCGCCCTCGCCGACGGAGTGGTCGTCACCCCGTCGCACAACCCGCCCGCCGACGGCGGCTTCAAGTACAACCCGCCGAGCGGTGGCCCCGCCGGCTCCGAGGCCACCTCCTGGATCCAGGACCGGGCCAACGAGATCATCACGTCAGGCCTGAAGGACGTTCGGCGCGTCCCCTACGCCCGGGCCCTCGCCGCGTCCACGACCGGCCGCTACGACTTCCTCGGCACCTATGTCGCCGACCTCCCGAGCGTCCTCGACCTGGACGCGATCCGCGCCGCCGGTGTCCGCATCGGCGCCGATCCACTGGGCGGGGCGTCCGTCGCGTACTGGGGCCGGATCGCCGAACAGCACCGGCTCGACCTGACCGTCGTCAACCCGCTCACCGACCCGACCTGGCGTTTCATGACGCTGGACTGGGACGGCAAGATCCGCATGGACTGCTCGTCGCCCTACGCGATGGCCTCGCTGATCGAGCAGCGCGACCGCTTCCAGATCGCGACCGGCAACGACGCCGACGCCGACCGGCACGGCATCGTCACGCCGGACGCCGGCCTGATGAACCCCAACCACTACCTGGCCGCGGCCATCGCCTACCTCTACGCGCACCGTGAGCGGTGGCCGGCCGACGCGGGGATCGGCAAGACACTCGTGTCGTCCTCGATGATCGACCGGGTCGCCGCCGACCTCGGGCGCCGCCTCGTCGAGGTGCCCGTCGGCTTCAAGTGGTTCGTGGACGGGCTGGTCGACGGCTCGCTCGGCTTCGGCGGGGAGGAGTCGGCAGGCGCCTCCTTCCTGCGCCGCGACGGCTCCGTCTGGACCACGGACAAGGACGGCGTCATCCTGGCGCTGCTGGCCTCCGAGATCACGGCGGTCACCGGGAAGACCCCGTCCGAGCACTACACCGGCCTGACGGACCGTTTCGGCTCACCCGCCTACGCGCGCATCGACGCCCCGGCCACCCGGGAGGAGAAGGCGCTGCTCGGCAAGCTCTCGCCCGCGCAGGTCACCGCCGACACCCTGGCCGGGGAGCCGGTCACCGGCGTGCTCACCGAGGCCCCGGGCAACGGCGCGTCCATCGGGGGCATCAAGGTGACCACGGCCAACGCCTGGTTCGCGGCCCGTCCCTCGGGAACCGAGGACGTCTACAAGATCTATGCCGAGTCCTTCCTCGGCCCCGACCACCTCCGCCGGGTCCAGGAGGAGGCCAAGGACGTGGTCGACGCCGCGCTGGCCGGCTGAGCCGCCCGGGACGGACGGCCGTCCATGTGACGCGCGCCACCCTCGTGCTCCGAAACCCGGTCGGCCCCGCCGGGCCCCTCGCGTCGCCCTGGCCGGGTCGGGGAAGGGGAGGGGGCGGGACGAGTACGGGATGCTCTGTCCGCGCGGGAGGATCTCACCCGGCACGGGGGTTTCGTGGCGGTCGTCGAAGGGGTGTGCGACGCCGATCCTGTCGGGCCGCGCCTCGATGCCGGTATCATCCTCTAAAGGTAAAATCTGAGTTTTGCCCGATAAGGCTGCCCTCCCGACGAGCTGGCGTCCCGCCGGAGTGATCAATGTCCCGCAAGCGCCTCACGGACGACGGCGACGAGCTGCTGGCCAGACTCGGTTCGCTGACCGCCCAGGCGCGCGAGCGCGCGGAGCTGCAACGCTCCCGCGTCGAGCTGGCCCTCGCCCTCCAGCGCGGCATGCTGCCCAGGGACCTGCCCGTGGCGCCCGGCTTCCGGTTGGCCGTGCAGTACGCGCCCGCCTGCTACGGCCTCAACGTGGGCGGCGACTGGTACGACGCCTTCGCCATGCCGGACGGGCGCATCGGCCTGTCCATCGGCGACGTCCAGGGCCACAACATAGAGGCGACCGCGTTCATGGGTCAGGTGCGGGTCGGTCTGCGTGCCCTCGCCTCCGTGACCGGCGAGCCCGGCGAGCTTCTCGCCCGGACCAACGACCTGCTCCTCTCCCTCGGCAGCGACCTGTTCGCCACCTGCACCTTCATGCGGCTCGACCCCGCCACCGGGGTCCTGGAGAGCGCCAGGGCCGGGCACATCCCCTGTGTGTGGGCGACGGCGGACGGCAAGTCCGGCGTCGCCGAGGACGAGTGCGGCCCGCCCCTGGGGGTCCAGGAGGGCATGGACTACCCGGTCACCCGTTACCGCCTCACCAAGGGCGGAGTGTTCGTCCTGCTCACGGACGGCGTGGTGGAGGGGCCGGCCCTGAGCGTCGACGAGGGCCTCGACCAGGTCGTACGGCTCGCCGGCATCGCCGCCGTCGCGGGCATGGCGGCGGACTCCCTCGCCGCCGCGGTGATCAAGGGCGCCGAGCGCGTGGGACACGAGGACGACGCGGCCGTGCTCGTGGTCGGACACGACGGGCTGACGGCGCCGGACGTCCCGCTGGTTCAGCCATAGGGCCGGACACCGCGCCTCTCGCCTCGCCGACAGCGTCGCGCAGGTGTCTGATGGCTGCTGTGGTGGGTACCCCGGATCTGCGTCGAGCAGCCGTCTTCGCCGTGCAGACACTGGCCGTAGCCCTGGGCTACTACGCGGCCGGGCGGCTGGGGCTCATGCGGCAGCTCGTCGTGGAGGGCGCGGTCTTCACCCCCATCTGGCCGCCCACGGGTGTGGCGGTCGCCTGTCTGCTGCTCCTCGGGATCCGCGCCTGGCCGGGCATCGCCCTGGGCGCCCTCCTCGTCATCATGTCCCTGACCTCGTTACGGCCCGTGGTGATCGGCAACCTGATCGGCAACACCGCCGCCCCCGTCTGCGCGTACCTCATGCTCCGCAAGGTCGGCTTCCGCAACGACCTCATCCGGCTGCGCGACGGCCTCGCGCTGGTCTTCCTCGGCGCCCTCACCGCGACGCTGCTGAGCTCGACCATCGGCGTCGGGCTCCTCGTCCTCACCGACAAGCTCGCCGCGCACAGCTTCTGGCCGGTCTGGCTGGCCTGGTGGGTCGGCGACGCGATGGGCGTTCTGCTCGTCACGCCGGTCCTGCTCGTGCTGTACACGATCACCCGGCCCCTGCGGCTGTCCCGCTGGAAGGAGGCCGTAGGACTCGCGCTCATCGCCTGCGCCCTCGTCCCACTGGCCACCCACAGCCGCGTGAGCCTGCTCTTCCTCGTCTACCCCATGCTGATCTGGGCGGCCCTGCGCTTCCAGCTCGCCGGCAGCATGCTGTGCGCCCTCTTCACCTCGGTCATGGCCACCATCGCCGCGACGGACAACGTGGGGCCCTTCGAACGGCTGAGCCGCGTCGAGGTGATGATCAAGCTCCAGGCCTTCAACGGCACGATGGCCCTGACCGCCCTGCTGCTCTCCGCGGTGATCACCGAACAGCACCACACCAGACGCTCCGTGGAACGCGCCTGCCAGGAACTGGTCGAGGTCCTGGAACACCTCACCGCGGGCGAGGCCCCACCGGGCCGACCGGCGAAGGACACCAGGGACACGAAGGGCGGCAACGGACCGAAGGGCACGAACGGCTCGGAGAATCCGAACGGCTCGGAGAATCCGAACGGCTCGGAGAATCCGAACGGCTCGGAGAACATGAAGAACACGAACGGCTGAAGGCGGCGCCGGCGGGCCCGCGCCGCCTCCGGTGCCCGGTCCCCGACGCGATTGTCAGTGCCTGCGCCTACATTTCGGGGAGTGGGACTCGCCGGAACGGCCGCGGGCCCACTCTGGGGAGGGTTTTGTCATGGCTACCGGGTCCAGCACCGTGTCGACGACGTATCTGGAGCTGTCGCAGGACGGCGGCGGCGCGCACAAGTTCTACGAAGTGGCCGTCGACGGCGTGGTGGTGACGGTCCGGTACGGGCGGATCGGCGCCACCGGGCAGCTGCAGACGACGACGTTCCCCACCGCCGAGAAGGCCCGGGCCGCCGCCGCGCGCAAGGTGGGGGAGAAGGTCCGCAAGGGGTACGCCCCGGCCGTCGCGGGCCAGCGTCCCCCACGTTCGGTGACCCGCCGTCAGGTGACCTCGGCGCCGTCCACCGCGCGCGCCGTGGCCCCGGTGCTGTGGCGGTTCCGCACCGGCTCCTCGGCGTTCGGCATCCACGTGGACGACGACCGCTGCTGGGTCGGCAACCAGTCCGGTGATGTCTACACCCTGGACCACGAGGGCGCTGTCCTGGCCCGCTTCAGCCTGCCGGACGGCGTGAAGTGCCTGGTCGCCGACGACTTCTGGATCTACGCGGGCTGCGACGACGGCAAGGTCTACGACCTGTCCTCGAAGCTGCCGTTCGCGGCGTACGACATCGCGGCGGACGTCGACATCTTCTGGCTGGACATCCACGAGGGCCTGCTGAACGTCTCGGACCGCGACGGCCGGCTCACCGTCATCGACCACGAGGACGAACACCAGTGGGCCCGCCGCAGCCAGGGCGAGCATGCCTGGATGGTCCGCGCGGACGACCGGGCCGTCTACCACGGTCACCACCGGGGCGTCACCGCCTACGCGCCCGACGGCGGCGGCGAACTCTGGCACACGCCCACCCGCGGCGGTGTGCTGTTCGGCTGGCAGGAGGAGCACGCCGTGTTCGCGGGGACCGCGCACAAGGTGGTGCAGCGGCTGTCGAAGGCCACCGGCGCCGTCGAGGCCACGTACGGCTGTGACAGCGCGGTGTACTCCTGCGCCACCTCGCCCAACGGGCGCTTCGTGTTCGCCGGTGACGCGTCGTCGTCCGTCTACTGCTTCGACCGGGACGGCACGCGCCTGTGGAAGCTCGGCACGGGCGGCGGCTCGGCGCTGTCGATGCAGTACCGCGACGAACGGCTTTACCTGGTGACCACGGACGGCTCGCTGGTGTGCGTGGACGCGAGCGAGGCGGCCATCACCGCGGCCGAGCAGGGCACCGTGCCGGTGGCGCGGGACGTCAAGCTCGCCGCGGCCCTGCCGACGTACGTCCCCGCCACGGCCGCGGCGACGGTGGCCACCGTGGCCCAGGCGCCCTCCGGGTCGATCGTCGTCGAGTGCGTCAGGGAATCGGGCCGGGTCCGGGTGCACGTGGTGTCCGAAGGCTACGACACGTCCTGGAACGTCCAGTTCCCGCGCGAGATACGCGAGCCCGGGGCACGGTACGTGGTGGACGCCCTGCACACGGCGGCCGGCGGCTTCTACCGGGTCCGCGGTGACATCCGGCGGCTGCTCTGACCGTGCCGTTCCTGTCCGGGCCCGCTCATCGGCCGGTGCCGCCCCGGGCGGCGACCGGCGGCGCGGCCGGAGTGGCCGCGTCGGCGGGCCGCCAGCCCAGCTCCGGCGCGCGCCAGTCCCCGTCGTACACCAGGTCGCCGAGCAGTTCGGCGTGCGGCATGCCCGTGCTGAACCGGTGTTCTGCGCTCGGTGGTCAGGACCCGCCCCGCTCGCGGGGGATCTTCTCGCCGGCCTCGACCGGCACGGGCAGCCGGTTCTCCGCGGGCGGCAGTGGGCAGGTGGCCAGATCGGTGTAGGCGCACGGCAGGTTCGCCGCCCGGTTGAAGTCCAGAACGACCGTGCCGTCGGCGGCGGGCGCGTCCAGCGCGAGCGCCCGGTTGGCCGCGTAGGTGGTGACCCCGGAGGTCGCGTCGGTGAACAGCACGAGCAGACTTCCCGGGCCGTGCCCGGGGAACGCGGTCAGCGCCAGCGGACGCCCGTCCAGCTCGAACTCGACCCGCCCCGGCGCGTCGTACACATGCTCCAGCCCCTCGACCGCCGCGCCCACGGTCGTCGGCCTGGGCTCGTCGAACGCCGTGTAACGGCCGGTCACCACCCAGCGGGGGTGCGGGGCGTAGGCCGGCGTGCCGGTGAAGCCGGTGCGCAGCGGTGTGTCCGGATGCCGGGGGCGGATGATGTCCTGCCCGCCGCGCTTGGCCACCTCGATGACGGCGTCGCCCCACACGGCGTCGACGCCGCCGCGCTCCGGGATCACTCCGAAACGGTGCTCGCCCCGGACGGCGGTTCCCTCGACGACCAGTTCCTCGCCCTCGTCGAGGACCACGACGATCCCGTCGGCGCCGGTGGACCACGCCCCCGGCGCGTCCGGGAAGCGTTCCGGCCGGTCACTCAGCCAGTGCAGGCCGGTGATCGCCAGAAACCCGTGCGGGTCGGCGAGCCGTGCCTCCTGCCGGTGGTGCCACTCCTGCCAGTCGTGGACGAAGGCTTCGAGTTCCGCCGACGTGTCCTGAACGGTCACAGGTGCTCCTTCGGTTGGTGCGGCAGGTCCCCGGCCGACGCGTGGCGGCCGCCGGGGATCGCCGCGAGCAGTTCGCGGGTGTAGTCGTGGCGGGGGTGCGTGAACAGGTCCTCGACGGCGCCCGTCTCGACGACGCGGCCGGACCGCATGACGGCCACCCGGTGCGCGATCTGGCGTACGACGGCCAGGTCGTGCGAGATGAACAGGTACGCCACGCCCGTGTCGGCCTGGAGTTCGGCGAGCAGGTCGAGCACCTGCGCCTGGACCGACACGTCGAGCGCGGACACCGGTTCGTCGCACACCACCAGATCGGGCGAGAGGGCGAGGGCGCGGGCGATCGCGACGCGCTGCCGCTGCCCGCCGGAGAGTTCCGCCGGGCGACGGTCCAGCACGGAACCGGGAAGCGCCACCCGGTCGAGCAGCTCCCGGGCCCGGGCGAGCCGGGAGGCACGGTCACCGACCCGGAACGCGCGCAGCGGCTCGGTGATCACCTCGCCGATCGAGAACCGGGGATCCAGCGAGGCGTACGGGTTCTGGTAGACGAGCTGGGCCCGTCGGCGCAGTTGCCGGGCCCCCGCGCCGCGGGCGGTCGTGACATCGGCGCCGTCGAACAGGACGCTCCCGGAGGTCGGATCGACCAGCCGCAGCACCAGACGGGCGGTGGTGGACTTTCCCGAGCCGGATTCGCCGACCAGGGCCAGTGTCCGGCCGCGGTGCAGGGTGAGACTGACGTCGTCGACCGCGCGCAGGGTGCGGACCGCGCCCGCGGCCGCGGGCAGCCGGAACTCCTTGACCAGGTTGCGGGCCTCGACCAGTGGTGCCCCGTCGGGAGCCGGTGCGGCGACCGCGGCCGTCACGCGCGGCCGGGCGGTGGTGAGACCGGGCGCGCTGGCCAGCAACCGCCGGGTGTAAGCGTGTTGCGGGTTCTCCAGGACGTCGCGGGTGGGCCCGGCCTCGACGACCCGGCCCTCGGACATGACCACGAGCCGCTGCGCGCGGTCGGCGGCCACACCGAGATCGTGCGTCACCAGCAGCACGGCGGTGCCGGACTCCTCGGTGAGGTGCTGGAGGTGGTCGAGAATGACGCGCTGCACGGTGACGTCGAGGGCGCTGGTCGGCTCGTCGGCGATGATCAGCTGCGGTTTCGCGGCGATGGCGACCGCGATCAGGGCCCGTTGGCGCATCCCGCCGGACAGTTCGTGCGGGTACTGCCGGGCGCGGGTGGCCGCGTCGGGCAGCCCCGCCTCGTCGAGGATCGCGATGGCGGCCGACGGAGCGGAGCGGCGGGTCGCCAGGCCGTGGATGCGCAGTACCTCGGCTACCTGCTCACCGATGCGTTTGACGGGGTTGAGCGACACCGTCGGGTCCTGCGGCACCAGACCGATCCGTGCGCCGCGTACGGTACGCAGCTCCCGCTCCGACAGTGCGGTGAGGTCGTGCCGGCCGAAGCGGACGGTACCGGCGTCGATGCCGCCGTTGGCCGCCAGCAGCCGGGTGATCGCGTGCGCGGTCGTGCTCTTCCCGGAACCCGACTCGCCGACCACCGCGGTGACCTGCCCCGGCCATACGTCGAGGTCCACGCCCCGCACCGCGCGCACGGTCCCGCCACGCGTGCGATACGACACGGACAGGCCCCGCACTTCCAGCAGCGCGGGCTCGTCCGCTGACGCCGCGTCCACGGAAGCCGCGTCGGTCGCGGCCTCGGGTGCGGCGGTCCTGTCGGTGGCGGCCGCGGCGGTGGCGGACTTGCCCGTCGTGGCCTTGTCGGCGACGACCTCGCCGGTTGCGGCCTCGGCTGGCGCCGCCTTGTCGACAGTGACCTCGCCGGGTGCCGCCTCGGCCGTCGTGGCCCTGCCGCTCGCAGCCTCGGCCGTCGTCGCCTTGTCGGTTGCCGTCCTGTCCGTCGCGGCCTTCTCGTTGGCAGCCTTGTCCGTCGCGGTTCTGTCGGTTGCGGTCTCGGCTGTCGCGGCCCCGTTCGTCGCGGCCGTGCCGGTCGTGGGGCGCCCGGTCGCGCTGTGGCCGGACACGCCCTGGCCGGTCACGGACTCGTGGGTCACGGACTCGTGGGTCGCGGACTCGTGGGTCGCGGTTTCTTCCGTCCCGGCTTCTTCCGTCACGGGTACGTCCGTCTCGGGTTCGTTCGTCGTGGGGCCGGTCATCGCTGTCGGGACCATTCGCCGTCCAGCGCCCGCGCGATGCGGTTGGTGGCCAGGCCCGTCGCCGCGATCGCCAGTCCGGGCAGCGCCGTGAGCCACCAGGCGTTGGCCAGGTAGTTGCGCCCGTCGGAGATCAAGGTGCCCCATTCCGGCGCCGGTGGGGGCGCCCCGTAGCCGAGGAAGCTCAGTGACGACACGGCGAGGACGGCGGCGCCGAACTCGAGGGTGGCGAGCACGATCACCGGGCCCGCCGCGTTGGGCAGGACGTGCCGGCCCAGCACCGAGTACCAGCGGGCCCCGCAGGAGCGCGACGCCTCGACGAAGACCGCCTGCCGTACCCGCAGCACCTCCGCGCGGGTCACCCGGGCGAAGCCGGCCACGCTGGCGATGCCGACCGCGACGGCCACCTTCACCGTTCCGTAGCCCAGCGCGGTGACCAGCGCCAGGGACAGGAACAGCGACGGAATCGACAGCAGTACGTCGACGAAGCGCATCAGCACGTCCTCGACCCAGCGGCCGACGAACCCGGCGACGAGGCCGATGAGGCCGCCGACCACGAACGCGAACCCCACCGCGATCAGGGTCGCCTTCAGCGACAGCTGGGCACCGTGCACCACCCGCGAGAACACGTCACGTCCCAGCTCGTCGGTGCCGAACCAGTGCCCGCCGCCGGGGCTCCGGAAGTTCTCCGCCGGCACCCCGTGCAGCGGGTCCTGTGAGGTGAACAGCCCCGGCCAGAACGCGGCCAGCACGACCAGCACCAGCACCAGCACCGAGGCCAGCAGCCCGGGCCGGCGCAGCAGGAACAGCGGGAACCGTCGCGGTCCGACACCGCGGCCGGTACTCGCGGGGCCCGGATGGGCCCCGGGATCCACCGGCCGGGCCAGGCCGGCCGCGGCTTCGACCGCTCCGACCGCCCCGGCGGTTTCTGCCGTTCCAGCGGTTCCTGCCGTTCCAGCGGTGACGCCGTCGGCAAGTGTCCGGCTCATGCGGGACGCACCTTCCTGCTCGCCGCCACCACGATCCGCGGGTCGAGCAGCGGGTAGACGAGATCGACGATCAGATTGGCCGCCACGAAGATCAGCGCCCCGAACACCACGACCCCCTGGACCAGCGGGATGTCCTGGACCGTGACCGCGGCGGCGGTCACCCGGCCCAGACCGTCGCGGGAGAACACCGTCTCGACGACGACCGAACCGGCGATCAGCTGGCCGGCCAGCAGTCCGACGACCGTCAGCGCCGGCAGCGAGGCGTTGCGCAGCGCGTGCCGCAGATGAATGCGCAGCCGGCCGGCGCCCTTGGCCCGGGCGGTCTCCACATAGGCCTGGTCCAGCGCCGTGAGCAGGCTCTTGGCCAGTACCTGCGCCACCAGGGCGCCGGTCGGGACCGCCAGCGTGACCGCGGGCAGTACCAGGCCCCGCAGCCCGTCGTTGCCGAACGCCGGGAACAGCCGCGTCCGGAAGGAGAACAGCTCGACGAGGACCAGCCCGACCCAGAACGTGGGCACCGACACCCCCAGCGGCGGCAGCGACAGCAGCAGCTGGCGCAGCCAGCGCCGGGTGGTGCAGGTCGCCAGCACCGCGAGCCCGCCGCCGAGGAACACCGCGAGGAGCAGTGCCGCCCCGGTCAGCTGGAGGGTCTGCGGCAGCGCGTCCGCCAGCGTCGAGGTCACCGGCCGCCCGGTGGACACCGAGTCGCCGAAGTCGCCGCGCACCGCCCTGCCCAGATAGTCGGCGTACTGCGCGAGAATCGGCTTGTCGAAGCCGTACTCGTGCCGCAGCGCGGCGAGTTGGGCCGGATCGACCTGGCCCGTGTCCGCTCCCGCGCCGGCCATCGCCGAGACGGGATCACCGGGCAGGTAGTCCAGCACGAGGAAGGACACCGTGTAGGCCGCCCAGAGCACTCCGAGGGCCTGCGCGAGTCGCTTGACCACATAGGGACGCATGCCGGCCGCTATCCGATCCAGGTGTCGTGCAGCTGGATCCGGCTGGAGGCCTCGAAGCCGAGGTTGTGCACCTTCTTCGCCACTCCCAGCTGGGTCTGAAGCTCCACCACGGGGACGACGTAGGCGTTCTGCACGATCAACTGCTGTGCCTGGGTGACGAGTTGCTTGCGCTTCGCCGCGTCGGTCGTCGCGGCCTGCCGGGTCAGCGCGGTGTCCAGCGGGCCGGCCGGCAGGTGGTAGAAGTTGGCCAGCAGGGTGGAGTAAGAGCTGCGCAGGATGTCCGGGTCGGCGCGGGTCACGTTGCCCCACACCGCGTCGAAGTCACCGGACTGAAGGGTCGGGGAGAACTGGGCGATCTGCAGCTGCTTGAGCACCACCTCGACACCGACGGCCTTGAGCTGTTGCTGGATCAGTTCCAGCGCGGGCTGGTTGGTGGCCGCGTTGGCGAACCACTTGACGGTCAGGCTCAGCTTCTTGCCGTCCCTGACCCGGACGCCGTCGCTGCCCGCCTTCCAACCGGCCGATCCCAGCAGGGACTTCGCCTTGGCGGCGTCGAAGGTCAGGTCGGAGCCGAGGTCGGTGTAGTCCGGTGTGGTGTGCGCCAGGATGCTGGTCGCCGGCACGGTGCCGGTCGGGAACACGGCGTCGACGATCTGCTGCCGGTCGATGGCGAACAGGATCGCCTGGCGTATCTTCGCGTCCTTGAAGAGCGGCCGGGAGTTGTTGAGCCCCAGGTTGAACACCACGCCCGGGTTGGCCCGTGCCTGGAGGTTCACCGCACCGCCCTCGAGCGCCGCCTCGTTGGCCCTGCCGACGCTGCCGATCGCGTCCACCTGGCCGGACTGCAGGCTGCCGGTGCGCACGCCCGCCTCGGGCACCACCTTGAACACCAGCTTGTCCAGGTACGCCTCGCCCTGCTTGGTCCACAGCGAGGAACCCCAGGCGTACTCGGCGCGCTTGGCCAGGGTGATCGACTGGTTCTGCACATAGCCGTTCAGCACGAACGGCCCGGAGCCGACCACGCCCTTGCTGCACTTCTCCTGCGGGCTCCTGAGCACGCTCGCCGACGACTCGATCCCCAGCGAGTGCGTGGCCGTGGCCTGGAGGAACTGCGCGTTGGGCTGCTTGAACCTCACCCGCACCGTGAGGGGGTCCACGGCGGTGGTGCTCTGCACGCCGCTCAGGTACCCCTGGGCGAGTGTGCCGAGGGCGCCGAGCTTCGGTACCGCGTCGAAGTTGTCCTTGACCACCTGCGCGGTGAGCGGTGTCCCGTCGCTGAAGGTCACCCCGGATCTCAGGTGGAACGTGAACGTCGTGGTGTCCGAGCTGATGTCCCAGCTCTTCGCGAGCCATGGCACGATCTTGCCGGTCTTGGGGTCCTGGTCGGTCAGGGAGTCCACGACCTGACGCAGTGAGTAGATGGTGTCGTTGCTGCCCACCTGCTGGGGATCCACGCAGCCGGCGTCGGAGCCCACCGCGAAGGTCAGGGTGCCACCCGACTTCGGGCTGCCGCCCTCGCCGCCCGAGCTGCCGCTGCCGCTGGACGAGCAGGCGCTGAGCAGAAGGCTGCCGGTCACGAGTGCGGCGAGCGCCGCCCACCGGGGGGTACGGGAATCCGGATGCGCTGTCACGGGATGGTTCTCCTACTCCAGGGTCACCGCGCGCATGCCGGTGCCGAACGCGGCCATGACGATGCGCGGAGGGTGCCGGCCACGCACGGGCCGGCGCTGCTCAGAACTGTTCAGGGGGAGGGGACGTCGACGACCGGGTCGACGGCGGCGTGACCGTGCCGTGGGCGAGGGTCAGCCTGCGGGGTGGGGCGTGATCAGCCCTGACACAGACAGCTGGCGGAGCGCTGGAGGTCGATGTGGCGCCTGCGCGAGAATCCGGAGAACAGTTCCGCGGTCGCGATCGAGGCACTCAGGTTGCCGCTGTGCCGCACTCTGGTCCTCCACATCTCAGGCCCCTGGACCGGGGCCACGCGCTTGCGGGGTCGGTGACCCTGCCGGGCTTTCACCTGGAGCACCCCACCGCGCAGGAGGGTTGCCGGTCAGCTAGCCAGGGCTTGATGCTGACACTCAATGCCGGGGCCGATCTTACGGAGCACTGACATTATCCGTCAATATCGGTAGGAGAGTTGAACAGCTCCGCCGCACCGGCCCTGACGGCGGGTGCGGCGGAGTGGCGTCGGCGCGCGCCGGCCGCCCCTGCGGTGCGGAGGGCGGCGGCGTGGATGCTACGGCTTGCGGGCGAGGCCGCCGTGTTCCGCGATGACGGCGGGGGCCGGGGAGGTGGCCTCCGGGCGCCACAGGGGGACCGGGACGACTCCGGGTTCCAGGAGTTCCAGGCCGTCGAAGTACGCCGTGATCTCGTCGACGGAGCGCAGGTTGTACGGGACGGCGCCGCTTTCGTTGTAGGCGTCCTGGGCCTCTTCGAAGACCGGGTCGATGCCCCGCGAACCGTCGTTGACGGAGAGGTAGCTGCCGGACGGCAGTGCCGCCATCAGGGTGGTGACGATGGAGCGGGCCTGGGCGTGGTCGGCGACGTGACCCAGGATGTTGCTGAGGATGAGCGCGGTGGGGCGGCTGAAGTCCAGCGTTTCCGCGGCGCGCGCCAGGATGCGCTCCGGATCCAGCACGTTGGCGTCGACATAGGAGGTCGCGCCCTCCGCGGTGGAGTAGAGCAGGGCGCGGGCGTGGGCCAGGACCAGCGGGTCGTTGTCGACGTAGACGATCCGGGTCTCGGGGGCGAGGCGCTGGGCGACCTCGTGGGTGTTGTCGGCGGTCGGCAGACCGGTTCCGACGTCCAGGAACTGCCGTACGCCCGCCTCGGAGACCAGGTACGTGATGTTGCGGCGCAGGAACGCGCGGCTGCTGCGCGCGATGGTGACGATGCCGGGGAACACGGCGGTGTAGGCGTCACCGGCCTGCTCGTCGACGGGGTAGTGGTCCTTCCCGCCCAGCCAGTAGTTCCAGATGCGGGCCGAGTGCGGCACCGAGGTGTCGATCTTCTGAGGTGCCGCTGCACCGGGCGTGGTCACATGGTCGGTCATGAGGGGCGTCCGTCTTTCGGCCGAGGCGTGGGCAGTTCGAGGCACAACCTACGTCCCAACGACCCTGGTACGTACACCCGTTCATATTTTCGGTCGGTTCGAACAGTGCTCTCGCGGAGACAACGGGGTCCACGTCCGGGTGCCGGCCGGTCCGGCCGCACCGTCGGGCCCGCCGCCGGCACCTTGCCAGGGGCCCTCGACTCGCCCTGCGTGTAGGTACATTGAAACGCCGAATCCCTGGGCCGGCCCCCGCCACCGCACGGATCCGGTTGCGACGCTGCGCGCGTCGGTGTCGCCCGGGCCGGTAGCGTGAGTGCCGTGATGGTGGGCACCCCAGAAACCCGGTTGGTCGTCCTGCGCGGCAACAGCGCCTCGGGCAAGTCGGCGGTGGCGGCAGGTCTGCGCGAGAGGTTCGGCCGGGGCCTGGCCCTGGTCGGGCAGGACAACCTCCGCCGGGTCGTGCTGCGCGAGCACGACCGCCCCGGCGCGGCGAACATCGGACTGATCGAGGCCGTCGCCCGCTATGCCCTGGACGCCGGCTACCACGTCGTCCTCGAAGGCATCCTCTACGCCGATCGGTACGGGCCCATGCTCGAACGACTGCGCGGGGAGCATCGCGGCCCGACCCACGGCTACTACCTCCATGTGCCGCTCGCCGAAACCCTGGTGCGTCACGCCACCAAGCCGATCGCCCACGAGGTCGGCGAGGCGGACCTGCGCTCCTGGTACCGGGAGCTCGATCTGCTGCCGGGGGACGTCGAGACGGTCATCGGCGCCGACAGCACGCTCCCGCAGACCGTCGACCGCATCCTGCTCGACACGGGCCTGGACCGGCTTCCCGCCCTGGTGCCGCGTCACCGGTCCCCCGGAAGCCCGTGCCCGCGCTCGTCCCCGCCGAAAGCCGGTTGAGATACCGGGCGGACTTGGGAAGGGTCTGCCGGTATGGAGTTCTTCTGCTACCACCGTGACCGGCCCGCCTCCGCCGCCCTGCGTGACGAACTGCTCGAGAAGCACTGGTCCTACATGGACGGGTACGCGGCGCAGATGATCGCCCGGGGCCCGACCTTCGACGCCGACGGCGACACCGCCACCGGCAGCGTGCACATCGTCGACCTCCCGGATGCCGTCGCCGCCCGCGCGTTCGCCTTCGACGAGCCCAACTACCAGGCAGGTGTCTACCGGGACGTGCTGCTGCGCCGGTGGCGCAACACGCTGGGGCGCACCATGTGGGACTTCCCCGGTGGCCGCAGCGGTGGCAGCCGGTACCTGGTGCTCGGGCTCGGCCCGGACACGGACGACGGCTTCGTCGTGCCGCCCGACCGGGACGAGCTGATCGCGTACGGGCCGCTGCTGTCCGACGACGGAGCCACCCGGGTGGGTACCGCGGTGCTGCTCAGAGCCCCGGACGCGGACTCGGCGCGCGCCGTTCTGGCCCCGGACCGGTATGCCGACGTCGAAGTCCACGACTGGCAGTTCGGCGGACGGCCGTCATGAGCCCGGTGTCGCCTTCTGTCCGACGCGGGTTTGCGTGACAGCGCAGGCATGAACGGCGAGCCGGTCGTCCGGGCGCCCTGATGCCCCGGGGCCTGTGAGCGTCTACTCCGGCCGGCAGCCGCGCAGGGCGGACGCGATCACGTCGTCCAGGCCGGGCCCGGTGACCTCCGGTGGCAGCAGGCCGCTGACCGTGAGCCCGGCATAGCCGTGCAGCGCCGCGAAGATCGGCAGGGCGACGCGCTCCAGCTCGCCCTGCCGCACCTCGCCCCGGCGCTGCCCGTCGCGGATCAGTTCGAGCAGCTGCTCGGACCACAGGTGGGCCGTCGCGCCCAGTGCCGCCGACGCCTGCGGGCTGTGCTTGGCCGAGAACATCAGGTCGAGCAGCGCCGCGTTGGTCACGGCGAAACCGACATAGGCGCGGGCCGCGGCGTCCAGGCGTTCGGCGAACGTCTCGCCGACGCCTTCCTGGGCGGCCGAGATGGCGGCGGCCAGCCGCTCGAAGCCGGTCAGCGCCAGGGCGTCCAGCAATGCCTGCTTGGTCTTGAAGTGGCGGCTCGGCGCGGCGGGGCTCACCCCGATGTCACGGGCCAGTTCCCGTAGTGACAGCGCTCCCGATCCCCTCTCGCGCAAGGTCTGCTCGGCACGTGCGAGCAGCTCCGCGGGGAGGTCTCCGTGGTGGTAGGGGCGGCTTTTCATGCCCTCAGCCTAGCCCGGCGTGAGCAGCGCCCACATTGTTATCGTTGCAAACATTGTGAGCACCGCATACATTGGACGCATGGCAAAGGACATGAAGACCACCCAGCCCTGGAACACCACCGACATCCCCGACCAGACCGGCCGCACCGCCGTGGTGACCGGCGCCAACAGCGGGCTCGGCCTCGCCACCGTCGAGGCCCTGGCCCGCGCGGGCGCCCACGTGGTCCTGGCGGTGCGGGACCCCCGACGCGGCGAGGCGGCGGCCGCGGCCGTGCCTGGCAGCGTGGAGGTGCGCCGGCTCGACCTGGCCGACCTCTCCTCCGTGCGCGAGTTCGCCGCCGGCTGGCGCGGCGACCTGGACCTGCTCATCAACAACGCCGGCGTGATGAACGTCCCCGAGGCCCGCACCAAGGACGGCTTCGAGACGCAGTTCGGCACCAACCACCTGGGCCACTTCGCCCTGACCAACCTGCTGCTGCCGCACGTCACCGACCGCGTGGTCGTCCTGTCGTCCGGCGCGCACAGGATGCCGGGCAGTCCCCGCATCCACTTCGGCAACCTCGACCTGACCGGCGAGTACACCCCGATGGCGGCCTACAGCCAGTCCAAGCTCGCCAACCTGCTCTTCACCCTGGAACTCCAGCGCCGGCTCGGCGAGGCGGGTTCGCCCGTACGTGCCCTGGCCGCACATCCCGGCTGGGCCGCCACCAACCTCCAGGGGCACGACGCCAGCTTCCTGCGGCGCCTCTTCATGCGGCTGGGCAACCGGCTCGTCGCCCAGGACAGCCGGGCCGGCGCGCTGCCCACCCTGTACGCCGCCGTCCGGGACCTGCCCGGCGCGAGCTACGTCGGCCCCGACGGCCTCTTCGAGATGCGCGGCGCCCCGACCCTGGTCGGCCGCTCCCCGGCGGCCAGCGACCCGGCCGCCGCCCTGCGGCTGTGGACCGTGTCCGAGGAGCTGACCGGCGTCACCTTCCCCGAGCCCGCTCTGACGCCGAGCGGCCTGACGTCCTGAGGGGCCCGGAGGCCCGCGACGCAGCGGTACGGCCCCGACGCCGGCCGGGACGGCCGGCCACCGCCGGTGACGACCGGCGGCCGGCCGCGGCGGGCGGCGGGTGGACGGCGCGGCGGCCACCCGCCGGCGGGAGCGGCTACTCGCCCTTCGGTGCCGCCTGTTGCACCACCTCGAAGGACCACAGGGTGGAGCCCGAGGCCGCGGGCTTGGGCCGTTCCCCCTCCGTGTCGCCCCGGTGGGCGGCCTTCATCGGGCCCTCGAGCCAGGCCTGGAACGACGCCTCGTCACGCCAGCGCGTGTAGACGAGGTAGGTGTCGGTGCCCTCGACCGGGCGGAGCAGCTCGAACCACTCGAAGCCGTCCGAGTTCTCGACGGCGTGGGCTCGCGCGGCGAACCGCTTCTCGAGGGTCTCCCGCTGTTCCGCCGGGACGGCCAGTACGTTGATCTTGACTACGCTCATGGTCCCATCCTGCCCTCCCGCGACCGCCGGGCGGCGGACCACCCCCCCCATGGCATCCGGCTCCGGCTCCACAGGCCCCTCTCCCGAATCCGGGCCTACGGGACCGGGCCTCCCATATCCGGGCCTCCCGAATCCGGGCCTCCGGAACCGGGCCTCCCGAATCCGGGCCTCGCGAATCCGGTCCAGACCAAACTCTTGACAGGGTCATTACTCACTTCTTAAATCACGTAGTGAACTAAGCCCGTGTCAGGGCCGGTTCGCACCCCCCACCCATTCGGCGCGGTCAGCGGTGAGCCGCCCGGCCGCGCCCACGGATGTCATGACCATGTCGTGACTGTCCGTCATGTGCCAGGAAGGGAGAGCCATGGCCTCTCCGCGCCTGCCCCGGCGCCTGCTGTTGTCGCTGGCCTCGCTCCTCGCCTTCGCGTCGCTGTCCACCGGACCGGCGCTGGGCGTGTCTCCATCCGCGGAGGAGTCCTCCGCACGCGCTGTCGCGGCACCCCGGGCGGCCGCCGTCACGTTCTCCGAGGAGTTCGACGGGCCCGCCGGTTCTGCCGTGGACGGCGCCCGATGGCAGACCGAGACCGGTGACAACGTCAACAACCACGAGCGGCAGTACTACACCGCGGGCAACCGCAACGCCGCTCTGGACGGCCAGGGCCATCTGGTGATCACCGCCCGCCGGGAGAACCCGGACAACTACCAGTGCTGGTACGGCCGGTGTGAGTACACCTCCGCCCGGCTGAACACGGCCGGCCGGTTCACCACGACGTACGGCCGGGTCGAGGCCCGGATGAAGGTCCCGCGCGGGCAGGGCATGTGGCCCGCGTTCTGGATGCTGGGCAACGACATCGGCCAGGTCGGCTGGCCCGCCTCGGGCGAGATCGACGTCATGGAGAACGTGGGCTTCGAGCCGGCCACCGTCCACGGCACCCTGCACGGCCCGGGATACTCCGGCTCCGGCGGCATCGGCGCCGGGTACACCCTGCCCGGCGGACAGGCGTTCGCCGACGCCTATCACACCTTCGCGGTCGACTGGAGCCCGAACGCGATCACCTGGTCCGTCGACGGCACCGTCTACCAGCGGCGCACCCCGGCCGACCTCGGCGGCCGGCAGTGGGTCTTCGACAAGCCCTTCTTCCTGATCCTCAATCTCGCGGTCGGCGGCTACTGGCCCGGAGACCCCGACGGCGGCACGGTCTTCCCCCAGCAGCTCCTGGTCGACTACGTCCGGGTGAGCACCGACACCGCCCAGCCCGGCGGCAGCGGCCCCATCACGGGCCTCGCCGGCAAGTGCGTGGACGTGGCCGGGGCCAACAGCGCCAACGGCACGGCCGTGCAGCTGTACGACTGCAACGGCACCGCCGCGCAGCAGTGGTCCGTGGGCGCCGACGGCACGATCCGCGCGCTCGGCAAGTGCCTGGACGTGGCCTCGGGCGGCACCGCGGACGGCACCCCCGTCCAGCTGTGGGACTGCAACGGCTCCGCGGCCCAGCAGTGGGCCGTCCCCGCCGCCCGGGACATCGTCAACCCGCAGGCGAACAAGTGTCTGGACGCCACGGGCGGCAGCTCCGCCAACGGCACCCGGCTCCAGATCTGGACCTGTACCGGTGCCTCTCAGCAGAAGTGGACGGTGACCCGATGACCCGGAGGCTCCCGCACCGCCGCGCGGCAGGCGGCGCGCTGGGCGCGGCGGCCGTGGCCGCCCTGCTCACCGGCCTGAACGGCACGCCGGCGAGCGGTGCCGCGGTGGCCGCCGGACAGATCGCCGGGATCGGCGGCAAGTGCGTCGACATCGCGGGTGCCGCCACGGCCGACGGCACGGCGGTCCAGCTCTACGACTGCAACGGCAGCGCCGCCCAGCAGTGGACGGTGATGAACGGCATCACCGACAACAGCGAGACGGTGACCGTCGCCGACTTCCGCACCATCTTGGCGTACGCCCAGCAGCGCCACCTGGCCCGGCTGACCTTCTGGTCGGTCAACCGCGACCGGCCCTGCACCGGCGGCGGCGCCGACACCTGCTCGGGCATCGCCCAGCAGCCCTGGGACTTCACCCGGGTCTTCGCGCAGTACGCAGGCTGACCCGCCCGCGCCCCCCGCCGACCCGTCCCTGCCTTCCCCGGTCCTTCACCGGTCCCCACTCACGCCGTCCCGGCGGCACAGGAGAAGACGTGCTCCGCATCCCCCGACCATCCCTCGCCGGCCCCTGGGTCGCGGCTTCCGTGGCCGCGGCCACGGCGGTCTCGCTCCTCACCGGCGTCGGGCCCGCCCGGGCCGCGACCGACGCGGCCACCGCCCTGCCCACCGGCTGGTCCACGGTGGTGAACTCCGGCAGCGGCAAATGCCTGGACGCCCGGGCGGCCGCGACCGTGAACGGCACCGCCGTACAGCAGTACGCGTGCAACAACAGCACCGCCCAGCAGTGGGGTTTCACCGCGACCGGCGACGGCTTCGTGCGGATCGGCAACCGCAACGACGCCCAGCAGGTCGTGGACGTGAGCGACGTGTCCACCGCCGACAACGCGGCCGTGCACCTGTGGACGTACGGCGGCGGCGCCAACCAGCAGTGGCAGGCCGTCGACGAGGGCGGCGGCGCCTACCACTTCGTCAACCGCAACAGCGGCAAGTGCCTCGACGTCCCGTCCGCCTCGACCGCCGACAGCGTCCAACTGGCGCAGTACACCTGCAACGGCACGGCCGCCCAGCGCTTCCAGGTCGCGCCGGTGAGCACCGCCCCGGGGGACGCCGATCTCGGCCCCAACGTCGTCGTCTTCGACCCGTCGATGCCGTCGTCCACGATCCAGAGCCGGCTGAACTCGATCTTCCAGCAGCAGGAGACGAACCAGTTCGGCTCCCAGCGCTACGCCGTCATGTTCAAGCCCGGCACGTACAGCAACGACGTCAACGTCGGCTTCTACACCCAGGTGCTGGGGCTCGGTCAGTCGCCCGACTCGGTCACGATCAACGGCGCCGTGCATGTGGAGGCCGACTGGTTCCCGCCGCAGAACGCCACCCAGAACTTCTGGCGCGGCGCGGAGAACCTGTCGGTCAACCCGACCGGAGGTACCGACCGGTGGGCGGTCTCCCAGGCGTCCGGCTACCGCCGTATGCATGTCCGCGGCAACCTGGAGCTGAGCGACGGCGGCTGGTCCAGCGGCGGGTTCATGGCCGACAGCAAGATCGACGGTCAGGTGCGCTCCGGCACCCAGCAGCAGTGGCTGACCCGTAACTCCCAACTCGGCGGCTGGACCGGCTCCAACTGGAACATGGTCTTCGTCGGCAGCCAGGGCGTGCCCGGCAACAGCTTCCCCGACCCGCCCTACACCACGGTCGGCCAGACTCCCACCGTGCGGGAGAAGCCCTTCCTGTACGTGGACGCCGCAGGCGCCTACAAGGTGTTCGTCCCCTCCCTGCGGACCAACTCCTCGGCCACCACCTGGGCGAACGGGACCGCCGCCGGCAGCTCGCTCGGCATCGACCAGTTCTTCGTCGTCAAGCCGGGCGCGACCGCCGCACAGATCAACACCGCTCTCGCCGAGGGCAAGAACCTGCTGGTCACTCCCGGCGTCTACCACCTGAACCAGACCCTGCGGGTGACCCGTCCCGACACCGTCGTGCTCGGTCTGGGCCTCGCCACGTTCGTCCCGGACAACGGCGTCACCGCCATGACCGTCGCCGACGTCGACGGGGTGAAGGTCGCCGGCGTCCTCTTCGACGCCGGTACCGTCAACTCGCAGACGCTCATGGAGATCGGCCCGGCCGGCGCCGCCGCCGACCACACCGCGAACCCCACCTCCCTGCACGACGTCTACTTCCGGGTCGGCGGGGCCGCCGTGGGCAGGGCGACCACCAGCCTCGTCGTCAACAGCGACGACGTCATCGGCGACCACATGTGGATCTGGCGCGCCGACCACGGCAGCGGGGTGGGCTGGACCACCAACACGGCGGACACCGGACTCGTCGTCAACGGCGACGACGTCACCATGTACGGCCTGTTCGTCGAGCACTACCAGAAGCACCAGACCCTCTGGAACGGCAACGGCGGCCGGACGTACTTCTACCAGAACGAGATGCCCTACGACCCGCCCGGCCAGGCCGCCTGGATGAACGGTTCCACCCAGGGCTACGCCGCCTACAAGGTCGCGAACTCGGTCACCAGCCACCAGGCCTACGGGCTCGGCAGCTACTGCTTCTTCAACGTCAACCCCAGCGTCACGGCCGAGCACGCCTTCGAGGTGCCGGCCGGTCCGAACGTGCGCTTCCAGAACATGGTGACGGTCTCGCTGGGCGGCACCGGAACCATCCGGCACGTCATCAACGACCGGGGCGGACCGTCCGACTCCAGCTCGAACGTGGCCAACCTGGTCAACTACCCGTGAGGTGACCACCCACGGGCCGTCAGGCGCGGCGGGCCCGGCGGCAGGAGGAACCCGAACCGAAGGGTGCGCCGCCGGGCCCGCCGACCGCGCCGGCGCACGCCGTCACTCCACGTCGAAGTCCGTCCCCCGGGAGACCTTCTCCCACTCGGTGAGCTCGGCCCGTACGGAGTCCAGGTGCCCGGTCAGGAAGTCGACCGCGTCACCGCCCAGGGCGAGGCGGAGCGGGGTGTTCTCGGCGTCCAGAGCCAGCCGGATCGCCGCCGCGGCCTTCGCCGGGTCGCCGGGCTGACCGCCGTTGCCGCCCTCCACCGACCGCCGGGTCGCGCCGACCTTCTCCGCGTACGCCGGGTTCTCCTCGGAGAAGTACGCCGCACCCTTGCCGAACAGGTTGGTACGGAACGCGCCGGGCTCCACGATCAGCACCTTGATGCCGAACGGCGCCACCTCGTCGGCCAGCCCCTCCGACAGTTGCTCGAGCGCCGCCTTGGTCGCGCTGTACGCGGAGAACCCGGCGAAGGACAGCTGACCGCCGAAGCTGCTGATGTGCACGACCGATCCACTGCCCCGCTCCCTCATCTGCGGCAGCAGCGCCCGGGTGCCCTTCGGGGCGGGCGAAGACGGTGGTCGGTGCTACTGGGTGAGCGCCGCCAGCTTGGGGTCGTTCGCGTAGGCCTCGGCCGCGTTCTCCTTCGTCACGATGACCGGCGGCAGGAGGAAGGACGGGACGACCTTCTTGCCGTTGTCGTACGACTTGGTGTCGTTGATGGTCGGCTTGTCGCCCTTCTGGAGGGCCTTGACCATGTTGACGGTCTCCGCGACGAGTTTGCGGGTGTCCTTGTTGATGGTCGAGTACTGCTCACCGGCCATGATCGACTTCACCGACTCGACCTCGGAGTCCTGACCGGTGACGACCGGGACCGGCTTGCCGGCGCCCTTGACCGAGGTGAGGATCGCGCGGGCGAGGGTGTCGTTGGGGGACAGCACGCCGTCGAGGGTCTTCTTGCCGCCGTAGGCCGAGGTCAGCAGCGAGTCCATGCGCTGCTGGGCGTTCTCGGCCTTCCAGCCCTGGGTCGCGGTCTGCTTGATGTCGGTCTGCCCCGAGCCGACAACGATGTCGCCCTTGTCCATCAAGGGCTTCAGCACCTCCATCGCACCGTCGAAGAAGACCTTGGAGTTGTTGTCGTCCGGCGAGCCGGAGAACAGCTCGACCGTCCAGGGACCCTTCGGCTTCTTCGCCTTCATGCCGTCGATCAGGGCCTGTCCCTGGAGCTGGCCGACCTTGAAGTTGTCGAAGGCGATGTAGTAGTCGACGTCGGGGGTGTTCGTGATGAGCCGGTCGTAGGCGATGACGGTGGCGCCCTCGTCCTTGGCCTGCTTCACCTGGGTCGCGAGCTGCGAGGCGTCGGTCGCGCCGATGACGATGACCTTCGCGCCCTTGGTGACCATGGAGGAGATCTGCGCCTGCTGGTCGGCGACGGTGGTCGAGGCGCCCGCGTACTGG
This sequence comes from Streptomyces zaehneri, assembly GCF_032248645.1. Lineage (NCBI taxonomy): Bacteria > Bacillati > Actinomycetota > Actinomycetes > Kitasatosporales > Streptomycetaceae > Streptomyces > Streptomyces zaehneri. Next base: position 118,567 of record NZ_JASTTJ010000021.1, read on the forward strand.
ACGTCGGCCTTGAAGCCGGAGTCCTTCAGGCCGTCGGTGAACAGGTCGCCGGCGAGCACCCAGTTCTCCGAGGTCTTGGCGGGCAGGGCGACGCCGATCAGGGAGTCCTTCGCGAAGCCCTTGCCGTCGGCGCTGTCGCTGCCGGTGGAGCCCTCGCGTTCGTTGGAACAGGCCGTGCCCAGGGTGAGCAGGGCGGCGGCGCCGACGGCGGCGATGCTTCTGATGACGAGTGTGCGCATGGTGGAGTTGGCCCCTTCGTACGGTGTGCTGGTTGCGGGAGTGCGGTGTGCCGTCGAGCGCGGCGGGGGAGGAGGCGCGGGCTCTGCGGTCAGCCCGCGATCCCGGCCTTGTCGGCGTCGGGGTTCGGGGCCGCTGGTGGAGCCGGTGCCGCCGGGTCGTCCCGCCGGAACGGGCGGGTCAGTGCGCCGATGATCGAGAAGCGTCCCTGGCTCTTGTTGTAGACGTCGAAGGCGACGGCGAGCAGGAGGACCAGGCCCTTGATGATCTGGACCATGTCGGATCCGACGCCCTCCAGTTGGAGGCCGTTGTTGAGCAGTGCCATGACCAGGCCGCCGACGATCGAGCCGCTGACGGTGCCCAGCCCGCCGGAGACCGCCGCGCCGCCGATGAACACGGCCGCGATGGCGTCCAGTTCCCAGCTCAGACCGTCCTGCGGTCCGGAGGCCGAGGAGCGGGCGACGAAGATCATGCCGGCCAGCGCGGCCAGCACCGACATGTTCGTCATGACGAGGAAGTTGACCCGCTTGAGCTTCACGCCGGACAGCTCCGCCGCTCGCGCGTTGCCGCCGACGGCGTAGATGTGCCGGCCGCCGATGGTGTTGCGGGTGTAGTGCGAGTACGCGAGGACCAGAACGATCAGGATGATGCCGGAGATCGGCAGGCTGGTGCCGATCCGGCCGCCGGCGAAGCGGAGCGTCGCGAAGACGATCACGCCGAACATGACGGCCAGACGGATGCCCGTGACCCATAGCGGTGCCAGGTCGGCCTTCATCTCGCGACGGGTCCGGCGCGCCTTCCACTCGCGCCACAGCACGCCCGCGCAGGCGGCCAGGCCGAGGAGCAGCGTCAGGTTGTTGTACCCGGTGTCCGGCCCCGCCTCGGGCAGGAAGCCCGCGCCGATCTTGCGGAAGCCCTCGGGCACCGGGACCGTGTCGGCGTTGCCGATGTACTGGTTGCCGCCGCGGAACAGCAGCATCCCGGCGAGGGTCACGATGAAGGCCGGTACGCCGATGTAGGCCACCCAGAAGCCCTGCCAGGCGCCGATCGCGGCGCCGACGAGCAGGCCGAGCGCGATGCCGAGGGGCCACGGCAGGTCGTACTCCTGCATCGCCTTGGCGACGACGATGCCGGTGAAGGCGGCGACCGAGCCGACCGACAGGTCGATGTGCCCGGCGACGATCACCATCAGCATCCCGATGGCCAGGATCAGGATGTAGGAGTACTGGCTGACGACCGCGATCAGGTTGCCCGACGTGAGCGTCAGGCCGTCGGTCCAGATCTGGAACAGCAGGACGATCGCCACCAGGGTGGAGATCATGCCGAACTGGCGGGCGTTGGAGGTCGTACCTCCGAAGAGGTTCTTCTGAAGGTCGGTTATACGGCTCATGGAGTGGGGCTCTTCTTGGTAGCGGTCATCTGCTTCATCAGGAGTTCCGGATCGGCGTCGCCACGCGCCACATCGCCGGTGATGGTGCCCTCGAACACCGTGTAGATGCGGTCGCACAGGCCGATCAGCTCGGGCAGCTCGGAGGAGATGACGACGACCCCCTTGCCCTGGGCGACGAGCCGCTGGATGATCCCGTAGATCTCGAACTTGGCGCCCACGTCGATGCCGCGGGTCGGTTCGTCGAGGATCAGCAGGTCAGGGTCGGTGAACATCCACTTCGCGAGCACGACCTTCTGCTGGTTGCCGCCGGAGAGCTTGACGACACCCTCGTCGACGCTGGGGGTCTTGATCCGCAGGCTCTGGCGGTACTCCTCGGCGATCCGGTGCTCGCGCACCGGGTCGATGACGCGCCGCCGGGCGATCTTCGACAGCTTCGCGGCCACCATCGAGGTCTTGATGTCGTCCAGCAGGTTGAGGCCGATCGACTTGCGGTCCTCGCTGACGTAGGCCAGCCCGTGCCGGATCGCGTCCGACACGGTCTTCAGCCGGACTTCCTCGCCGTCCTTGAAGACCCGCCCCGACAGCCAGGTGCCGTAGGACCGGCCGAAGAGGCTCATCGCGAGTTCGGTGCGGCCGGCGCCCATGAGTCCCGCGAAGCCGACGATCTCCCCGCGGCGGACGTGGAACGTCGAGCCCTTGCACACCATCCGCTCGTCCGAAGTGGGGTGGCGTACCGTCCAGTCGCGGACCTCGAAGAAGATCTCCCCGATGTCGGGTGTGCGGTCGGGGAAGCGGCTGTCGAGCTCACGGCCGACCATGCCCCGCACGATGCGGTCCTCGTTGACGCCGTCCGCCTGTACGTCGAGGCTCTCGATGGTGCGGCCGTCGCGCAGGATCGTGATGGTGTCGGCGACCGCCTCGATCTCGTTCAGCTTGTGCGAGATGATGATCGAGGTGATGCCCCGCTCGCGGAAGCCGCGCAGCAGGTCGAGCAGGTGCTGCGAGTCGTGCTCGTTGAGGGCCGCGGTCGGCTCGTCGAGGATCAGGAGCTTTACGTCCTTCGCGAACGCCTTGGCGATCTCGACGAGTTGCTGCTTGCCGACACCGATGTCCTTGATCAGGGTGTCGGGGTCCTCCCGGAGCCCCACCCGCGCCATCAGCTCCAGGGCGCGGCGTTGGGCCGTCTTCCAGTCGATCGCGCCGCGGCGGCGCGGTTCGTTCCCGAGGAAGAGGTTCTCGGTGATCGACATACCGGGCACCAGGGCCAGTTCCTGGTGGATGATCGCGATGCCGGCCTGTTCGCTGGCCCGGATGTCGTGGAACCGGACCTGCTGGCCGCGGTAGACGATGTCGCCGGTGTAGCTGCCGTGCGGGTGCACCCCGCTGAGCACCTTCATGAGGGTGGACTTGCCGGCGCCGTTCTCGCCGCAGATCGCGTGGATCTCGCCTTCCCGCACGACGAGGCTGACGTCGGCGAGCGCGGTGACGCCGGGGAAGGTCTTGGTGATCGACCGCATCTCCAGCAGGGTCGGGGCGGTGGGCGTCATGAGTGGTGCTCCCCACCGCCGGGCACGCGCCTCGGCGTACCCGAGCCTTCGGGCCTGCGGCATTGCATGGACATCAACTTGCCTCCGATGGCACTGCCCTGTGCCGTCGTGTCCGAGATTTCGTGTGCCGGACACTAAATCCATTTGTTTTACTAAGTCAATGGGTCGCGGGAGATAGGTTGTAGGGGGAAACGAGAGAGGACCGTGCGTGCGGCAGGCAGGAACGAACCTTCCCAAGGTCGGGCGATACAACCGGGCCGTCGTCCTGGACCAGATCCAGCTCGCGGACGGCATCAGCCGGGTCGAGATCGCCCAGCACACGGGCCTCACCCCGCAGACGGTCTCGGGCATCGTGCGGCGTCTGCTCGACGAGGGCATCGTGCGGGAGGACGGCGCGAGCAGGGTGTCCAGCGGCGGGAAGCCCCGCACCACCCTGCGTATCAACGCCGAGGCGGGCAGCGCGGTCGGTCTCCACTTCGATCCCGTGGAGCTCAGCTGCACCGTGGTCGACCTGCTCGGCCGGCCGCTGGTCGTCAAGAAGCGCCCCACGGACCCCGGCACCGACCCGGCCGAGGTCGTCAAGGACATGGCGGAACTGGTCGCCGACGTGCTGGCCGAGACGGGCGTCGACCGCGGCAAGGTCCTCGGGCTGGGCCTCGCCACTCCCGGGCCGATCGACCTCGAGGCGGGCGCGATCGTCGGCGCGCCCCAGCTGGCCCGCTGGACGCGGGTCCCGGTGCAGCGCATGCTCAGCGAGGCGACCGGCCTGCCGGTGACCCTCGACAACGACGCCACCGCCGCCGCGGTCGGCGAACGCTGGTCGGGCAAGGGCAAGGGCGTGGCGGACTTCGCCTACTTCTTCTTCGGCACCGGCGTCGGCGGCGGCCTCATCCTCAACCACCAGGTGTACCGGGGCGGTTCACTCAACGCGGGCGAGTTCGGGCACTCCTCGGTGCTGCCCGAAGGACCGGAGTGCTACTGCGGCAACCGGGGCTGCCTCGAGCGGCTCGTGAACCCCACGGCGATCGTCGCCGAGGTGCACCGCAGGCTCGCCGCGCAACCGCGTCCGGACAGCGCGCTGGCGCGGGTGTTCGCCGAGCGCCCCGAGGCGGTCGACCACGCCGCCATCGGGGTGGCCGCGGCGGCCGGCGACCCGGTCGCGGCGGCGGTCATCGACGAGACCGCGGAGCACGTCGCCTCGGTCGCGGTCGACATCGCGAACTTCATCGACGTGGACCTGATCGTCCTCGGCGGCCACGGCATCCAGCATGTCGAGTCGCGCTACGTCGAGGTCGTCGCCGCCGCGCTGGCCAGCCGGCCGTTGTCCCGGCACGTCCGGGTCGTCGACGTCGAGGCGTCCTGGCTCGGCACGGACGCGGCGGTGGTGGGCAGCGCGGCACTCGTCCTGCACGCCACCTACTCCCCGCAGCTGTCGGCCCTGCTGGGCACGGCGACGGCCCCCGGCGGGATGCCCTAGCCGGGGCCCCGCGCGCCTTGCCCGAGCCGGGTGACGGGCGCAGTCTGGTCCTATGGGTGCGCAGGACGGCCCCACGCTCATCACCTCCGTGCAGCGGGCCTTCCGCCTGCTGGAGGCGGCGAGCGCGCACGAGAACGGCGCGCCGGCGAAACAGCTGGCGCGCGAGACGGAGCTGCCCCTGGCCACCGCCTACCACCTGCTGCGGACCCTCGTGAACGACGGCTACCTGCGCAAACTCCCGGACGGCGGGTTCATCCTGGGGGACCGGCTCCAGACGCTGCACACGGCGGGCCGAGGGCAGGCGCTGCTCAGCCGGGTCCGGCCCGCCCTCGCCGCCCTGCGGGACGAGTTCGCCACCGCCGCCTACCTCACCTTCTACGAGGAGGGGGAGATCCGGGTGGCCGAGATCGTCGACGGCCCCCGGGCGCCCCGGGTGGACCTGTGGGTCGGTTTCGAGGACGCGGGACACGCCACCGCGCTCGGCAAGTCGGTGCTGCGGGAACTGGACGAGGAGGCCCGCAAGGAGTACCTCTCCCGCCACCACCTCGCCGATCTCACGCCCAGGACCATCACCAGCGCCCCGGAGCTGCTGCGGCAACTGGACTCATCGCCCGTGGCCCCGGCCGTCACGGACCTGGAGGAGTACGCCCTCGGCACGGTCTGCGTCGCGGTGCCCGTCTACAGCGGTGACACCCTCGGCTCGCTCGGTGTCTCGCTGCCGGTCGACCGGCGGTCCCGGCTCGAACAGGTGCGGGCCCGGCTGCTCCCGACCGCGGGCCGCGTGACCAGGGGTCTTTCGCTCGCCAGGTGATCGTTCACTATCTGAAAATCTGATCCTTGCAAGTGGCCGGGTCGAACCCGTTTCCTGGATGAAACGCACACTTCCGAAGTGCCCCGGCGCACGCACAGATGAGGATTGCGGACGAAGCATGGGTCATGCGCGCAACCATGGCGGCGATCACTGCCCGACACGGCTGTCGACATCGTTCAGACACCGGGTGGCAGGGCCTCTGCTGCCGGTGCTGATCCTCCTGGTCATCATGCTCGTCGGCCTCTTCGGCGACGCGGGGATGATCTGGCTGCCGCTGCTGTCGGCAGGGCCCGCGCTGGCCGCCACGACCAACGGCCCGCGCGGTGTCGCCTGTGTAGGCCTGCTCGCCGCGGTGGTCGGCGCGACGCTCGGCGCCCGGGTCGGTGCTCCCGGCCGCGAGGTGGCCGCCGTACTGGCCGCCCTGGTGGCCGTCACCCTGGCGAGTGGCCTGGCCAGCGCGCTGCGCGGGCGCCGTGAGCGGGTGCTCGCGGACGTCCGGTCGGTCGCGGAGGCCGCCCAGCACGCGCTGCTCAGGCCGGTACCGGCGACCGTCGGTCCGTTCGAGGTCGCCGTCCGATACAGCGCCGCGGCCGCGGAGGCCCGGATCGGCGGCGACCTCTACGCGCTGGTGCCCACCCCGTACGGCGTACGGCTGATCGTCGGTGACGTGCGGGGCAAGGGACTGCCCGCCGTGGGGACCGCCGCACTCGTCCTCGGCGTCTTCCGGGAGGCCGCCTACGACGAACCCGATCTCCTCGCCGTCGTCGACAGGATCGAGCGGAGCCTCGCGCGCAACCTCGGTACCGACGACTTCGTCACCGCCGTGGTCGCCGGATACCCGCGATCCGGCGAGCTGGAGATGGTGAACTGCGGACACGCGCCACCGCTGCTGGTCGGCGCCCGCCGAAGCGTCGTGGCGGTGGAGCCCACACAGCCCGCCCCGCCCCTCGGGCTGCGCGCCCTCACCGGCCAGACCCCGAGCCTTCAGGTGCTCCCCTTCGCCGACGGTGACCAACTGCTGCTCTACACCGACGGGGTCATCGAGGCCCGGGACCGCGACCGGGAGTTCTACCCGCTCGTCGAGGGCCTCGAGCAGCACCTCTGCGACGATCCGGCGCGCACGGTCGGCGCGATCCACGACGAACTGCTGGCGCACGTCGGCGGCCGACTGCACGACGACGCGGCGCTGCTCCTGATCCGCAAGCCGGCCGTCGCCGCCACCTCGATTCCCCAACCGGCGCTGCCGCATCAGCTGTTGGGGGACCAGGCGGTGTGAACGCCGTGGCGCCTGCCGTCGCCTGACCCGCGAGCCGGCCGAACCCCGCCGGCCACCTGACCCCGCGCGCCACCCGAACCCCGCGTGACGCAACGGCTTCACGGTTGCACGGCCGCACGGCTTCACCGAACGTGCACACAGCTGCACACGCCTCCACGTGAACTTAAAAGTTCAAGCGCTACGCTCGTCGGCAGTCCGAGTGGCCGAGGAGGTCCCCCACGGCGCGGCCGCTCGCTTCCCCCATGCACAGGAGACGCGCGTGCGCGACGGCGACATAGTGGTGATCGGCGGAGGCTACGCGGGCGTCCGGCTGGCGAAACGACTGGACACGACGGCCCGGGTCACCCTGGTGGACCGCAAGGAGGTGTTCTTCCACCGCATCGCCTCGCTCCGCGCCGGCGTGCGCCCGGAGTGGTCGGTCACCCCTTTCATTCCGTACGACCGGCTGCTGCGCGACGGCCGGGTGGTCGTGGGCAAGGCGGTCCGCGTCGACACCGACGAACGGCAGGTCGTCCTGGCGACGGGCGAACGGCTTCCCTACGACGTGGTCGTGGTCGCCACCGGCGCCGACTATCCCGAACCGGCCCGCTTCACCGGCACCACCACCGAGGAGACGCTCAAGTCCTTCGCCGGCCACCAGCGCAAGGTCGCCGCCGCCGAACACGTTCTCGTCGTCGGCGGCGGGCCCTCCGGCGTCGAGCTCAGCGCCGAGATACGCCTGGCCCGGCCGGACGCCCGGGTCACGCTCGCCCATGCCGGGACGGCGCTGCTGAACTCCGCCGGCAGCCGGCGGGCCGGGCGCCGGGCGCTGGCCTGGCTGGAGTCCCACGACGTGGAGGTGCGCCTCGACTCGTTCATGTCCCCCGGAAACGACTTCGGCACCTATCGCGACGCGCGCGGCGACATCATCGACGCGGACCTCTCCTTCTGGGCGACGGGCACCACGCCCAACACGCTCTGGCTGCGACTGGCCGGACACGGCGACTGGCTGAACGAGGCCGGGCACATCAAGGTCGACCGGAGGCTCAGGGTCGAGGGGCGCCAGGACGTGTTCGCGGTCGGTGACGTGAACGACGCCACCGAACTCAAGATCACCCCGGCCGCGCTGGCCCAGGCCGATCTCGCCGCGCACAACATCCGTGTCCACCTGAGGAGTTCCGGCCGGCACCGCAAGGAGCCCCGCCTCTACCGGCCGGTCCGGCGCACCCCGCTCATCGTGCCCTTCGGCCCCGCCGACGGAGTGACCGTGCTGCCCGTGCCGGGCGGCGAAAGCGCCGTGCTGGGCGGTCGCACCTCGGTGCTGGCGAAGGCGAAGACCCTCATGACGCCGTACATGAGGCGCCAGCTCGGCTACAGCGCCGGCTGAACCACCCGCCCCGCCGGTCTGCCGCGGCCGTCGGTCACCGTCGGGCCATCGTGGACCACTCCCGAGAAAACGCTTACCGGATCGACTCGCCGCGCGGAGCTGCGGAATGGCCGAAACGGCGCGGCAGGTGACAGCAAGCGCTCTCAACTTCCCTGTCCGGAAGGAAAGTTCGCCTACGTTGGTGCCCCTGATCAACTACCTAGCCGTGCAGGAGGCCTTGTCGTGCCGGACCCGACTTCCCAGACCACCACGACCACCGGGACACCCGGCCGGATCGACACGTCCAAGCCGCACTCGGCCCGTTTCTGGAACTACTTCGTCGGCGGCAAGGACAACTACGAGGTCGACCGGGAGATCGGCGACCAGATCAAGGAGATCTTCCCCGGCCTCGTCGACGTGGCGGTCGCCAGCCGGCACTTCCTGGGCCGCGCCGTGCGCCACCTCGCCGAAGATCGGGGCATCCGTCAGTTCCTGGACGTGGGTACCGGTCTGCCCACCGCCGACAACACCCACCAGGTGGCGCAGAGCGTGGCCCCGGACGCCAGGATCGTGTACGTCGACAACGACCCCGTCGTCCTGTCCCATGCGCACGCCCTGCTGACGAGCACACCGGAGGGCAGGACCGCCTATCTGGACGCGGACCTGTACGACCCGGAAGCCGTGCTGGAAGCCGCCGCGGGAACGCTGGACCTCTCCCGGCCGGTCGCCCTGATGATCCTCAACACGCTCGGACACGTCGGCGACTACGCGCAGGCACGCGACCTGGTCCGACGGTTTATGGCCGGTCTCCCCGCGGGCAGTTACCTGGTGATCAGCGACAGCACGGCCACCAGCGAGGGCATGATCGCCGCGTCGGAGGCGTACAACGCGAGCGGCGCCGTGCCCTACCACGTCCGCGCCGTCGAGGAGATCGGCGGCTTCTTCGACGGGCTGGAGCTGGTGGAACCGGGGATCGTCCAGGTGACGAAGTGGCGTGCGCACCCCGATGATTCGGCCAACTTCGCCGCCGTCGACGCCTATGGCGGCGTGGGGCGCAAGCCGTAACCGACCGGCCGGCCCTGGATGGCTCCGGACCACCGACCCGGACGCCGATCCCGGACACGGACCCCAGTCACCGGGGCCGGGAACCCGCCGGGGCCGCCTGTCCACCTCGCGTCCCGGCTCGGACAATGGGGGCATGGGATCCGCCGTGTTCATGACCCTGCCGGACGACAGTGGACCTGGACAGCGCAGTCGCGGTCGTCCGGATGCCCCAGGCCGGCCGCCGGCCGCACGGCCCGCCCGCCGGTCTCCGGCTCCCGCGGGCGATCCCGCGGCTCAGCCGCTGTGCCGGTCCACGGAAAGCAGCCACCGCCACCGTTGGCGTTCCGTCACGAGGGTGACGGCCACCAGGAGAGACACGAGGACTGCCGCACCGGTGGGCCATACCCGCCATGCGGCGCTCGCGGCAGCGGCGAGCTGGAGCAGTACGAGCAGGATCGTGACCGCACCCGACACGGGGATGATCACCTGCTTCTTGTCACCCGGAGTCGAGAAGACGGTCGGCAGGCCGATCAGTACCACCACGGCCAAGGCGGCGTACAGCCACGAGTACGTGGACAGGGCCCACGGGGTGGCCACCCAGGCGACGAGTTCCGAGGCGAAGCGCAGGACGGACGCGATGCGGTCGTCCGGTCTCCCCATGTACGCCCCCCCAGGCCGTGTCGACCACCGGCTGGAAATCCTACGCCGGGCCACAGCCCCCGACGTGACGGCGAAGTGAGCGCCCCGCTCGTGGTCCGGCAGCACGGCGAAGCCGACGGGCGGACGTGAGGGCGCGCAGGCCGTCTCCTGGAGTGACCACTACGGTAAGCGTGGTGCCCGGAGGCCTCCCGACGAGGCCTACGCGCCCGCACGGCGTAACGTCGTCCTTGTGGACCTGACGGCTGCCGGTCTCGCGTCCCGTGTCGTACGCGAGCTCGGTTCGCGAGTGGACGAGCTGATCGCCGAGGTGGAGCGAGGCCTGCGGCGGGAGCTTCCCGAGCTGTGGGACGACCCGGGCATCGCGCGGACGGTGGCGGAGAACGTCGCCGACCACATCACCACCGGGCTGTCCGGCCTCGAGCACGCCGTCGAGCCGACCCTGATAGAACCACCGCCGGCCGACCTGGACCGCGCGCGCCGGCTGGCCCGGCACGGCATCCCTCTCGGCACGATGCTGCGGGCCTTCCGCCTGGCGCAGACCATCGTCCTCGACCGGCTGCTCGCGGAGATGCCCCGGTTCTCCGAGGACGCCGAGCTGGTCAGCGCCGCCACCCGGCACGTGATCGCGGCGGCGGCCGCGTACGTGGACCGCACCTCGGAGCAGGCCGTGGGCGCGTTCCAGGAGGAGCGGGACCGCCGGCTGCAATGGCGGCTGTCGATGGTGAACGACGCGGGTGTGCGCATCGGCACCACCCTGGACATCGCCCGCACCACGCAAGAACTGGCCGATCACGCCGTCGAACACTTCGCCGACCTCGTCACCGTCGACCTGCTCGACGCCGCGCTGCACGGCCACGAATTCTCGAGGGAGGGCCCCCTCGTGCTGCGCCGGACCGCGTGGGCATCGGTGACCGACGACGGTCCGGGACCGGGCGCCGCGACGCAGCGGCTGCACACCTGCCCGGACGGCTCGCCCGAGGCACACGCCCTGATCACCGGGCAGCCCGCCAAGCACCACGGCGACGCGGTCGCCGCCGGCGCCCCGCGCGTCCACTCCACCCTGGTGGTGCCGCTGCGCGCCCGAGGCGCCACGCTGGGCGTCGCCCGGTTCTCCCGGCACCGCAACCCCGACCTCTACGACGACGAGGACCTGCTCCTCGCCCAGGAGATCGCCGCCCGGGCGGCCGTGGCCGTCGACAACGCCCGCCGCTACAGCTACGCCCGCGCCACCGCCCTGACCCTCCAGCGCAGCCTGCTCCCGCGCGGTGCGCCGCGGCAGTCCGCGGTCGAGGTCGCCTACCGCTACCTTCCCGCGGGCGACCGGGTCGGCGTCGGCGGCGACTGGTACGACGTCATCCCGCTGTCCGGCGCCCGGGTCGCCCTCGTGGTGGGCGACGTGGTCGGCCACGGCATCCACGCCGCCGCCACCATGGGCCGTCTGCGGACCGCCGTACGCACCCTCGCCGACATCGACCTGCCGCCCGACGAACTCCTCACGCACCTCGACGACATCGTTCTGCGGCTGTCCGGCGAAACCTCCGACGACGTGGACGGCGAAGCCGCCGGAGACCTGGGCGCCACCTGCCTGTACGCCGTCTACGACCCGGTTTCCCGACATTTCACCCTGGCCCGCGCGGGACATCTGCCGCCCGCGCTGGTGACCCCGGACGGAACGGCCGAGATCCTGGACCTGCCGCCCGGCCCGCCACTCGGCCTGGGCGGCGTGCCGTTCGAGGCGGCGGAGTTCGAACTCCCCGAAGGCAGCCTCCTCGCGCTCTACACCGACGGCCTGGTCGAGTCCCGCGACCACGACGTCGACGCCGGTCTCGCCGGGCTGCGCCAGGCCCTCGTCCGGCCGGCTCCCTCGCTGGAGGAGATCTGCGACCACGTCGTCGAGGCCCTGCTGCCGACCCGGCCGGACGACGACGTCGCCCTGCTCCTGGCCCGCACCCACGCCCTGGGCGCCCGCCAGGTCGCCACCTGGGACCTGGCCGCCGAACCCGCCGCCGTCGCCCGGGCCCGCTCGGACGTCTCCCGGCAGCTGAGCGACTGGGGTCTGGAGGAACTCGGCTTCACCGCCGAGCTGGTCGTCAGCGAACTGGTCACCAACGCCATCCGCTACGGTCGGCCCCCCATCCGGCTGCGTCTGATCCACGACCGCGCCCTGCTGTGCGAGGTCTCCGACGGCAGCAGCACCACCCCTCACCTGCGCCGGGCCCGCGTCTTCGACGAAGGCGGCCGAGGCCTGCTCCTGGTCGCCCAGCTCGCCGAACACTGGGGAACCCGCCACGCCCGCCGCGGCAAGACGGTCTGGGCCGAACTGAGCGACTCCGCCGAACTCCCGCTGCTCGCCCACACCCAGGCCTGAATCAGGGGCGGCGCGCCCAGAACAGCGCGTGACCGCTCTCGCCCTCGGGCACGAACTCCTCCTGTTCGACCACGAGACCGGCCCGGGTGATCCAGCTCCGATTCGTCGCGACGTCCGCGTGGCTCCACCACATGGGAGTCCCGCCACCCAGCCAGTCCTCGTCGACACCGGTCCAGGCCGTATGGCCGGTGGTACCCAGGAACCAACCGCCCGGTCGCAGCCATCCACGCCGGTGCACGTTAGCCGCGCACGCGAGAACCCGCGAACGTTTTTTCCGCGGAGCGACGGGCGGTGTGTCCGGCCCCACGCGCGCGTGTTCGCCTCTCCCGATAGAACCGCATCGACCTGGGCACACGCTCGATGATCTTCGTTGACGTACTCGGGAGGAAGCACCGCCATGGCCGTACCGCCGCACGTTCCGCAGCCCGCGCGCAGTCCGCGTCGGTTCGAACTCCGCTCCACGGCCGTGTACTTCGTGCTGCTCGCCCTCCTGCTGACCCTGCTGGGCACGGTCGCCCGCACCGCCACCGCCGCGGCGGAGCACCGTCCGGGGTGGGCGGTCGCGCTCGTACTCGTCGGTGCCGCCAGTGTCTTCGCCGGCCGTCGCGGACGGCGCAGGTTCTCGGCGGCGAGGCTCGCGCGCCGTACCGCGAGGTCCCTGGAGGAGGCCACGGAGACGGTGGTCGAGGCTCTCGAGACAGCGCCGCCCCTTGTCGCTTCGGGGCCGGCCGTGCCCCGGACGGAGTTCGTCGGTGGGGGATTCGACGTGGAACCGACGATCCCGCTCGGTCAGCCCCTCGGCGAGTTGTCCGACGACCCGCTCGACGACGTGTCAGCCGACACCGAGGAGATCGGTTACGAGGAGCTGGACCCCTACGAGTTCGAGGAGGCGATAGCCGAGCTGTGCCGCCGCGACGGCTGCACCGAGGTGGAGGTCGTCGGCGGGGCCGGTGATCTGGGCGCCGACGTCGTGGCGAGGACACCGGACGGACGGGTGCTGGTCATCCAGTGCAAGCGCTACAGCGATACCAACCGCGTCGGTTCCCAGGACATGCAGCGCTTCGGCGGGACGTGCTTCGCCGTGCACGGGGCCGAGGTCGCGGCGGTCGTCACCACCGGCGACTTCACCGCGCCCGCCGTCGAGTACGCGGGGCAATGCGGCATCGTGTGCGTGGACGGCGAGGACCTCGGGCGTTGGCAGGAAGCTGCGGGCCCGAGGCCGTGGGAGCCGGAGTTCGTGGCGGGCTGAACCGGTGACCGTCGAGAAGATCCGGATGTGCGGCGAGAGAGGCGGCGGGCAGTGCGCGAGGAAGCGGGCGAAGGTGCGGGCGAGGGAGTGGTCGGCGAAGAACGCGGGGGAGCCGCGGGGAAAGCGGGCGGGGACCGAGGAGGCGCCGTGGGGAGCACATCGGCGTTGGTGGTGCGGCAGCGGCCGGCCGGTGCGCCCGGCGCCGCGGTCGTGGTCCTGCACGGCGGCCGGGAACACAGCCGGGAGGCATCGCGGGGCTGGCACCTGGCCGCCCTGCGCATGCGTCCCGTCCTGCGGGCGGCCGTGGCCGCGACGGACCGTCAGGACGTGCTGGTCGGCGAGGTGCGCTACCGCTACCGGGGCTGGAACGCGACCGCCGATCCCGTGCACGACACCGTACGGGCCCTCGACGAACTGCGCCGGACGGTCGGCGAGGTGCCCGTGACCCTGGTGGGTCACTCGATGGGCGGCCGGGCGGCGCTGCGGGCGGCGGCCGACCCCGCGGTGCGCGGTGTTCTCGCACTGGCGCCGTGGTGCCCGCCCGGCGAACCCGTCGACCATCTCGGCGGGAAGCGGATCGTCGTCCTGCACGGAGACCGTGACCGGGTGACCGATCCGGGGGAGTCCGCGCAGTACGTCCGGCGGGCCCGGCGGGCGGGGGCGCAGGCAGGCATCGTCCTCGTTCACCGAGGCGACCATGCCATGCTCCGGCGGTGCGCCGACTGGCACCGTGCCACCGCCGCGATCGTCGCCCAACTCCTGCGACCGGAGCCGGTCGTCGAGGGTCTCGCGGGCGAGGCCTGCGCGGCGGACGGACCCCTGCCGTGGTGACAGCGGGGTGGAGCGAACGCCGCCGACGAAGGGCCCGCGCAGCGGGTGGCCGGGGCCCGGTCGGAGCCCGCCCAGGGCACCTCTTCGCAGCCCACCGCGACCGTTTCCGGGCCCCCATGGTCACCCGCACCCGGGCCATCGGGGACAATACGATGACGTCACCACGGTCGGTTCGGCTGTCGAACCGTCAGGAGACGTCACAAAAGCGCCGGTTCGCTCCGTCGGATCGTCGGCCGTGTCCGAAGCAAGTCCTGCCGTGTCGGCTTGCCCGACCGTCCACGAAAGCAGAGCCCCCTCGGTGATCCCCGCCTTCGACGACACCCCGATCTACCACCGCCTCATCATCGAACGCGGCGACGTGCCCGCTCAGGTGAAAGGCGAGGCCGAACGCATCAAGCGAGACCTGGACCGGGTCATGAGCACCCCGTCCTCCTTCACCCCCGGCCTGCCCGCGCAGCGGTCGTTCTTCGGCTGAAGGCTGAAGACCTGAAGACCTGAAGGCCGGAAGATCTGAGGGTCTGAGGTACTGGGGTGCTTCTGAGGTCCCGAGTACGCCCGCCCGGAGTCCCCGTCCGCCCTGGGTATCGTGGCCCGGCCCGGCGCCGGCAGGGCACCCGACCAGGGACGATCCGAGGAGAACCGTGAACGAGGGCGAAATCGTCACCGGCCCCCGACCGCTGACGCTGCCCGACGGGCGGCCCGCGCTGGCGGCCTGGACGCTCGACCCCGACCTGCGGCATCTCAACCACGGCTCGTTCGGCGCCGTCCCGCGGGTGGCGCAGGAGCGGCAGAACGCCCTGCGGGCGGAGATGGAACGCGCCCCGGTCGCGTGGTTCCCGTCGCTGCCCGGCCGGATCTCCGCGGCCCGCGCGGCCGTGGCCGGCCGGCTGCGGACCGACGCGAAGGACCTGGCGCTCGTGCCGAACGCCAGCGCGGGGGCCAGCGTCGTCTACACCGCACTGGCCGCCCGGCCCGGCGGGGACATCGTGGTCACCGACCACGGCTACGGCGCCGTCACCATGGGCGCGCAGCGGCTGGCCCGTCGCTGGGGGACCGGCGTACGCACGGCCCGGGTGCCTCTGGCGGCCGATGCCGAGCAGGCGTACGAAGCGGTGATGGCGCAGGCGGACGACGGCGTCGCCCTGATCGTCCTGGACCAGATCACCTCGGCGACGGCCCGGCTGATGCCGGTCGAACGCGTCGGGGCCGAAGCCGCGCGGCGCGGGATCACCCTGCTCGTCGACGGCGCGCACGCGCCCGGTCTGCTGGCCGCGCCGCTGGACGGCCTGGTGTGCGACGCCTGGGTCGGCAACCTCCACAAATGGGGCTGCGCCCCGCGCGGGACGGCGGCGCTCGTCGCCCGCGGCCCGCTGCGGGCGGACCTGCACCCGCTGATCGACTCATGGGGCGCGGCCGAACCCTTCCCGGACCGCTTCGACCACCAGGGCACGCTCGACGCCACCGGCTTCCTGGCCGCGCCCGCCGCACTGGACTTCGTCGACGACACCTGGGGCTGGGACACGGCCCGCCGGTACATGGACGAACTGGCGGACCACGGCGCCCGTGTCGTCGCGGAGGCCTTCGCCCGGACCGGGGCCCCGGCCGGCCCCGTCGACGTCGGCATGCCCGTCCCCGGAATGCGCTTGGTCCGCCTGCCCGAGGGCCTGGGCACGAGCCGGGTCGCGGCGGACGCCCTGCGCGACCGTGCGACCGCCGAACTGGGCGTGGAGGCCGCGTTCACCAGCTTCGACGGACTCGGCTACCTCAGACTGTCCGCCCATGTCTACAACACCCCCGACGACTATGGGCACTTCGCCGAGACATGTGTGCCCGTCATCGACAAATGGGCCCGCGAGGCAAGGGAGTCGTAGGCCCCGGCGATCACCGCCCGTTCGGCGCGTGTCGCCGCCGTGCCGCCGCCGCTTCGTCGGCTCGGCCGCCGGCGCCGAGCGGCCCCGTGGGACGCAACGGTTCCGAGGCTTCCAGGCGGGGCAGCGCGCGGCGGGCCCGGCGTAGGACCAGGGCCGGCAGCGCGGCCCGTGTCACCTGGACGAGGCGCAGCGAGGCCGGGACGTAGACGGCGGTGCGCCGGCGTTCCACGGCCGTGGCGAGGCGCCTCGCCACGAACTCCGGCGGGAAGACGCGCCGGGCGGGCGCCGGCATGTCGGCGCGCAGCTCACGCAGCACCGCATGCCGGTCGGCGTCCCGGATCATGTCGGTGTCGGTCCAGTTCAGGTAGGCGATGCCGACCGCCACGCCATGGTGGGCGGTCTCGGCCCGCAGCGCGTGCGCGAAGGCCTCCACGCCGGCCTTCGAGGCGCAGTAGGCGCTCATCAGGGGAGCGGCCCCGATCGAGGCCAGCGAAGCGATCTGGAGGTAGTAGCCCGCCGTCTGCACCAGGTCCGGAAGGAAGACGCGTGCCGTCAGGGCGCTGCCCGTGACGTTGACGTCGATCACCCGCCGCCAGGAGTCCATGTCCGCCGAGGCGAACGGGCCGCCCTCCGCGATCCCCGCGTTCGCGACGACCACCGAGGGCGGCCCGAGCCGTGAGCGGACGGCCTCGGCCGCCCGCTCCAGCGCCTCGCCGTCGGTGACGTCGGCCTCGACGGCCAGCGCGGGGGTGGGCAGCGACGCGGCCACGGACCGCAGCGCCGTCCCCTCGTGGCCGATCAACGCCAGGCGCGCTCCGCGTCGTGCGAGCTCCCGAGCCAGCGCCGCTCCCACCCCGCGGGCGGCTCCCGTGACCACGGCGGTGCGGCCTTCGAGGGGACTGTCGTGCACGGCGTGCTCCGTTCCTCGGGTTCTCCGTCCTGCGGCTTCTCGGCGCGTCGGCGGGCAGGACGCGGGTCAGCCCGCAGCCGGCTTCCTCGCGCCGGTGCGGTCCCGGCGGGCGAGCGCCCGCTGGACGAACGTGCCGCCGGACGGGCGGTGCCGGCGCAGCGCGGCACGGGCGGCGTTGGCGCCCGGCGCGCCGTGGACACCTCCGCCGGGATGGGCGCCGGCGGAGGCCAGGAACAGCCCGCGCACCGGGGTCTCCGGGCGCCCGCTGCCGGGCAGGGGCCGGAAGAGGAGCTGCTGGTGCAGCGCGGTCGTACCGCCGTTGATCGCGCCGCCGTGCAGATTGGCGTCGAGGGACTGGAGCGTGGGCGGGGCGAGGATGCGGCGGGCGCGGATCAGGGACCGGAAACCGGGAGCGAACCGCTCGACCTGTTGTTCGACCCGGTCGGCCATCAGCTCCTGCTCGCTCGCGTCCCAGGCGCCCGTGAGCCCCTCGTCGCCGGCGTCGCCCTCCACCAGCTGGGGCACATGGGTATAGGCCCAGGCCGACTCGGTCCCGGCCGGGGAGCGCCCCGGGTCGGCGGTCGTCATCTGGCCGAACAGTGCGAAGGGGCGGTCCGGAACCTGGCGCATGGCGATCTGGGCCGCGAACCGGGTGAGCTCGTGCAGGCCGTCGGCCAGGTGCACGGTCCCGGCACGACGGGCCGCCTCCGCCTGCCAGGGCACCGGCCCGTTCAGCGCCCAGTCGACCTTGAAGGTCGCGAAGTCCCACTGGAAACGTTCCAGGTCGGCCAGCAGCTGGGAGGGCAGGTGCGCCGGCTCCAGCAGCACGCCGTACAGCGCGGGGACGGAGACGTCGGCCAGCACCGCGCGGTCCCCGGCGACCGGCTCCCCGTCGGTGGTGCGCACCCCCACGGCCCGCCCTTCCCTGACCTCGATCCGGCTGACCCGCTGTCCGCAGCGCAGCACGCCGCCACGGGCGCGCAGCCGCCGGACCAGGGCCTCGGTGAGGGCGCCGGAGCCGCCGGCCGGCACCGGAAAGCCGTAGGACTGGCCGAGCATGGCCATCAGCCAGCCGAACCCGCCGCTGCCCGCGGCCTCCGGAGCGAGATCGGCGTGCAGGGCGTTGCCGGCCAGGAGCAGCCGGCCGCCCTCGCCCCCGAACTCCTCCTCGCCCAGCCGACGCACCGGCAGGGCCAGCGTCCTGGCCAGTCGCAGGCCGCCTGCGGCGCGCAGCCGGGCCGCCAGCCGGACCGTGGCCCGCACCGGCGGGAACGGGGTGAACAGCGCGTCGAGGATGTCCGGGCGGAGCTGTTCCCACACCTCGTGCAGGCGACGCCAGGCGGCTCCGTCCCCGGCGTGGAAGGCGTCGAGCGAGCGGGCGGTGACCTCGATCCTGCGGTCGAGGACCGCGCAGCCGCCGTCGGTGAGGGGATGGGCCACGACACCGGGCGCGTGGTTCCAGCGCAGACCGTGTTCGTGCAGCCGCAGCCCGGACAGGACCGGGGAGGCGACGGCCAGCGGGTAGAAGGAGCTGAAGAGGTCGCTGACGAACTCGGGATCCACCGACCGGTCGTGCCGCACCGCGCCGCCGGGCTCCGGCTGCTCCTCGAGGACCTCCACGCTCCAGCCCGCGTCCAGCAGCAGGTTCGCCGCCACCAGCCCGTTGGGGCCGGCCCCGATCACCACCGCGTCAGGCATCGGCGCCTCCTTCGGCCTGCGATCGCGCCGCAGCGGGCGTTGCGCGGGCGCCGTCGGAGGCTGCGCCGCGGGCGTCGGACTCGCACACCTTGGCCAGCCGGGCGAGCAGGGCCCGGTGGCGGAGCTGGGTCACCGCCTCCACGGCGGCGTTGTGCAGCAGCCCGCCGACGCCCCGCAGCGGATGCTCGTCCAGGATCACCAGGCAGTGGCGGCCCCACGGCCGCAGCTCGAAGGCGATCCGCGCGGTGCCCAGCACGCCCGCCCGCGCCTCCAGCTCCAGCACGTCCGGCTCCCGGCAGCGCCGTACGACCGTCTCGTTGGCCAGGGTGACGGGCCCCACCCTGATCTCGTAGGCGATCTTCGCGTCCACGCGTGGCCACTCGCCCGTCATCTCCTGGGTCGACGACGTGCCCACCACCCACTCCGCGTAGCGGTCACCGTCGGCGAGGACGTCCCACACCGTCTGCGGACTCGCCTTGACGAGCCGATGCCGTACCGCCACCGTGCACCTCCCGCAGTCGCTGACACGTGGCTCGCCGAGTGCCCGTATCGCTGAAGGCCAACCGCCGGGAGGGCAGGTCGCGGCGCCGATGAACCCGCCCGTTGTCAGTGGCGTCATGAAGGATGCCCTTCATGAGATCAACTTCGGCTCAGCCGGGTAGTCGGTCTCATGTCCCCGCCGAGGAAAGGTCACCGATCATGCCGCCCACCGCCCTCCAGCCGCAGCTCCTCGACGTACGTTCCGACGCTCACCCCTGGCAGCGTCGGAGCGCGGAGGTGTCCGGCACGGCGGGCACGGTCGGCACGGCGGCCGGCGTGCCGCGTCAGCGCGGCCCGCTCCCGATCGGCCGCGAGGAGAAGGCACGTCCGGTGACCCGTCCGGTACCGGGTCCGGCGCCGCGACCGGCCCGCACGGACGACGGCGGTGCGGTAAGGGACGGGCGCTCCGTCCACCCGCCCCGCCCCGGCGTGTCGCCGGGCCGCGCCGGGGCCGACGTGCTGCGCATCGTCTCCGATCCCCGGACGCCCGTGTTCGTCACCGAGCACGCCAGTGGACGCCGGGTGTACGGCTACTGGCGGCCGCTGGACGCCGACAGCGGCCGGGGAGGCTGCTATGTCGCGCTGTCCGCCACCGAGTGCGACGAGCTGTACGCGGCCGGCAGGATCACGGTGGGCGAGCCCGTCACGGACCCGACGAAGACCACCTACCGGGTCCGCGCCGCCCGCACCCAGGCCGCGGGGGCTCGCGCCCAGGCCGCGGGCGCCCGCCCCGCGGCCGCGCCGGTGCGGACGGCGGCGGCCAGGGGGCGCGCGGCGTGAGCGGACGTCCGGCGGCGGGGGAGCGGCGCGTCCGTCCGACCGACCCGAACGCCCCGTCCGACGGGCCTGATCGGCGTGTTCGGGGGTAGCCGGTGTTCGGGGGTAGCCGACGACCGGAAGAGGCGGCACGCCGACAGGCATGCCGGCAGACAAGGGGAGGACGGAAATGAGCGTCATTCAGCGCATCAAGGAGTTCGCCAGGAGCCCGCAGGGGCGGCGCACGATGGAGCAGGCACGGCGTGCGGCGGCCGATCCGCGCCGTCGGGCCCAGGCGCGCGGTCTGCTGGCCCGCCTGCGGACGCGGCGCTGACGCCGACGGTTCCTCCAGGGGAGCATCAGCTTCGATCGCTCTCGATACCTCGGCACCGCAGGTCCTTTGAAAGGGCCTCAGGGCTCACCGCAGAGCTACGGCCGATTCCTGCGTACCGCTCGCCGAACCGGCCTGCGCCGTCACCGGCCTGCCGGAGTGGGACCCGGCCGCCGAGTCCGTACGTCAGGAGGTCAGCGCGGTCCTCCGCAGCGGCGGCGCGTTCGACGCCGTCACCGACTTCGACCGCATCCTGCGCGGCCCCACGACCCCCAGCGGATCCTGCCCTTCTTCGACGGCCGCGACCATCTGCACCCCAGCGGCAAGGGGATGCGGGCGATGGCCGACGCGGTGGACCTCACGGCGCTCGACGGCACCTGACGACGGGCCGTGGCGAGGGGGCTCACCCCTCGCGGGGCGCGGTCCGGTCGGACGACGGCCAGACGTACGGCAGGTCGTCGGGAACACCGGTGAACAGCGCCGCGTAGAACTCGGGATCCTTGCGCACGAGCGCCGACCGGTGACTGCGGTGGAACGCGGGATCGCCGAGCCACGGCGGCAGTTCCCCTGCCTCGGCGAGCCGCTCCTGGGTGCGGATGCCGGCCGGCTGTCTCCCGAGGCCGTCCACCAGCCAGGCGGCGCAGGTGTCCGCACGTCCGGTCGCCGTCCACAGACCGCAGACCTCCAGGCCGTACCGCACCAGCGCCTCCTCGTACCCGGTCCACATGCGCACCGCCGGGTGGTGGCGCCAGCCGTAGCCGGGGACCGTCAGACCCCGCAGCACCTGGAGCGCCTCGACCCGCTGCTTGCCCAGCCGGCGAGGGTCCAGGGCGGCGGCCGACGCGGTGAAGTCCGGGTACGGCAGAAAGGTCTGCACGGTTCGACCCCCGTTTCCAGGAAGCGGTTTCGGTCCGGGTGCGGTTTCGCGGCGTGGATCATGTCGGGAACTTGATCGCGTCCTGGGCGCAGGAGACTGGCATGTTCTTCCCCACCGTTCGCCGGGGATCCCCTCCTCATGCGTTTCGGAGGCTGTCGGTGTTCTTCTGGGCCGCCCGTTCTAGGGGTCGGTGTCACTCATCGGATGACGGTCCTGCTATATGTACCTGAAAATTTATAAAAAGCTCATTTTGCATGTCGTGTCCTCACGGCCCGGAGGGCCGCGCACCAGGCACGCACCAGGCACGCACCAGGCACGCACCAGGCACGCGCCGATGGAGTGAACGCCGGGTCGTCGGGGGTCCGGTCGAGCCGTGCGGGTGTCCGCGCCGTGTCGGACCGAGTGGCCTTATAGCAGGTCAACGCGTTTGGGGCGGTCGTCGGCAAGGAACCCAGCCGCAGACGTGAGCGACGCATCGCAAGGAGGCGCGGAACCGATGGACCGTGAAGAGGTGGAGGCCCGGTTGCTCGACGGGCTGACGGTGGACGACCGCCGACCGGAGCAGCCGGTGCTGCTCGACGCCGCGCGTCGGCCGATCACGACGTGGCGGGAGAACTACCCCTACGACCACAAGGTGAGCCGCAGGCAGTACGAGCGCACCAAGCGCGTCCTCCAGATCGAGATGCTCAAACTCCAGCGCTGGGTCAATGACACCGGGGCCCGTCTGGTCGTGATCTGCGAGGGGCGGGACGCGGCGGGCAAGGGCGGCACCATCCAGCGGTTCACCGAACGCCTCAATCCCCGCGGCGCGAAGATCGTGGCGCTGGGCAAGCCCACGGAACGGGAGAAGGGCCAGTGGTACTTCCAGCGGTACGTCGACCATCTGCCCGGGCCGGGTGAGATCGTCTTCTTCGACCGTTCCTGGTACAACCGGGCGGGCGTCGAACGGGTCATGGGCTTCTGCACGCAACAGGCGTACGAACTGTTCCTCAAGCAGTGCCCGCTCTTCGAGGAGATGCTCGTCGAGGACGGCGTCATCCTGGTGAAGTTCTGGTTCTCCGTCTCCCGGACCGAGCAGCGGACGCGGTTCGCGATCCGCCAGGTCGACCCGGTACGGCAGTGGAAGCTCTCACCCACCGACCTGGCCTCCCTCGACCGCTGGGACGAGTACACCACCGCCAAGGTGGAGATGTTCCGCGTCACCGACACCGCGCACGCCCCCTGGACGGTCGTCAAGAGCAACGACAAACGCCGGGGCCGCCTCGAAGCGATGCGCAGTCTGCTGCACCGCGTGGAATACGCGGCCAAGGACGCCGAAGCGGTCGGCAGTCCGGACCCCTTGGTCGTCGGTGCCGCGGCCACCCTCCTGGAGCCGGGCGAAGAGGACACCGTCCTGTCGCCGACTCCGCTGACCAACCGGACCCAGGGCCCCGGACGGCATCCCGGCGACACGGCCTCCTGAAGCGCGGTGCGGGTCCGTCCGCACGACGTGCCCGCACGGCGCTTTTGGCGAGGCTCCGGCCCGCGGGCCGGTCAGACGCGGCGTCGGCGCCGCCTCACGCAAGCGGCGCCGGCCAGCAGGCCCGCCGCCGTCAGGCCGGCGCCGATGCCGATGTCCCGGCCGGACGGTCCGGCGGTCACGGCGCCGCCGACGCCACCGCGCACACCGAGGCTGGGCAGCGCCGCGGGGCTGATCGTCACCGGCGCGGAGCCGGTCGGGACCGGCGCGGGAATGCTCGTGGCGGGTACGAGGGTGGGCAGCGACCGGTGAGGAAGGACCTCGCAGGCGATGCCGTCGTCCGGACCCTGGTCCTCGTCGAGGCGGTTGGGGTCGCTGGTGTCCCGGTTGAACTCCGCCTGTGCGTCCTCCTGGAAGGTGAAGTCGCGGCAGTCGAGGTCCTGGGCGTGGGCTACTCCGGACAGCGGAGCGAAAGTCATGATCGTCGCGGCTATGCCAGCGACGACGGTGCGATGGGGCATGGGCGTCTCCTCCCGGCCGGGGGCCGTCGCTTCGACGCTAGGCAACGACCGACGCCTTCGCGCGAGGCGGGCGGCCATCCGGGTGGAGCCGCTCCGATCCGCGGGCCGCCGGCCGGTGGTGTGACCGTCGCCGACGCGGCAAGAAGCACTCCGACCGCCGCGACCGCCGCGACCGCCGCGACCGGACGTGCCGCGGCCGGACGAAGCCGTGAGAGGCCGGGCGAGGCCGAGCGAAGACGGAGGGAACCGTGAGGGATCTGCTGGGAGGTTTCCGCAGTTTCATACTGCGCGGGAACGTGGTGGACCTGGCCGTGGGCATCGTGATCGGCGCGGCCTTCACCGCACTCGTCAACGGGTTCGTGAAGGCGTTCCTGACCCCGATCGTGGGCTTCGCGACCGGTGCGACGGGCGACTACAGCCGCAGGACCCTCGACCTCGGCGGGACGGTCTTCCCGTACGGAAGTTTCGTGAACGCCGTCATCAGCTTTCTGCTGATCGCCTGCGTCCTGTACTTCCTCGTCGTCCTGCCGATCAACAAGCTGCACGAACGTTTCGCCCCGCACCAGGACATCCAGGCCGACAAGCGGGACTGCCCCGAGTGCCTCAACCCCGTACCCGCCCAGGCGCGCCGCTGCGGGTACTGCACCAGCGACCTGACGCCCCTTCCCGACAGGGCCGGCGCGGGGGAGACGCGGGCGTAGGCCTGACTCGTCCCGTTCTTCCGATGCGCAGATGTCTTTCCCGCCGGTCCCCGGGTACCCGGGTCGGCACCGAGAGGAAGGGGTGAAAGCGATGGCTGAAGCGGGACGGTACGGCACGGACGGTGAACGCGGCGCGCGGACCGCCGACGGCGGTGAGTCGGTCGGCGACCTGGTGCAACGCGCTTCGCAGCAGCTGACCGAACTGGTGCGCGGCGAAATGCAGCTCGCACGGGCGGAGATGGTCGAGAAGGGCAAACGCTACGGCAAGGGCGGTGGGCTGTTCGGCGGGGCCGGCCTCTTCGGCTTCCTCACCCTTCAGGCGCTGGTCGCCACCGCGATCGCCGCGATCGCGGTGCCGCTCCCGGTGTGGGCCGCGGCCCTGATCGTCACGGCCGCCTTGGCGGTGATCACCGCCGTGCTGGCCCTGACCGGCAAGAAGCAGGTCGGCGCGGCCGCCCCACCGGTGCCCGAGCGGACCGTCGACAGCGTGAAAGCCGATGTGTCGGAGATCAAGGAGAGTGCACGACGATGACCCAGCCACCCCACGACGAGCCCACCGCCGACAGCCCCGAGGAACTGCGCCGACAGGTCGAACAGACCCGCCACGAACTCGGTGAGACGGTCGAGGCGCTGGCCGCGAAGACCGACGTCAAGGCCCGCGCCCAGGAGAAGGCGACCGCGTTGAAGGAACAGGCCGGCACCGCGGCGGCTCAGCTGTCCGAGCAGGCCAGGACGAAGGCGGCCGGGGCGGCCCACCTCCTGGAGGAGAAGGTCCCGGCGCCGGTCAAGGACACGGCCACCGCGGCCGCCGTCCAGGTCAGGGCCAAGGCCGGGCAGGCCGAGCAGCTGTGGCAGGACAAGGCGCCCCGACAGGTGCGCGACCACCGCGGCGCCCTCATCGGCGCCACCGCGGCGCTGACCGTCGCCTACCTGCTGCTGCGCCGCGCCAGGAAGTAGCCGACGGCGGAACGGGCGCCGCCGGCCCCACCGGCCGGCGGCGCCTTCGCCGCACTGCGCATCACGCCCCCGGAGTGCCCTGAGACCGGCTCGATCGGGTTCGGCGATGGTGCATCCGGACGGCACGGACGGTGCCGTCGCCCGTGCCGTGCTGTGCTGGTCCGGTCGGGAGTCCGGCCGGGAGTCCCTGGCGTGAAGGAAGTGGCGTAGATGGGTGACCTCCGCGGTCCGGACCACGAGCACCGGCGTCCCCCGGGCGTGGGCGACGAGACGGTGGAAGCGCTCGGTTCCCTGTCCAAGGCGCTGGAGACGGTCGAACGGGCCCGTGGCCACCTCTACTCGTTCCACCAGCTCACCGGCACCGCGGACCTGGAACTGGACCGCACGGTCGAACTGCTGCGCAGGGCGGGCCACGAGACCTGGGCCGAACGCGTGGAGACGGAGATCCTGGGGCGCAACGTCATCCCGGGACACTGGACGTTCCAGATCGTCGAGGCCTACGACGGGACGTACTACCGAGCGTTCAGAGACCTGGAGCGCGAGGCGGTGCACCAGCTCGCCGAAGGACGCGACCACCTGTACGAGGCGGAGATGAAGGAAGCCCGCCGAACCCGCGGTCATCCCGATCACACCGCCCGACCCGACACCCCGGGCACCCCCGACCCGGCCGGTCCCTCCGGCTGACGGCAGGGAACCAGGCCTCCGGCGCCCCCTGTGTTCGGGCGGATCCACGCCGCGCCCCCGGACCGGTCCGGGGCGGCTCACAGACGCAGGACGATCAGGGCCGTGTCGTCGGTGGTGCCGGTGGCGGGGAGGAGGTCGGCGAGGAGGGCGTCGGCCAGGAGTTCGGGGGCCGAGTGTCTGTGGTGGGTGAGGGAGGCGGCGAGCCGGCTCAGGCCCGTGTAGATGTCCTCGTCGCGGCGCTCGATGAGGCCATCGGTGTACAGGACGAGGGTGGCGCCCTCGGTGAAGCCGGTGCGGGCCTGGGGGCGGGGGAGGTGTTCGGGGCGGGCTGCGAGCGGAGGATCGGTGGCCTGGTCCAGGAAGGTGACGGTCCCGTCCTCGTGCGCGAGGGCGGGCGGCGGGTGGCCGGCGCAGCTGTAGGTGATGGTGTGGCTGTGCCAGTCGATGAAGGTCGTCACCACGCTGGTCGCCTCGGCGCCCTCGACGAAGCGTGCGTACAGACCGAGCGCCTCCAGGGCCTGGGCTGGGCCGTCGGCCACCCGGCAGGCGGCGCTCAGGGCGCTGCGCAGCTGACCCATGGTGCAGGCCGCCGCCAGGCCGTGCCCGACGACGTCGCCGACGGCGACCGCGAGATTGTCGCCGGGCAGGTCGACCAGGTCGTACCAGTCGCCGCAGACGTTCAGTGCGCCGACCGCGGGCCGGTAGCGCACGGCAGCGGCGTGCGGACCGGTCGGGCCGGGCGCGGGCAGCATCGCGGCCTGGAGGGCCAGAGCGACCTCCCGCTCATGGGCGTGCGCCTGGCGGAGCCGTTCGTTGACCTCTTGCAGCTCGCGGGCCCGGGTGTACAGCTCGGCCTCCAGCACACGGGCTCGGGCCCCGCCGTTGGGGCCGCCGCGCGCGTGGATGAGCTCGGTGACCTCCTCCACCCGGTGCACGACGAGTGCCACCTGCCCGTCGGGGCCGTGGACGGGCGCGTTCACCGGGCTCCAGTAGTGCTCGCGCCACACCCCGGGCCGACGGGGGTCCTCGATGTCGTAGCGCAGCAGTGCCATCGTGTCGCGCTCGCCGGTGGCGACCACCCGCAGCATCGACTCCCGGGTCTCCCGCATGCCGGCCGCCGCCGGGTCGTTCGGGTTCTCCGGGAAGACGTCGAAGATGTAGCGGCCGAGCAGCTGGTCGCGGGTGCGCCCGGCCAGCCGCAGGAAGTCGTCGTTGGCGTCGGCGTAGATCAGGTCGGGGGTGAGCAGGGCCACCATGCCGGGCAGGGCTCGGAAGACCGCCACATAGTCGATCAGTGGTTTCCGCATGTCCTGCCGCCTGTCTCGGTGCCGAGCGTCGCTGTGCCGTTCCACGATAGAAGGGGGATCGCGACGGGGCCCGGAAACCGCGTCTCCCGGGCCCGACGCGTTCCCCGACAGCGGACGGCGCAATCTGCCGTGGCAGAGGGCGTGAGAGCGTGGTCAAAGCGCCGGTCTCACCTCCCTCCGCGGGGCTCTCCCGCCGTGCCGGTGGGCCCGGCCGCCGCGCAGGTGACGTCCGTGGCGGGCAGCTTCCCGGTGCGCGGGCAGGCGTTGACCGTGCCGTCGACGCAGGCGTTGCCGTGCATGCCCCGTGGACACGAATCGGACCCCGGCTTCGCGCAGACCCCGCGGCCGGGCGGCACTGCGCGGCCTCCTTCATGGTGCGGACCGAGGCGGCGAACGGCCGCCGAGCCTCGTCCGCGTCGTCCGACCGGTGCCGCGACGCCTTCTCGTCGGCGGTCTCGGCGCCGACGAGCGGCCGGGGCCGCGGCGGTGCGGGTCGATCACGTCGAGGACCACGCTCGTCCGTGCGCAGCCGGGTCAGTCCGATGCGGGCGGCGGCTGTTCGACCGCACCGACGCCGGCGTTGCGAACGGCCAGGAGCGCCGCGCCGATGTCGGCCACCGCGCGCGGATCGGAAAGGGAACGGCCCGTCAACTCCTCGATACGGCGCAGCCGGTAACGGACGGTGTTGGGATGGACGAAGAGGCCCCGGGCCGCGTCGGTGGCCGAGCCGGCGGCGGCGAACCAGTGTTCCAGGGTCTCCAACAGGCGAGCACGTTCCGCGACCGGCAGGTCGACCAGGGGCTGGAGGACCACTCCCACGAGATGCGCCGCCTCCGCCGGAGCGGCGGCCACCACCATGGCGAGCGGGTTGTCGTCGAACCGCGCGACGCCGGGACCGGTTCCCCGCAGCCCGGCCAGGGCCAGGCGGGCGAAGCGCAGCGCCTGTGGAGTGTCCCGCAGGGAGGGGAAGCACGGGCTGACGCCCACGCGGCCCTGGGCACGCCGCAGGACGCGCAGACAGGCGCTCTCCGCCGCCGGTGTGGGCAGGGCGATCACCCCGATCTGGTGGTCGGGCAACAGCCGCCAGGCCGAGGCGAGTCGGTCCTGACGCAGCACGGCTTCGATGCCCGCCAGCGGCTCCTGGCCGGGAGCGCCGGCCGCCGCCGCGACCACCGCGTAGGGGCCGTGCTCGGGCAGGCCCAGCTCGCGGGCGGCCTCCCACAGCGTGGTCCGGTCGGCGATGACCCCGGTGAACAGCGCCTCCACCAGTGCCGAGCGCCGGGCGTGCCGCTGCGAGGTCAACTCGGCGGAGGTCTCCCGGTAGGCCGCCGCCACCGCCTCCGCGTACAGACCGAACAACGCCCAGATCTCCGCGGACTGGGACACCAACTGGTCGTCGGAGACCTCGGGATGCGTCCGTGACTCCAGGAGGATCTCCGTCCACAGCAGTTCGAAGCCGACCCGGTACGCGTGCAGGGTGTCCGCCAGCGGCACGCCCTGTTCGGCGCGCACCCGGCCGGTCTCGCGGGCCGGAGTCGGGTCCGGGGCGTCCGCGTGACCGAGGTGGCTCAGGACCAGGTCCGCGTTGGCGGTGCACGAGCGGCGCAGCGAGTCGAAGGGGATCAGCGACTCCTCGTCGTAGGCGTCGACGTCCGAGCGGATACGCTGCGCGATCCGCTCACCCAGTTCCGGAAGTCTGGAATGCAGCGCCGCCGCCACGCCCGAGATGTCCATTACCGCAGCTTAACGCCATCGTTTTGTTCTCCGAACCAATCGGGGAGGGGTGGCGCTGTCCTGTCGCCCATGGTCCGCCGCCGTGCGTGGCAGCACGATGTCGCGCAGGTGAACAGCGGATTTCGACGGTGACGTTCGTGGAGGCGGGTCATGGCCAATCTGGCGCAGTTCCTGGTGGAGACGGCACAGCGGCAGCCGGGACGCCCCGCGCTGCGCCTGGGCGAGCAGGTCACCAGCTACGCGGAGCTGGACGAGCGCAGTGCCCGCGCCGCCGCGCTGCTCCGGGCCGAGGGCGTGCGGCCGGGGGACCGGGTCGCCCTGATGCTGCCCAACGTTCCCGAGTTCGTCGTCCTGTACTACGGGGTGCTCCGTGCCGGGGGGATCGTCGTACCGATGAACCCGCTGCTGAAGACGCGGGAGACCGAGTACCACCTCGACGACTCCGGGGCGGTGCTGCTGTTCGAATGGCACCAGGCGCCGGGGGAGGGCGCGCAGGGCGCGGCCGCCGCCGGAGTGCGGCACCTGGCCGTCGAACCCGCCGCCTTCGGCGCGCTGCTGGCCGGGCACGAGCCGCTGGCCGAGGTGGCCGAGACCGGCGTCGACGACGTGGCCGTGCTCCTGTACACCTCCGGCACCACGGGCCGCCCCAAGGGCGCCACGCTCACGCATGGCGGGCTGCGGCACAACACCGAGGTCAACACGGTCCACGTCCAGCGCATGACACCTCAGGACGTGGTGGTGGGCTGTCTGCCGCTGTTCCACATCTTCGGCCAGATCTGCACGATGAGCGTGGCCGTCCGGGCCGGCGCCTCCCTGACGCTGATCCCCCGCTTCGCACCGCAGACCGTGCTGGACGCCATCGCCCGCGACCGGGCCACGGTCTTCGAGGGCGTTCCCACGATGTACGCGGCGCTGCTCCAGCACCCGTCCGAGGTGGACGTGTCGACGCTGCGGATGTGCATCTCCGGCGGGGCCTCGCTGCCGGTGGAGGTCCTGCACGGCTTCGAGCGGCGCTTCGGCTGTGCGGTGCTGGAGGGCTTCGGCATGTCCGAGACCAGCCCGGTGGTCACCTTCAACCACCCCGACCGGCCGCGCAAGGCCGGCTCCATCGGCACGCCGATCCGTGACGTGCAGGTACGGCTGCTCGACGACAAGGGCCAGGACGTCGCCCCGGGCGAGGTGGGCGAACTGGCCGTGCGCGGTCCGAACGTGATGAAGGGCTACTGGAACCGCCCCGAGGAGACCGCGACCGCCATCCCGGACGGCTGGCTGCGCTCCGGCGACCTCGCGCGGCAGGACGAGGACGGCTACCTGTACATCGTGGACCGCAAGAAGGACATGATCATCCGTGGTGGCTACAACGTCTATCCACGGGAGATGGAGGAGGTCCTGCACGAGCACCCGGCCGTCGCCCTGGCCGCGGTGGTGGGTGTGCCGCACACCCATCTGGGCGAGGAGATCGCGGCCGCGGTCGTGCTGCGTCCGGGCGCCCAGGCGACCCCCGACGAGCTGAGGGAGTTCGTCAAGAGCCGGGTGGCCGCGTACAAGTACCCGCGTGAGGTGTGGCTCGTGGACACCCTGCCGACCGGCCCCAGCGGCAAGATCCTCAAGCGCGAGATCACCGCGCCGGCCGGACCGGTCCGAGGCTGAGGCCGGGGCCGGGTCCAGGACTGATGAAGAGCGCGGATCGGGGTACCTGGGCCCACATGGCACAGAAAACTGATCACCTCGAATCCGTGCGTGCCGTGCGGCAGCTGCGGCGCGTCCGACCTGTGTACGCGGGCGGTGCGGCCTTGTGGGCCGCATCGGCTGTCTGGACGGGATGGGACGATCCCGGGAGTCGGCAGATGTGGGTGTCGGTGCTCTTCCTGGTGGTGTTCGCCGGTCTCCTGTCCGTGACCTCGCTGTGGCTGTGGCGTCAGCAGACGGCCGGCGAGGGCAGGTCCGTGCACCACGCCGCCCCACGACGGACGGCCACGCGTCGCCACGCCAACGCCTGAGGGACGAGGCTTACGGGCTGCGGGCTGCGGGCTGCGGGCTGCGGGCTGCGGGCTGCGGGCCGCGGGCTGCGGGCTGCGGGCTGCGGGCCGCGGGCTCAGGGCCGAAGTCTCGGCCCCTTCGCTTGTCCGGCGTCCGCCGTGGCAGGGCTCGGCAAACCCTTGGCCCGCCACGCTGCCGGCCTCCTACAGTGAAGGTCGCCGGGTGGAGCAGGTAGGCAGCTCGCTGGGCTCATAACCCGGAGGTCGCGGGTTCAAATCCCGCCTCGGCCACGAAGACCGGGCCCGCCGCGCACAAGGCGGGCCCGGTCCTGCGTCGTGGCGTGCGGCCGACGGACCTCGGCGGCCCGAGCTGTCCGGGCGCGGTTCTTACGGGACTCTGACGTGAGCCTCGGACGCCTTCAGCACAGCTGTCACTTCGGCAACTCTGGTCACGCAAGCCCGCCGGACTCGAGGAGCCGCACGTGAGCAGGCACGACAAACACAGGTCGAAGCCTCAAAAGAGGTTGACCGTCTTCGGTGGTGGCACGGTCGCTGCCGCGGTCGCGACGGTCAACGTCGCCGCCGCAGAACAGGCTTCACCGGCCGCCGCCGCGCCGAAGGCCGTGGACGGCTTCCGGGTCGGCCGCAACGGCGCTCTCACCGAGGTCACGACGGTCACAGGTCTGCCCGCCTTCGCCGAATCCGGCATGGAGGGCATCGCCGCGGTGTAACGAAGCTGCCTCCGCGGCAGAACGCCCCGGTCTCGCTCACCGCGTGCTCGGGGCGTTTCTCCGCAAGCACGCCCGCCTCGCAAGGGTGTCCGCGCGCCCCGCCGCGCCCGCCTCGCGGAGGATTGCCGATTGCCGCGCGGGGCGTTCGATGGTCCCATGGGGTCGCGGTGCCGCTGCGAGCTGACGTGCGGTACGGCCTGGCCTTCGCGCGCGTGCGACTCGACGATGGGGAGTGCTCATGTCAGGACAGTTCGAAGCGACGGTGGAGGTCGATCGGGCTGTCGAGGAGGTGTTCGCCTACCTCGCCGACGGGCGCAACGATCCGCAGTTCAGTCCCCGTGTGCTCAAGATCGAGCGGATTCCCGATGCCCCGACCGCGGTGGGCACCGTCTTCCGGAGCACGGTCAAGGACGCCGGGATGAAGACCGCCAGAGAGTTCCGCATCACCGCTCTCGAAGCCCCCGCGAGGATCCGGTGGGCCGAGGCCTCGAAGAACACCGTGACGGTGCGTGAGGGCGGATACGACCTGGAGCCGCTGCCCGGCGGCGGAACCCGGGTCCGCATCTTCAACGTTCTCGAAGGCCACGGGCTGGGCAAGCTCCTCGTCGGCCTGGCGCTCGCCGCCGCCCGCAAGGACGCCCCCGGCTTCGGCTCCCGTATCAAGAGGGCGGCCGAGGCGGCGATCGTGCCGCGTTGACGGACCGGACGCGTCGTAGGAGTTTCCCCGCCCGGGGAAGCGCCGGTCACCGGGAAATACGGTGTCTCCTTCCGCCACGGCGGAACCGCACCCCGGCGTAGACGA
Organism: Streptomyces zaehneri; assembly: GCF_032248645.1. Taxonomy (NCBI): domain Bacteria; kingdom Bacillati; phylum Actinomycetota; class Actinomycetes; order Kitasatosporales; family Streptomycetaceae; genus Streptomyces; species Streptomyces zaehneri. The sequence continues at coordinate 150,660 of NZ_JASTTJ010000021.1, forward strand.
GATCGGCGAGAAGGACGAAGGCGCCGATGACCAGCAGGTAGAACAGCCCGTGGACCGCGAATCCGATGATGCCCAGGACGAGGGCCACGAGGATCAGAAACAGAAACAGGCTCATTTGCTCTCCCGGCGGCCTCGACGTGTCAGCGACGGGCGAGGCGACGCTCGCCGCCGGCGCCCGGCGCGTAGTCCAGTTCGTAGTGCGCGAAGATCTTCGGTTCCTCCGGGGCGGGCAGTTCGCCGTCGATGTCGATCGACGGGGCCTTCCTCACCGCGTTCTTGTCGTGGGCGACCTTCAGGTAGCCCGGACCGACCGTCGCGCCGAGGAGCGGCACGAACACCAGACGGCGACGGGTGGGAAGCCCGACCGTCACCGTGGCGAAGCTGGGCATGTCGGTCCCGGTGTCCACGTAGACCGACTCCAGGATGCCGATCTTGTGCCCCTGCGGGTCCACCACGTCGTGACCGCGCCACTCACGGATATCGCTTGGCTCGAACATCAGCACCTCCGCAGGTGCGGGTACCCGCGTTCGCGTCTCCGATGTCATGCGCACACGCCACGGCCGCACATGCGGGAGTCCTGCGGAGCCCCACGGACACGCACCGCAACCGTAGGGGACGTCCCCGGGGGGCGAGTCGAGCGACCACGGCGACACGGTACGGACGCCTACAACGCGGTCCGCAAGGTGACCGACTTGGGCGCGAAGCCGTTGCGCTGCAGTTGATCACTCATGGGGCGCGAGCCTGTCCGTCACCACTGACACCGCCGCCCGGCAGCCGGATCCGTTCGCGGCGACGCGCTCACCGACGCTCCGGGCCGTGCTCCCACGCTTTCGGGCCGCCGCCTCGCCACTCGATGAGCGGGGACGACTCGACGTAGGCCTCGTCGGCATCGTCCAACCCGGTCTCCCGGAGGAACTCGGCGACGTCCAGCAGGCCGTAGGCCATCCCCAGGAAGTGGTCGCCGGCGCGCACCCGTCGCCCGCCGTCCGCGGCGGGTGGATAGATCACGACGGGGTGCGCAAGGCCCATGAAGACAGCGTGCGCCCCTCGCTGAACAAGCGCATGCGGGCCAACGGCGGAGTGGGCGCGCTCGATACGGACGCCGCCCGGTCCGCGCCCCGCGTGCGCTCTACGCCGAACGGGTGAATCACGGGTCGGGTGAATCCGGGCATCGCATGGCCGAGGCCGCGCTGGGGAGAAAACCGGCATGTGATGCCGTATGTACCCGGCGACAGAAGGAGCCCTCGGGTGAGCGCAGCCGTCTTCACCGCTGATTTCTCCTCCGACCGTCAGTGGGTGGCGGGCCGTTCCTGGGCCTATCCCGACGGCGGCCCCACCAATCCCGGCGACAACAAACTGGACCACCTCACGGCCGACCCCTCGTACTCCCGCACCGGCACGTTCCGTGCCACGCGCAGAGCCGACGGTCTGTGGGACGCGGGCCTGTTGACCACCGAGGAGAGCGCCGAGGGCTTCATGGTCCGCACCGGAGACCGCCTCGACACCAGGGTGCGTCTGCCCACCGGGTCGGGTTCCTGGCCGGCGATCTGGACCTGGCGTGACGGAGGCAACGAGGTGGACGTGTTCGAGTACCACCCGGACAACCCCGACCTTCTGGAGTTGAGCAACCACGTACGCGAGGCGCACAGTTACGTGCGCGACGAAGCCGTCAGCCCCGGTGGTGTCATCGATCTGAGCGTGACCTTCGGCAGGCGCAGCGTCGTCTGGTCGCTGAACGGGGAGCGGATCTTCGCCGACGGACGGGGTGTCGGGTCCTCCTGGCACGCCTACCTCATCGTCAACCTCTCGGTGTGCGCGGGCCGTTACCACCCGCCTCCGGACGACGCCGCCACCGAGTTGTCGTACGGGGTGGAGAGCCTGGTGGTGCACCGTGCCGTGGACCGGGGGTCGGGCTCCTGACGGGTGGGTGCGACGGGTCGTCGACGTCACCGGGAGAGCCGACGGTAATCCGGGTGCGGTGGGGTAGAGGGACGTCGATCGGCCCCTCCCCGTGGCGGCCGGATGTCTCCCGTCGAGAAGGAGCCGAGCATGACCGACGAGGCCTACCTGTTTCTGCTGGACGACGCCGACGTGGCGCTCGGGGTGGCTCCGGCCGCCGTCGGTGACCTCGCCTGCATGGACACCACGGCGGTACGCGCGTGGTTGAACGCGCAGGGCAGCACGGCGACGTCCCCCCGTCTGCGGCTCGTGCCGCCGGAGGAGAGGACGGCCGTTCCCGAGGGAGCGGAGCGGCTGCCGGTCCCGTTGAGCGAGGAGGAACTGAGCCGTGTGCGGCATCAGATGGCGCCGGGGGCGCACGCCGGGGTCGAGGACGAACTGCTCGCCTACCGCGACAGTGCCGAGGGCAGGGACGAGCTGATCGGGCGGGCGCTGGCCGCCGGTGTGCCGCCGCACCGCATCGTGGAACTGACCGGGGTGGATCCCGAGACGGTGACCGCGGCGGCCGACGGCCGGTGACACGCGTCCTGTTCGGCTGGGGCCTGGCACATGTCCCGGCGAGCACCGCGACCACGCTCTCGCTGCTGGAACCCGCTGTCGCGGCCGTGCTCGCCGTACTGGTCGTCGGTGAACGCCTGCCCCTGCTCGGCTGGACCGGCATCGCCCTGGTCGTCGGCTGCCTCGCCGTACTCACCGCGCCGACCGGCACCGCTCCACCGACCCGTACGGCTCCACGAGCCCGGGTGTCCGCGGCCGAGCCGGGGGGAGGGCGACGGCGGACGCCGACGCGTCAGCAGGCTGAGCGATGAGAGGCAGGGGTGTCCGGGGCCGACAGTCCCTGCCCGTGGCGCCGAACGCCGACTCGGTGACCTGTACGCCGGTGCCACCGAGCCCGCCGGTCCTCATGCCCCTGCGGCCGGGCGGAGCCGGAGTCCCTGCATACCGCCGTCGACGGCCAGGGCCGTGCCGGTCACACTGGCGGCGGCGGGACTCGCGAGATAGACGATGGCGGCGGCGACCTCGTCCGCGGTGACCAGCCGGCCCATCGGCTGCCTGGCGTGCAGCGCCGCGCGTTCGGCCTCGGGATCGTCGGCGGCGTCCAGCAGCCGGGCCACCCAGGGGGTGTCGGCGGTGCCGGGGTTGACGCAGTTGACGCGGATGCCCTCGCGGACGTGGTCGGCGGCCATCGCCAGGGTCAGCGACAGCACGGCTCCCTTGCCGGCGGAGTACAGGGCGCGCTGCGGCAGGCCCGCCGTGGCGGCGATGGAGCAGGTGTTGACCACGGCGGCATGGGGCGAGCGCCGCAGATACGGCAGGGCCGCACGGGTCGTGCGCACCATGCCGATCACATTGACGTCCAGGACGTGGTGCCACTGTTCGTCGGGGTTGTCCTCGACGGTTCCGGCGGCACCGATACCCGCGTTGTTGACGAGGATGTCCAGGCCGCCGAGCCGCCCGGCCGCTTCTTCGACCGCGGCCCGTACCGAGGCGTCGTCCGTGACGTCGGCCTTGAGCGCCGGCATCGGCTCCGGTACCCCGGCCGGCTCCCGGTCGAGTACGGCGACCCGGGCGCCCCGCTCGGCCAGCAGCCCTGCCGTGGCCAGTCCGATGCCGGACGCGCCGCCGGTCACGAGAGCCCTGAGACCCGACAGGCCGGTCATGAGGTCGCGTTCCCTTCGGCGAGGTCGGCGGCCCAGAAGGCGCCGTCGGGGTAGCGGTACTCGGCCAGGGACGCGGGGTGCATCGCGGCGGAGAAGCCGGGGGACAGCGGCGCGCTGTAGTGGCCGTCGCGGATCACCGCCGGTGTGACGAAGTGTTCGTGGAGGTGGTCGACGTACTCGATGACCCGGTTCTCGGTCGTGCCGGACAGGGCCAGGTAGTCGAACATCGACAGGTGCTGCACCAGCTCGCACAGCCCGACACCGCCGGCGTGCGGGCACACCGGCACCCCGAACTTCGCGGCCAGCAGCAGGATCGCCAGGTTCTCGTTGACGCCTCCGACGCGAGCGGCGTCGATCTGGAGGATGTCGAGGGCGCCGGCCTGGAGCAGTTGCTTGAAGACGATGCGGTTCTGGACGTGCTCACCGGTGGCGACCTTCACGGGCGCGACGCCCGCACGGACGGCGGCGTGGCCGAGGATGTCGTCCGGACTGGTGGGTTCCTCGATCCAGTACGGGTCGAACTCCCCGAGGGCCCGGACCCACTCGATGCCCTCGCCGACGTTCCAGCGCTGGTTGGCGTCGATGGCGATACGGATGCCGTCACCGACGGCGGCGCGGGCGGTGCGCAGCCGCCGGATGTCGTCCGCCAGGTCGGCGCCGACCTTGAGCTTGATCTGGGTGAAGCCGTCGGCGACCGCTTCCTTGGCGAGTCGGGTGAGCTTCTCGTCGGAGTAGCCGAGCCAGCCCGGCGAGGTGGTGTACCCGGGATAGCCGCGCTCCAGCAGGGCCGCCTCGCGCTCGGCGAGCCCGGCACGTCCGTCCCGCAGCAGGGTCAGGGCGTCCTCGGGGGTGAGGGCGTCGGCGATGTAGCGGAAGTCGACCTGGGAGACCAGCCATTCGGGGTCGGCGTGGGCGAGCAGACGCCACAGCGGCTGCCCGGCCCGTTTGGCGGTGAGGTCCCACACCGCGTTCACCACCGCCCCGATCGCCATATGCATGACGCCCTTCTCGGGGCCGAGCCAGCGCAGCTGGCTGTCGCCGATCAGATCGCGGTTGAGCGATCCCGGATCGGCGCACAGTTCCTCGACGGAACGGCCCAGCAGATGCGGGCGCAGGGCGCCGAGCGCCGCGACCTGGACGTCGTTGCCGCGCCCGATCGTGAACGTGAAGCCGTGCCCTTCGAGCCCGTCGCCGGCGTCGGTGCGCAGCACCACGTAGGCGGCCGAGTAGTCGGGGTCCGGGTTCATCGCGTCGGAGCCGTCCAGTTCCCGGGAGGTGGGGAAGCGGATGTCGTGCGTGTCGACCGAGATGATCCGGGCGGAAGTTGCAGACAAGGGGGTGCCTTTCACGCTTGGCCGAAGGTCTGCCGCTGGCCGCCGAGCCCGTCGATCTCTAGCTCGACGGTGTCGCCGGGACGGAGGTAGGGAGTGCCGGGCAGGCCGAGGGCCACACCCGCGGGCGTACCCGTGTTGATCACGTCACCCGGCTCCAGGACCATGTACTGGCTCAGGTACGACACGAGGTGGTGGACCGGGAAGATCATGTCGCGGGTGTGGCCGTGCTGGCGCTTGACGCCGTTCACGGTCAGCCGGAGTCCCAGGTCCTGCGGGTCGGCGACCTCGTCGGCGGTGACCAGCCACGGGCCCAGCGGGTTGAACGTCTCGCAGGACTTGCCCAGGTCCCACTGCGGCGAGTACTCGAGCTGGAACTCCCGCTCGGAGACGTCGTGGCTGACCGCGTATCCCGCGATCATCCCCGGCGCCTCCCCGGGCCCCGCCAGACAGCGGGCACGCCGTCCGATGACGACCGCGAGTTCGACCTCCCAGTCGGTCTTCCGGGAGCCGCGTGGGACCAGCACCTCGTCACGGGGGCCGACGACGGTGCCCGGGTCCTTGAGGAAGACCACCGGACGGGCCGGGATCGCGGCCCCGGTCTCGGCGGCGTGGTCGCGGTAGTTCAGGCCGACGCAGACGATCTTTCCCGGCCTGGCGACGGGCGCGCCGACGCGCAGGCCTTCCGCGTCGAGTTGCGGCAGAGCGCCCGCCTCGACCGCCGCGCGCGCCCGGTCGACACCGCCGCAGGAGAGGAAGGCGCCGTCGATCTCGCGGGTCACCGGGCTCAGGTCCAGCAGCCGGCCGTCGTCGACGCGGACCGCTGGCCGCTCCTCTCCCGGGGGTCCGACGCGTAGCAGTTTCACTGAGCAACTCCCTTGCCATGGGCGCTTCGTCCGCGAGTGCGCTTCCGTGCCGTGAAGAGCCGCCGGGCGAGCAGGCCGGGCCTCGTCGCGCGGGTCACCAGCCGGATCACGCGCACGGTCGGGACTCGACCAGGATTCATCGGAGGAATGACGACCCCGTGACTGTAAGGGCTCCCGAGTGTCTGGGCAATGCAGTCCTCGGATGTATCCGCCGTGGCCCGGTCGTTCCCGCCGGAGCGCGCAGGGATTCGTCCTTATTCGTCGGGGAAGCCTCGTGGGCCTGGCGTGGCCCATCGGACGAATGTCCGCCGAGTCCGTCGCGCGACGGACTCGGCGGACTCTCCTGTTCGGCGACGGCGCCCCCACCGCCGAGGCGCCTCATGCGCCCGTCGCGGTGGCGTCGGCTGCCCCAGGCCCCCCGGCATCGTTTTCCGAGAGGGGGACTGTGCCGAATCGTGAACTCCGAAGCCTGTCGCCTCCCGTGCGGACGGGGGAGGACGAGCCCAGCTCAGACCCGATCACACCTGTGCGATCGGCGTTGCCGGTCGGACTGGTGGACGTGTGCGGGGTGCCGCCGTGGAAATCGTTGGGGGACGGACTCTTGTCAACGTCGGCAACGCCGCCGTAACGTCCACGTCGTCCCGGATACATCGGAGGAATCGGCTGCGCTGGCTCTCTCGGCTCTTCAGTACCGCTTTCTCGGCCCTCCCCTTCACCCTCATCCCATCCCCGCCGGCACGGTCCGCGCATGCCTTCGGCAGCGGCCGCCTTCACGGTTCGAGTCTTCGTCCCGCCCACATGGCGCGGACGCCTCTGCCGCCGCGCACCGCCCTGCCCTGGCTAAGGAGAAACACACGGCCATGAAGCTCGCTCGCACCCGTTCCGCCGCCGCAGCCGCCGGCACCGTCCTCGTGACGCTCGCCCTCGTCACCGCATGCAACCGCGAGAGCACCGGCTCGGGTGCCGCGGGCGGCGCGGACAAGCCCGCCGTCGGCATCGACCTGCCGCGCTCCGACTCGGACTTCTGGAACTCCTACGCCGACTACGTGAAGAAGGACGTCAAGGCCGACGGCGTCAACGCGCTGCCGCTGAGCAACTCGCAGAACGACGTCACCAAGCTGGTGGCCAATGTGCAGGTGTTCCAGAACACGGGCGCCAAGGCGATCGTCATGGCTCCCCAGGACACCGGCGCCATCGCCTCCACGCTCGACACGCTCGCCTCGAAGAAGATCCCCGTGGTCAGTGTCGACACCCGCCCCGACAAGGGGGACGTCTACATGGTCGTACGCGCCGACAACAAGGCGTACGGCACCAAGGCCTGCGAGTTCCTCGGCAAGCAGCTCGGCGGCACGGGGAAGGTCGCCGAACTCCAGGGCGCCCTCGACTCCATCAACGGGCGCGACCGCTCCGAGGCCTTCGCCGCCTGCATGAAGGAGAAGTTCCCGAAGATCGAGGTGTTCGAGCTGCCCACCGACTGGAAGGGCGACGTGGCCTCGGCCAAGCTCCAGAGCCTGCTTGCCCAGCACCCCGACCTGAACGGCATCTACATGCAGGCGGGCGGTGTGTTCCTGCAGCCGACCCTGGCCCTGCTGGAGCAGAAGGGCCTGCTCAAGCCGGCCGGGCAGAAGGGGCACATCTCGATCATCTCCAACGACGGCATCCCGCAGGAGTTCGACGCGATCCGCCAGGGCCGGATCGACGCGACCGTCTCCCAGCCCGCCGACCTCTACGCCGAGTACGCGCTGTACTACGCCCAGGCGGCGGCCGACGGCAAGACCTTCAAGGCGGGGAAGACCGACCACGACTCCACGATCATCGAGATCCCGAACGGTCTCGAGGACCAGCTGCCCGCCCCGCTGGTCACCAAGGACAACGTCGAGGACAAGACGCTGTGGGGCAACAACGTCGGCTAGCGACCGGCCCCGACGGCAGGCACGCGGAGGGCCGGCGCCCCCGTCCCTCCGCCCCGTACCCCCGCATCCGGACCAGAAGGACGGTATTCACCATGGCGGACTCCGCGACCGCCCCGGCGACCGGCACCGTGAGCCGCGCCCCGGTGGCCGAGGCGACCGGAATCAGCAAACGGTACGGCGCCACCGTCGCCCTGCGCGACGCCCGCATCAGCATCGCCGAGGGCGAGTCGCACGCCCTGGTCGGACGCAACGGCGCGGGCAAGTCGACGCTCGTGTCCATCCTCACCGGACTTCAGCAGCCCGACACCGGCGCCCTGCGCTTCTCCGGCGAACCGGCGCCCGCCTTCGGCGACATCGACGCCTGGCGGTCCAGGGTGGCCTGCGTCTACCAGCGGTCCACGATCATCGGGGAGCTGACCGTCGCCGAGAACCTCTTCCTCAACCGGCAGAGCGACGCCGCGTTGCGCCCCATTCGCTGGAAGGATCTGCGGAACCGCGCCGAGCAGCTCCTCGGCGAGTACGCAGTGGACGTCGACCCCATGGTCCGGGCCCGCCATCTCACCGTGGAGCAGCGGCAGTTCGTCGAGATCGCACGGGCCCTTTCCTTCGGCGCCCGGTTCATCATCCTGGACGAGCCGACCGCCAAGCTGGACGCCCGCGGCATCGACCGGCTCTTCGACAAGCTCCGGGACCTCCAACGGCAGGGTGTCGCCTTCCTCTTCATCTCCCACCACCTGCAAGAGGTCTACGACCTGTGCACCACGGTCACCGTCTACCGCGACGCGGCCCACATCCGCACCGCGGCGGTGGCCGGACTCGGCAAGCACGAGCTGGTCGAGGCCATGACCGGCGAGTCCGCCACGACGACGGGCGCCGACGAGGCGAGGACGGCCTCCCCGGCCGGCGCCGAGGAGCTCCTGGCCGTCGACCGGCTTACCCTGACCGGCACCTGCCGAGACCTGTCGCTCTCCGTCCGCACCGGTGAGGTGGTCGGCCTCGCGGGCGCGACGGCCAGCGGCAACGTCCAGGTGGGGGAGGCCGTCGCCGGACTGCACCGCGCCGACGGAGGCAGGATCTCGGTCGCCGGCCGGACCGTCCGCACCGGCAGCGTCCCGGCGGCCCTCACCGCGGGCGTCGGCCTGGTGCCGGAGGACCGGCACGTCCAGGGTCTCGTCCACGATCGCAGCGTCGCGGAGAACGCGACCCTCACCGTCACCGACCAGCTCGGCCCGTTCGGCACCGTCCTGCCGGCCCGTACCCGCACCTTCGCCCAGCGCATGATCCGCGATCTCGACATCAAGACGCCGGGTGCGGGCACCGCCGTCTCCGCGCTCTCCGGCGGCAACCAGCAGAAGGTCGTCGTGGCCCGGGCCCTGGCCACCGACCCCCATGTCCTGGTCGCCATCCGGCCCACCAACGGAGTGGACGTCAAGTCCAAGGAGTTCCTGCTCGCAAGGATCCGTGGGGTCGCCGAGACCGGGAAGGCCGCGCTGATCGTCTCCGACGAACTGGACGACCTCAGGGCGTGCGACCGGGTCGTGGTCATGTTCCACGGACGCGTGGTCGCGGAGTTCGACCGCGGCTGGAAGGACGAACAGATGGTCGCCGCCATGGAGGGCGTCGCCGGTAGCCCCACAGCAGCCGACACCGAAGAGCACGGAAGGTAGTCATGTCCGCCACCACCGATGTCACCGACCCCGCAGCGAGCGTTGGGCGGACAACCGCCGAGGGCACCCGGCGCGGACTCGATCTCGGCCGCTTCCGTGAACTGTCCCTGGTCCCGGCCATCCTGGTCCTCGGCCTGATCGGGTTCATCGTCTCCCCGGCCTTCCTCACCTCCGACAACCTCATCGGCGTGGCCCAGCAGTCCACCGAGCTGAGCCTGCTGGTCCTCGCCACGGCGCTGATCCTGATCGTCGGCCGGATGGACCTGTCCCTGGAGTCCACGATCGGGGTGGCACCCGTCATCGCCGTCTGGCTGGTCCTGCCCACCAGCGGCGGCCGGTTCAACGGCCTGGGTCTCCTTCCGCAGTGGACGGCGATCCCGCTCTGTCTCCTGGTCGGCGTGGCGATCGGCGCCCTCAACGGCTTCCTCATCCTCAAGCTGCGCCTCAACGGGTTCATCGTCACGCTCGGCGGGCTGACCATGCTGCGCGGACTCCAAGTGGCCCTCTCCGAAGGCCAGTCCATCGTGGATCTGCCGCCCTCCTTCACCTACCTGGGCAAGGCCTCCTGGCTGGGCGTCCCGGCCGCCATCTGGATCTGCGCGGTACTGTTCGCCGCCGGCGGGTGCGCGCTGGCCTGGCTGCGGCACGGACGGGCGCTCTACGCGATCGGCGGCAACGCGGAGGCCGCCCGGACCGCCGGCATCCGGGTCGACCGGATCGTGTGGGTCGTCCTGATCATCGGCAGTCTGCTGGCCGCGTTCGCCGGCATCCTCTACAGCGGTCACTACGGTTCCATCTCCGCCACCCAGGGCAGCGGCTGGATCTTCCAGGTGTTCGCCGCGACGGTCATCGGCGGGGTCAGCCTCAACGGCGGCAAGGGCTCGGTGTTCGGCGCGCTCACCGGTGTGCTGACCCTCCAACTGGTCGTCAACGTGATGACGCTGGCGGGCGTACCGCCGCTGTGGAACCAGTTCCTCAACGGCGCGATCATCATCGTCGCGCTGATCATCTCCCGCTTCGCCTCCGGCGAGAAGCAGGAGTAGACGCGGTACCCGGGGCGTCGCGCGCGTTCGTTCCGGGGCGCGTGGAGCTCCGCCGTGTTCCTTCGGGACCCAGCCGCGTTCGCACGTGACGCACTGTTGGCCGTCTCCGCCGCGACGGTCCAGGTTGCCGCCGTCGAGCACTGGCGCGCGGCGAGCCGGACCGAGGCGGACACGCCGTCGGGCGACGGCGGATCACACCTCTATACATCCGATCTGTCTTCCCGAGGGGATGGTCGGAGATGACAATATCCTCGATATCTATCGATGGCACCGCTGCTCCCTCCGTGAAAGAGCCGATGAATGGGCCGGGAGATCTTACTGTGATCAATGAACCCCCACCGCCGAGACGAAGCATCCTCAAGGTCGGCGGTGCGCTCGCCGTCGCGCCACTGGCCACGCGGCTGACGGGCGCCACGCCTACCGGACAGGCCGTCGCCGCCGGGGCCCACGCGGCGGCGGGCATCCAGTGGCCGACCCTGTCACGCAAGGCGCTGACGTACTCCGTCCCCGCCGCGGACTGGCAGTCGCAGGCCCTGCCGATCGGCAACGGCCGGCTCGGCGCCATGCTTTTCGCCGATCCCCACGAGGAGCGCATCCAGTTCAACGAGCAGAGTCTGTGGGGCGGGGCCAACGACTACGACAACGCGCTCGCCGGCAAGCCGGACAGCGATTTCGACACCGGCATGACCGGCTTCGGCTCGTACCGCGACTTCGGCGACCTCGTCGTCACCTTCGCTTCCCGTCCCAAGCCCAGGGTCACGGCCCCGGGAGGACCGTACAGTTCCTCTCCCTCGGAGGGTGTCGACAAGACGTACGACGGCGAATCGAGCACCAAGTGGTGCATCGAGGGGCCCGGAGCGACGGTGCGGTGGCAGGTCGAGCTCCCCGCCCCCGTCGTCGTCGCCTCCTACCGGCTGACGAGCGCCAACGACGTGCCGCAGCGCGACCCGCAGGAGTGGACGTTCTCCGGTTCAGCCGACGGCGCCACCTGGACCACGCTGGACAGCCGCACCCTGGAGGCGCCCTTCGAGAGCCGCTTCCAGACCAGGGAATTCACCAGTGCGCACAGCGGGCCCTACCGCTTCTACCGGTTCGACTTCGTCCCCAAGGCGGGCGTCAGCCACTTCCAGGTGAGCGAGATCGGCCTGGCCGGCGTGGACCTCGGCGGGGACACCTCGCTCTACCTGTCGTCGCCGAGCGGGCACTCGCAGGGATCCGGGGCCCGGCCCGGCAGCCGGGGCACGGACATCTCCCGTTCGGTGGACCGCGATCCGGCCACCGTCTGGCGGGTCGACGGCTCCGCACCCGCCGTCGTATGGCAGGCCGACCTGCCCCGCCCGGCCGTCGTCACCTCGTACACGCTGACGGCGGCCCCCGACCGTCCGCGCGACGACCCCCGGCGGTGGACGCTCGAGGCGTCGCAGGACGGGAGCACCTGGACGCCCCTCGACACGCGGAACCCGGGGGCGCCCTTCGCCGGCCGCGGCGAGAGCCGGACCTTCCCCCTCACCAACAGCACGGCCTACCGCGTCTACCGGCTCACCCTGACCCCCGGCGCGTCCTCCACCGGCTGCCAGATCGCGGAGATCGCGCTGGAGGGCGAGGGCTTCGACACCCGCGCCCAGCGCGCGATCGTCGACTACCGGCGCACCCTCGACTTCGGCGACGGCCTCCACGTCACCCGCTTCGGCGCGCCGGGACAGCGCGTCCTGCGGGAGGCCTTCGCCGGCCGGTCCGCGGACGTCATGGTCTTCCGGTACACGGCGGACAGCGCCGAGGGACTCTCCGGGGTGATCTCGCTGACCTCCGCGCAGGACCAGGCCCCGACGACAGCCGACGCCGGCGCCGGGCGGATCGCCTTCAGCGGTGTGATGGGCAACGGACTCAAGCACGCCTGCGCCGTGCGGGCGGTACACACCGACGGCGAGCTCAGCACCGACGGGGCGGTACTGAGGTTCAGCGGCTGCACGACCCTGACCCTGTTCCTCGACGCACGCACCGACTACCGGCTCGACGCCGCCGCCGGGTGGCGCGGAGCCGCTCCGGAACCGATCGTGGACAGGGCGCTCGACAAGGCGGCCGCCCGGCCCTACGCCAAGCTGCGCGCCCGGCACATCGCCGAGACGCGTGCCCTCATGAACCGCGTCTCGGTCACCTGGGGCACCTCCCCGGCCGCCGTCCTCGCGCTGCCCACCGACGCCAGGCTGGCGCGTTACGCGGCGGGCGGGGAGGACCCGACACTCGAACAGACGATGTTCGACCACGGCCGGTACCTGCTGATCAGCTCCTCCCGCCCGAACGGCCTGCCCGCCAACCTCCAGGGCCTGTGGAACGACCGGAACCAGCCGGCCTGGGCCTGCGACTACCACACCAACATCAATGTCCAGATGAACTACTGGGGAGCCGAGACGACGAACCTGTCGGAGTGTCACGAGGCGCTCGTCGGGTTCATCGAGCAGGTGGCGGTGCCGAGCCGCGTGGCGACCCGCAACGCCTTCGGCCAGGACACCCGCGGCTGGACCGCCCGCACCAGCCAGAGCATCTTCGGCGGCAACTCGTGGGAGTGGAACACCGTCGCGAGCGCCTGGTACGCCCAGCACCTCTACGAGCACTGGGCGTTCACCCAGGACGCGACCCATCTCCGTACCGTCGCCTACCCGATGATCAAGGAGATCTGCGAGTTCTGGGAGGACCATCTCAAGGAGCGTGAGGACGGACTCCTCGTCGCACCGAACGGCTGGTCCCCGGAGCACGGGCCGCGCGAGGACGGCGTCATGTACGACCAGCAGATCATCTGGGACCTGTTCCAGAACTACCTCGACTGCGAGGCGGCTCTGAAGGCGGATCCCGCCTACCGGACCAAGGTCGCGGACATGCAGGCACGCCTCGCGCCGAACCGGATCGGCCGGTGGGGCCAGCTCCAGGAGTGGCAGGAGGACATCGACAGCCCCGACGACATCCACCGCCACACCTCGCACCTGTTCGCGGTCTACCCGGGCCGCCAGATCACCCCGCGGACGCCCGACCTCGCCGCCGCGGCCCTCGTCTCCCTCAAGGCGCGGTGCGGCGAGAAGGAGGGCGTCCCGTTCACGGCCGCGACGGTCTCCGGCGACAGCCGCCGCTCATGGACCTGGCCCTGGCGGGCGGCCCTCTTCGCCCGCCTCCGTGACGGCCGGCGCGCCCAGGTCATGCTGCGCGGACTGCTGACCTACAACACGCTGCCCAACCTGTTCTGCAACCACCCGCCCTTCCAGATGGACGGCAACTTCGGCATCTCGGGCGCCGTGGCGGAGATGCTCCTGCAGAGCCACGGCGCAGTGATCGACCTGCTGCCCGCCCTGCCGGACGGCTGGAAGGCGGAGGGATCCTTCACCGGGCTGCGGGCCCGGGGCGGCTACGAGGTTAGCTGTGCGTGGCGGAACGGAAAGGTGACGTCCTACAGGATCGTGGCCGACCGGGCGCGGAACCGGAAGGACGTCACCGTACGGGTGAACGGCGTCGACAGGAGGGTGAAGCCGGACAGGCCCTGACGGCGGCACCGGCTCGCGGCGGCAGCGGCCCCGCCGACGGCCGTCCGCCGCCCGAAGCGCGGCGACCGGACCGTCGGCCGGCCCGGTCGTTGCCTCCGCCCGCCGACGGCCCGTGCGGGCTGCGGTCCGCACCGGCGCCTCGTCCAGACGGGCCGCCTCGGCGATCGGACACCCGGCGAACCCACGGCCGCGCCCTGCGCACCCGCGTCCGCCATGGCCAGGCCGGCTCCGCTGACCACCAAGGCCTCGGGTGACGGATCCCTCACGGATTCCCCGCGCGAAGGAGTGGACCAGCCGCCTCACCCGGGCCGATCGTGGGCGCCATGGACGATCACCGCACGGAACCCGTCGACCCCGGCGGTACCGCCGAAGCCACCGCTGTGGGAGAGGAGGCCCGGGAGGTGCGCGGCTTCTGGGGCCGCCTCGGTCTTCCCGGCCTCGTCGACGTCCACACGCACTTCATGCCCGAGCGGGTCCTGCGCAAGGTCTGGGCCTACTTCGACGCGCTCGGACCGCGGACCGGCGGGCTCGAGTGGCCGATCACCTACCGGAACGAGGAGAGCGAACGGACGGCCCTGCTGAGGGAGTTCGGCGTACGGGCCTTCACCGCGATGCTCTACCCGCACAAGCCGGGCATGGCCCGGTGGCTGAACGGCTGGGCGGCCGACTTCGCCCGCCGCACGCCCGACTGTCTGCACACCGCCACCCTTTACCCCGAGCCGGGCGTCGAGACCTACGTCCGGGAGGCCGTCGAGGCGGGCGCGCGCGTCTTCAAGGCGCATGTCCAGGTGGGGGCGTACGACCCGGCCGACGAACTCCTGGATCGGACATGGGGGTTGCTGGCCGAGGCCGGGATCCCCGTCGTGATCCACTGCGGCTCCGGGCCCGCGCCGGGCAAGCACACCGGACCCGAGCCGATCGCCCGGGTGCTGGCGCGGCACCCCCGGCTGCGACTGGTCGTCGCGCACCTGGGGATGCCCGAGTACGAGGAGTTCCTCGGTCTCGCCGAACGGTACGGGGAGGTGCGGCTGGACACGACGATGACGTTCACCGACTTCGCCGAGGAGCTGATGCCTTTCCCCGGCAGGGCCCTGCCCCGGCTGGCCGGACTCGGCGACCGTGTCCTGCTCGGCTCCGACTTCCCCAACATCCCCTATCCGTACGTGCACCAGCTCCACGCCCTGGAGCGGCTGGGCCTCGGGGACGACTGGCTGCGCGCGGTGTGCCACGACAACGCGGCAGAGCTGTTCGGCCTGTGAGAGCCCCGACGGGGTTCTCGCCGCCCCGGGGCTGCCGTCGGCGGCGCCACCGCCGACGGTGCCCCCGCCCGGGTGGTGTTCGTCGCCCCCGACGGCCGGCAGGTCACCGCCGCCGAGAAGGCGGTGATCGAGGAGACGGTGGACGCTCTGGGCCAGGGCCCGCGGGTGGCCGGCGTCGCGGACCCCTACGAGACGAAGGCCGTCAGCGAGGACGGCTCCACCGCGTACGCCACCGTCCCGGGACGCGGTGTCCCGGACCGCGGTCGGACGTGCGCCCTAGACGCGGGGCGCTCCCGTCACCGACATCATCAGCGAGTACAGCGAGGTGGTGGCGGTGATGAACATGCGGTTGTTCTTCGGCCCGCCGAAGGTGATGTTGGAGACCGGTTCCGGCACCCGGAGCCGTCCGATGAGGGTGCCGTCGGGGTCGTAGCAGTGAACGCCGTCCTCCAGGGCGGCGGCCCACAGGCGGCCCTGGTCGTCCAGGCGGATGTTGTCGAAGTGGACGCCCGCTCGTGCTTCGGCGAAGACCTCCTGCCCGGAGAGCGTGCCGTCGGCGTGCACGTCGAAGGCGTGGACGCGGGCGGCTCGCGAGTCGGAGACGTACAGCCGCTTCTCGTCCGGTGACAGGATGACGCCGTTGGGTCCTTCGAAGCCGTCGGCGGCGAGGTGCACCCGGCCCGTCGCCGGGTCGATCCGGTAGACGTTGCAGGCGCCGATCTCGGACTCGGCCCGATGACCCTCGTAGTCGCTGGTGATGCCGAAGTCCGGGTCGGAGAACCAGAGGGTGCCGTCGGAGCGCACGACGGAGTCGTTGGGGCTGTTGAGCCGCTTGCCCTCGAAACGCTCGGCCAGGACCGTCACCGTGCCGTCCGGCTCGGTACGGGTGACCCGGCGGTTGCCCTGCTCGCAACTGACCAGGCGGCCCTGCCGGTCGAGGGTGTTGCCGTTGCTGTGTCCGGCCGGGGCGCGGAAGACGCCGACCGTCCCGGTGGCCTCGTCCCAGCGCAGGATGCGGTCGTTCGGGATGTCGCTCCAGATCACCTGGCGCCAGGCGGGCAGGTACAGCGGACCCTCTGCCCAACGGCAGTCGTCGTGCAGCACCTCCAGCCTGCCGTCGCCGTTCGTGCAGCGTCCGGTACGGAAGCGGTCGTCCAGGATCTCGTACAGGCCATCGGCGGGCATCGGCGTCCCTTCGCATACGCTGAGCAGGATCCTATTCAACGTAACACGTAGATCACCGAACAGGATATGGTCAGAGCATGAAGCAGATAGATGACATCGACCGTGGCCTGATCGCGCTGCTCCAGAAGGACGCGACCCGGTCCTACGCCGAGTTGGGCAAGGGGGTCGGTCTGTCTGCGGGTGCCGCCCATGAGCGAGTGCGCCGGCTGCGGGAGCACGGGGTCATCAGGTCCACCACGATCGACGTGGACCCCGCAGCCCTCGACCGAGGGGTCCTCGCCTTCGTGCTCGTCGACTCGACGGCCTGGATGGGCGACCGCGCCGAGGACTTCGCCGGCGTACCGGAGATCCAGGAGGCCCACGTCATCGCGGGCAGCGCGGCGGTCCTGGTGAAGGTGCGCACGGCGAGCACGGAACGACTCCAGGACGTGTTGCGCCGTCTGTACGCGATCGACGGGGTCAGCGGCACCCAGGCGACCGTCGTCCTGGAGACGTTCTTCGAACGGCCCCTGGACGCCGGGTAGGCTCGCTGCGCGACCGCGGTTCAGGTGCCTCCGGCCCGCCGAGCGGCTTCCACGGCACCCGCGGGGGCCGAGCGGGATTCCCGACCCGGCTCTCGTGACGCGGGGATCCGTCCCGGTGTGCGGTGGCAGGACGGGGCTGCGCTGGGGCGTTGAGGGCAGCGGTCGGGATGCGGGCCGAACGGGGTTCAGGGAGCGGGGAGTTGGGCCCGAAAATCGACCCGCTTCGCGTGATGGGGAAAGCGCTGCCGGGTTGAGGATCGGGATGGTAGCTTGCAGTCGACCGTGACACCGCCCGAGGAGGTGAGACCCATGACCGTCGTATCGATGTGGGTGCTCTCCCTTCCCGTCACGGCCGGCGACTGACGTAGGTGTCGCCGGGAGCGCCTCGACAACAAGGCACTCCCGAAAGGCAACACCTGTGCACCCTCCGCAGTTCACCGCAGAGTCGTCGTCGAACGGCATGATCCAGCGCGACTTCACCGTGGGCGACGTCCCCGGAGTCCTCTGGTCGCCGGCCTCCGGCGTCGATCACGCGCCCCTGGTCCTGCTGGGCCACGGCGGCGGCAACCACAAAGAGCATCCCGCGATGGCGGGCCGCGCCCACCTCCTCGTGACCGGCTGCGGCTTCCATGTCGCCGTCATCGACGCGCCCGGTCACGGCGACCGGCCGCGCACCGCGCGCGACGAGCAGGAGATCGCCGAGCTGCGCAGGGCGCAGGCGGCGGGCGAGCCGGAAGGCCCGATCGTCGTCCGGTACAACGCCCGCCTGGCGGAGCTCGCCGTGCCCGAGTGGCAGGCGACCCTGGACGCCCTTCAGCAGCTTCCGGAGATCGGCGCAGACGGGCCGGTGGGCTACTTCGGCGTCGGCCTGGGCACCGCGATCGGGGTGCCGCTGGCGGCGGTCGAGCCCAGGATCACGGCCGCGGTCTTCGGCCTGATGTGGCCCGACGCCCTGGTCGAGACGGCGAAGCGGATCACCGTCCCGATCGAGTTCGGCCTGCAGTGGGACGACGAGCGCATCCCGCGTGAGGCCGGCCTCGCGCTGTTCGACGCCTTCGCCTCGCAGGAGAAGACGCTGCACGCCAACGCGGGCGGACACTTCGACTTCCCCAGGTTCGAGGCCGACAGCGCGGTCCGGTTCTTCGCCCGGCAGCTGAGCCGGGCGGTCACCTCGCCGGCCTGAAGGTGAGCGGCGGCGGCGTCCGGCCTCCCCCTTCGGGCGCCGCGAGCCGGGATCGTGATTCTCCCGGCTCGCCCCGGGGCCAGGAACTACTGTCGCGTGCATGGTCGAACACAGTGCCCTCAGCGTCACCCGTCAGGCATACGACGCTGTCGCCCCCACCTACGCGCAGATGTTCCGCGACTCGCTGCGTGACAGTCCTCTGGACCGCGCGATCCTGGGTGTCTTCGCCGAGGCCGTCAGCGCGAGCGGGGACGACGGCCAGGTCGCGGACCTGGGGTGCGGGCCTGGTCATGTCACCGCCCATCTCGATGAGTTGGGGCTGTCGGCGTTCGGTGTCGACGCCTCTCCCGCGATGATCGAGTTGGCTCGGCAGGCTTATCCGCGCCTGCGGTTCGACGTGGGCTCGATGGCCGCGTTGGACATCGCTGACGGTGTGCTGGGCGGCGTGCTCTCCCGTTGGTCCATCATCCACACTCCGCCGCAGGAACTCCCCGTCGTCCTGGCGGAGTTCCATCGTGTGCTGGCACCCGGCGGCCACCTTCTCGTCGGCTTTTCGGCCACCGAGGGCCTGTCGCACCCGACGCAGGTCTTCGATCACACCGTCGCGCCGGCCTATCGGTGGTGGCCCGATCACCTCGCCGCGATGCTGCGCACGTCCGGGTTGGCCGAGGTGGCCCGGACGGTTCGCGAGCCCCAGCCCACCGACCGCCGGCAGTTCCAGGAGGTTCACCTGCTCGCCCGCAAAGCACGGGCAGAAACTGCCTGACGCACACACGGCCGCCTCCGACCGGCCGGCCGGTCGGAGGCGAGACCCGCGTCCGCGTTCCCGGCAGTCGAGCTGCCGGGAACGCGGCGTGGTCGCGCTGAGCGCCGGTCGACGCCAGGGCTGCTCGCGCGCTCGGTCAGGAGGCGATGAAGTCCGCGATCTGGCCGAGGACGACCGTGTCCGTCAGGTAGCCGATGTGGGTCTGGCAGAGCACGTTGTTGTTCGTCGCGCCGTCCAGCCGGGTGCTGGTGTACGGGATGATGATGCCGTCGCACGCCGAGTACCAGGTGGCGTACCGGGTGGTGCCCGGCGTTTCGTCGCCCGCGGTGATCTGGGCGATGAACGACGAGCCCGGGTACATCTGCTGACAGGTCGTGTAGACGAGGCAGGCGCCGGCGTAGGTGGTTCCGTGGTTCGCCCCGGCGATCGAGGCGAGGTGGCTGACGCTGGTGTTGCCGCCCAGGACCTTCAGGTAGTACTGGCTGACGAGGCCGCCCATCGAGTGGTTGACGATGGCGACCTTGCTCGCGCCGGTCCGCGCCTTCACGGTGTTGACGAAGGTCGCGAGCCCCTGGGCGTTGGTGATGTTGTTGCCGTAGGAGTTGTACTCGTAGGCGAACAGGTTGGAGCTGGACCAGCCGTTGAGCCGGAAGACGCTCATGGCTGTGGTCCAGTTGGACGCGCTGCCGGTGTAGCCGTGGACGAAGACGACCGGTGTGCTCGTCGACAACGGCTGGGCGGCCGCGTCGGCCGACCGGGCGGTGGAAGCGACCGACGCGGCGGCCGTGGGGGTGGCGCCTGCCGTCGGCGCTGCGGAGAACAGGGTGAACGCGAGGGTGGCGGTCGCGAGAACACCGAGGATCCGGCGCGGGGCATGACGACGCATGGAGCCCTCCTGACGAGGATGCGGGTGGCTGGACCTGACCAGCGTCGTGGCGCCGAGCGGGGCGGCAATCGGCGAAATCACCGGCGTCTCGGTGTCGCCGGGCGTCCCGGCTCGTGGAGCTCTTCGTGCTGGTCGGCAGCCGGTCAGGTGGCGTCCTCCCGGGGCGGGCGACGCCGCGTCGGCGGTCGGGCTCGGCCTGAGGGCACGCCTGCCGTCCGCCCCTGGAGATCGTCTTCAAAGGTCGGATCCAGAGCAGGATCGAGGCGATGGTGACGGCGGCGTGAGCGGCGTGATGTGACTCGCGGGTCTTGTCGCAGGAAGTGGCCGGTCCGCGCCACCGCTTGAGGCCGCTGAAGCAGCGCTCGACGACGTTACGGTGGCGGTGGACGGATCGGTCGAAGCCGATGGCCTTGCTTCGGGGGGAGCGGGCGGCCGGCGGCGCTACCGCCACCGCGTACTGCTGGGATGTCGGAGATCGCCTCCTTACGTGGCGCCGGATCCCCGCCGCACAGCACCGCCGATCAGGGTCAAGGCCCGGATGGTGCGGTGAGGGCTTGGTGGGTCGACTCCAGGATCTTCTCCGACAGTTCTGTGCCCGCCGTGGCCCGGGCAAGCAGGATCGCGCCGACCAAGGTGGCCACCGTGGGAAGACCGTTGTTCGCGTCGGTAGCCAGCCACGAGGCGAATTCCTCGACTCCGGCCGCGTACGTTTCGCGCACCTCCCCGGCTGTGGGCTCGCGAGCCATGTCCCCTGCGAATCCCGCGGTGGGACAACCGGCGCCGGGCTGGTCACGATGCTCGGCCGACAGGTAGAAGTCGACGAGGGCGTCGCGCGCGGTGTCGTGATCGCCGTGGGCCGTGTCGAACGACGCCAGGAGTGCGGCGAGGTCCCCGAAAGCGGCTTGAGCCGCCTCGGCGATCAGGGCCTCCTTGGAGGGGAACTGCTTGTAGAAGCCGCCCGTGGTCAGCCCGATGGACTTCATCAGATCGGCGACGCTGATGCCGTTCACGCCGCGCTCCCGGAAGAGCTGGGAGGCCGCGGCGACCGCCCGCCTGCGGTTCTCGAGCGCTTGTGCCTGCGAAACGCGACTCATCACTCACCTGCCCACATTAGATAGTTAAGTGCATCTATCGTACGCGAAGTGTCGGCGCCGGCCGCGACACCCTTTTCCCGTGCGACCCCTTCTCGCGACCGCGAGGCGGAGGCCTGCGGATCCGCTTCGGCCTCCGGCCGCGGGTGGTGGCCGGCGGGATCGCGCGCCTTTGACCGGAGAGCTTTAGATAGCTATCGTAATCTAAAGCGGGCCGAGGCTTTGGCCCCTACTCATCCGCCAGCCCAGAAATGAGATCCCCCATGACCACCACGCAGAACAAGACCGCCGTAGTCACCGGTGCGTCAGCCGGCCTGGGTTCCGCCTACGCGCAGCGGCTTGCCGACCGGGGCTACGACCTGATCCTGGTGGCCCGGAACGCCGCGCGGCTGGAAGCGCTGGCGTCGGACATCCGCAGCCGCACCGGCCGTGTGGTGGACGTCGTCACCGCCGACCTCACCGATGCGGCGCAGCTCTCCGTGGTCGAGGAGCGTCTGCGGACCGACGAGAGCATCGAGGTACTGATCAACAACGCCGGCGGTGCGCTGCTCACGCCGCTGGCAGCCTCCGACGCGGCGGCCTACGAGGCGCTGGTCAACCTCAACGTGACAGCGCTGACCAGGCTGACCATCGCGGTCCTGCCGGGGCTGACGGCCCGCGGGAGCGGCACCGTCGTGAACATCTCCTCTGCCATGGCTCTCAACATCCTGCCCGTCAGCGCCGTCTACAGCGGCACCAAGAGCTACGTGCTGACGTTCACCCAGGCCCTGCAGCAGGAGCTCGCCGAGAGCCCCGTCAGGGTGCAGGCCGTGCTGCCGGGTGCCGTCCGCACGGACATCTGGGACGGCTCCGGTGTCGACCTCGCGACGTTTCCCGACGAGATCGTCATGAACGTGGACGACGCCGTCGACGCGGCGCTCGCCGGCCTCGACGCCGGGGAGCCCGTCACCATCCTGTCGCTGCCGGACATCAGCGACTGGGAGTCGTTCGAGAAGGCACGTCAGGCGCTCGTCCCGAACCTGTCGCTGCGGGTCCCGGCCGATCGCTACCGCGGCTGACCACCACTCCGACTCCCGTGCGGGAGTCCCTTTGTGACAACGGCACGGCCGCTGCCGCACAAGGCCGATGCGTCGTGCGGCGTGGGGAAGGACCGGCACGCTCGCCAGCTGTCCCTCGCCCACCCAGACAGCCGGGGCCCGGCACCGCAGTGGCGGCGGTCATGTGCGCGGCAAGCCCGTCCGCACCGTCGACCGCCACTGCGCGCGGCTGCCTTCCATGGTGCAAGGACCCGGGTCCGTCAGGCCACTCACCGCGTACACGCTACTCGCGGCAACCCGCCACCCCGCAGCTCTCTCTCCCTTCATTTGAGGAAACACCCATGTCGAACGCCCTGTGGAACCCGACGACCGCCGGGGCGATCTTCCTGCCGCACCGGCTTGCGATGGCCCCCATGACGCGCAACCGGTCCACCCGAAGCCGCTCCGTCCATCCACATCGGAGAAGCCCGTGTCCTACTCGGACGTCGAACCCCGAAGGTCCACCGCCGACTTGCACCGGCTCGACGGTGCGTCAACCACCCGCTCGGGCTGCTCGTTCTCCACGGCGGTCTCCGTCATCTGACGCTTCTCGTTGATCGCCGGACCCGCCGTCGACCGGACACCCCCGCCGATGCGGCCCCGTCGCCCGCTTCCGCCGCTCGCGGACCGGCGTCGTTCAGTCCACCGTGTAGCAACCGAACTGGTGCGCTCCTGCCTGGAACGCATCGAGGAGACCAACCCCCGACTGAACGCGCTGGTCGGCCTGCGGCCCGAGGAAGCGCTGGAGGAGGCCCGCCGGGCGGACCAACGGACCGCCTCGGGCGCCGAGCTGGGCCCCCTGCACGGCGTGCCCGTCTCCATCAAGATCAACACCGAGCAGCGGGGCCACGCCACCAGCAACGGGATCCCCGCCCTGGCCCACCGCCCCGCCGATGGCGACGCCGCCTGCGTCACCGCTCTGCGCACCGCCGGCGCCGTACCGCTCGGCCGGAGCAACGCGCCCGCCTTCTCCCTGCGCTGGTTCTCCACCAACGAACTGCACGGGCGCACGCTCAATCCCTGGGACGCCGGACGCACCCCCGGCGGGTCCAGCGGCGGAGCCGCCGCGAGCCTGGCCGCGGGGATGACGCCGCTGGCCCAGGGCAACGACATCGGCGGTTCCATCCGCTTCCCGGCCGCCTGCTGCGGCGTCGTCGGGGTGCGCCCCACCGTCGGCCGGATCTCCGACTGGGCCCCGCCCGCCTACGCCGACACCCCTGCGGGGCCGGTCCAGCTCGACTTCCCGCCCACCGTGCACTCCTGCGCGGTGCAGGGTCCCCTGGCCCGCACCGTGGCGGACGCGCGGCTCGCCCTGCACGCCATGACCACACCGGACCTGCGCGACTGCGCCGGCGTCCCCGCCGTTCCCCCGCGGACCCGCCCCGCAGGTCCCGCACGGGTACTGCTCGTTCGCGGCAACGGCACGGTCAAGAACCACCCGGCCGTCGACCGCGCGCTCGACCGGGCGGCCGCGCACCTCGCGGACGCCGGCCACGCGGTCGAGGAGGTGGCCGAACTGCCCCTGCTGGCCGAGGCCGCGCGGCTGTGGGCGCTGCTGATCACCGAGGACATCCGTCCGATGCTGGCCGTGGTCCACCAGCTAGGCGGGGACGCCATCCGCACCGCGTTGGAAGGCCACTTCGCGGCCGCCGCCGAACTGTGGGGCGAGCGGCCCGATCTCGAGACCTACATCAACGGATGGGGGAGGCGGGCGACGCTCGTCACCCGGCTCCAGGAACTCCTGGGCGGCGACCGGATCCTGCTCACCCCGGTGTGCGCCGAACCCCCCTTCGAGCAGGACGCCGACATCACGGATCGGGACCGCGCGATGCAGCTGTTCCCCGCCATGTGGCCGATGACCGCCGTGCCCGTCCTCGGCTTCCCCGCCGTCACCGTGCCGGTTCATGTGGAGGGCGGCCTGCCGTTCGGCGTGCAGCTGATCGGCGGCCGCTTCGAGGAGGACCTCGTCCTCGACGCCGCACAGACCGTCGAGGACCGGTCCGAGGTGCCACCGCTCTGGGGCTGACGGCGGGGCGTGCCGACAGCCCGGCTCCTGGACCGACCCGCAGGGGCGAGCCGAGCCTGCGGGAGCTCCGTGACCGATTGCAGAGGCGAGACGACACCCCGGCTCGGCGGCCCGCTCGACACCCGGTACCGGGGCGATCGCGACCTCCGGTCGCTGCACCTTCCGGCACTGGTGCAGGAGTTCGGTTCCACCTGCCTGGCCGTCCGGGCCGAGGGAGGAATCCGTGGGTACGTCTTCGGGTTCGTGACGCCGGAAGGCACCGGGTACGCGCATCCGATCGCCACGCGGGACGACGCCCGTGGCACGGGTCTCGGGCGCCGTCCCGCGTGGCGTTCGCCGAAGCGGCGCACCGTCAGGGCGCACGGCGCCTGAAACGGGTCAGGTCGGTCGCGAACACCGGCTCGATCGCGTTCCACCGCGGTCTCGGCTTCGGGGTGAAGATCGTCGACGACTACGACGGACCGGGCCGGACCATGGCCGTCTTCGACCGGGAGCCGGTCCTGCCCGCCCTGGTGCCGTGGCTCAGCCGCGGGCGAATTCGAGGAGGTCCTCGTTGAACTTCTCGGCGTACTTCGCAACCATGGCCAATCCGTGGGGCGCACCGGAATAGACCTTGTACACCGCGTCCTTGACCAGCTTCGAGCTCTTGTCGCCCGAAGCGACGATGGGAACGATCTGGTCGTCGTCCCCGTGCACGATCAGTGTCGGGACGTCGATCTTCCTGAGGTCCTCGGTGAGGTCCGTCTCGGAGAACGCCTTGATGCAGTCGTAGGCGCCCTTGACGCCCACCGTCATTCCCCACAGCCAGAACTCGTCGCGCGTGCCCTGGGTGACGGTCGAATCGTCGCGGTTGGCGCCGTAGAAGGGCGCGCTGAGGTCCTTGTAGAACTGGGAGCGGTCCGTTGCCACGCCCGCACGGATCTCGTCGAAGACCTCGATCGGCAGCCCCTCCGGATTCGCGTCCGTCTTCAGCATCAGAGGAGGGATGGCGCCGACCAGGACGGCCTTGGCGACCCGGCTCGAACCGTGTCGCCCGATGTAACGGGTCACTTCACCGCCGCCGGTGGAGTGACCGACCAGAATGACGTCGTGCAGGTCGAGTTCTTCGATGACCGCGGCGAGATCGTCGGCGTAGGTGTCGAGGTTGTTGCCGTCCCAGCTCTGTCCTGAACGGCCGCCGCCTCTGCGGTCGTGGGCGACGGCCCGGAATCCGTTGTCCGCCATCAGCTTCAGTTGTGGATCCCAGGCGTCCGCGGTGAGCGGCCAGCCGTGGGAGAACACGACCGGTTGTCCCGTGCCCCAGTCCTTGAAGAAGATGCTGGTGCCGTCCTTGGCGGTAGCGAAGGGCATGAATTTTCCCTCTCGTGCCGTTCCAGAACTCCGCACTGGGCGGGTTCGATGCTCGAATCGGGTGGTCGAAAACCGTGCCGCGCCCCTCAGGGGAACGCACGCGGTGGACGGGCCAGGTCGGCGGCGAAGGGCGACCGTAGGAGCACGTCTTCGGGGAAACTGTAGTCGAGGGGCCGGTGCGCGGCGCGTCGGCCGTGCGGCCGGATCACGACACCGGACGGGGGCGCCGACGGGCTGACCGGCAGACTTCGGCGGCGCCCGGTGGCCGTCACGGCCGTAGACCGGTGACCGTTCACGGACGACACTTCTCCCGAGCCGTTCACGGACGACGCTCCTCCCGGTTGCGTCGCGGTCCCCGGATTTCGTGGCCAAGCCCGCCGGACGGGCGCTCGCACCCCGTGCGACGGCCGTCCGTCACCCGCCTTGTCAGTGTGGCGAGGACGCCTGTATAACGTTGTAAAAGTCCCGTATGGGGGCTCGGCGCTCGCCCACGGTGACGACCCCGTAGCCGCACCGGCCATCATCTTGTCGGGACGCTGCGAAAGGGAATGCCGTGCGGGTCAGCCTCAAGGACGTCGCCGCGCACGCGGGGGTCTCCATCAAGACCGTCTCCAACGTGGTGAACAACTACCAGCACGTCACGCCCGCCATGCGCGAGCGCGTCCAGCGGTCCATCGACGTGCTCGGCTACCGGCCCAACCTGGCCGCCCGGCACCTGCGCAAAGGGCGTACGGGCATCATCGCGCTCGCCCTGCCCGAACTCGGCAACCCCTATTTCGCCGAGCTGGCGGCCGCCGTCATCGACGCCGCCGCCGCACACGACTACATCGTGCTCCTCGACCACACCGGGGGGCACCGCGAGCAGGAGATCCTGGTCAGCCAGGGCTTCCGGGCGCGGGTCATCGACGGCCTCATCCTCAGCCCGATCGAGCTCGAGACCGAGGACCTGCGCGACCGGGCGGAGAACGTACCGCTGGTGCTGCTCGGCGAACGCGACTACGACCTGCCCTACGACCACATCGCCATCGACAACGTCGCCGCCGCCCGCGCCGCCGTCCGGCATCTGAACGGGCTCGGACGGCGGGAGGTGGCTTTCATCGGCGCCCGGCGCGGTCGCAGTGAGCCCGCGCAACTGCGGGTGCGCGGCTGGCGCGAGGAACTGACCGCGGCCGGCCTCCCGGCCGACGACGGGCTCGTCGCCGCCACCGACGGGTGGGGCCACGCGGACGGAGCGGCCGCCATGAACCGCATCCTGGAATCCGGACGGCGCCCCGACGCGGTTTTCGCCTACAACGATCCGATGGCCATCGGCGCGATGCGCGTCCTGCACGAACGGGGACTGCGCGTCCCCGAGGACATCGCCGTGGTCGGCTTCGACGACGTGGTCGAGGGCCGCTTCGGCGCGGTGACCCTCACCTCGGTGTCGCCGGACAAGGAGGCCATCGGCCGCCTCGCGGTCGAGTCGGTGCTGGCACGGCTCGGCGGCAACGAGATGCCCGAGCCGCGCCGGGTCCGGGCGGACCATCGCCTCGTGGAGCGGGAGAGCACCCTGGGCCGGGCGGCGGCGAACGGCGGCGGATCCGGGTGACCCCCAGGGCGGTGCGCGTGCGAATCGCCTTCCGGCCGAGCTGCCGCAGGGCTGCGTGACGCGCGGGCCGTCTCGGTGCTCCGGTCAAGTGCGCGCCGAACGGCTCGTGTTGACCGGTCCGTCACGCGATTTCTGACGTCCGGAGTCGAGCGCCTCGCCAAGTCCACTGCGCGGAACGGGCGTTGCTCTTTGCGTGTGCGGTGGTGAGCGATGTGGTCCCGGGCGGCGCGTCCGCGCGCGTGTGCCGGTCGTTCGACGGGGTCGCCGAGGCACCCGAAATCCCCGGCCGTGACGCGTCCCCCTCCGTCGCGGATGAGGGCGCAGCGGCAGGTGGTGTCGGCCGCCCCGCTCACGGTGAGCCCGGCACAGTGCGTGCACAGGGGGTTTACAGCACTCTTCCAACGATGTAAAAACCTCTGTGCGGCGGGTCGAACGACCTTTCCCGCCAGGGGAGAAGCACTTTTCTCGGCACGGCTACTGCTCGGCTACGGCACGACCTTGCTCGACCTTGTTCGACCTCTGCTCGTTCACCACCTCCCCAGTGTTCTTTCCGCGTCGCCCGGATCGGGGTCACCATGCAGCGCACCACTCACCGTCGTCGTCTTCTCGCCCGTCCCGTGGTCGTCTCCCTGGCCGCGGCGGTGGTGTTGACCGCCACCTCCTGCGCGAAGTCGGAGGACGACACGTCGAGCGACACCAAGTCCTCGGCCGCCGCCGACGCCGCACAGAAGGTCGCCTCGCCCGCGGCGGGCGGCAAGACCTGCACCGTCGACGCGTACGGCGGTGCGAAGTCGGACCTCGAGAACGCCACCGTCGGCTTCTCCCAGTCGGAGAAGGAGGCCAACCCGTTCCGTATCGCCGAGACGCAGTCCATCAAGGACGAGGCGAAGAAGCGGGGCGTCAAACTGCTGACGGCCAACGCCCAGTCGCAGTTCTCCAAGCAGATCAGCGACGTCCAGGATTTGTTGGCGAAGGGCGCCGACCTGCTGGTCATCGCCCCGCTCAACTCCGACGGCTGGGACCCGGTGCTCCAGGCCGCCGCGGCCAAGAAGGTCCCCATCGTCACGATCGACCGCAAGATCAACGCCACGGCCTGCAAGGACTACGTCTCGTTCATCGCCTCCGACTTCGTCGAGCAGGGCCGGCGCGCCGCCGACCAGATGATCGAGGCGACCGGCGGCAAGGGCGAGGTCGCGATCCTCCTCGGCGCGGCGGGCAACAACGTCACCACCGAGCGCACCAAGGGCTTCAAGGACCGGATCGCCGAGAAGGCGCCGGACCTGAAGGTGGTCTTCGAGCAGACCGGCGACTTCGCCCGCGAGAAGGGCCAGCAGGTCACCGAGCAGCTCATCCAGTCGAAGCCCGGCATCAAGGGGATCTACGCCGAGAACGACGAGATGGGTCTGGGCGCGGTGGCCGCGCTGAAGGGTGCGGGCAAGAAGGCGGGCGACGTCGAGATCGTCACCGTGGACGGCACCCGCAATGCCGTCCAGGGCATCGTGGACGGCTGGATCAGCGGTGTCGTCGAGTCCAACCCGCGCTTCGGACCGCTGGCCTTCCAGACGCTGGACACCTTCACCAAGGGCGAGAGCGTCGCGCAGGACATCGTCATCGAGGACGGCGCCTACACCACGGAAAACGCCAAGTCAGCCATCGGCAAGGCCTATTGATTGACCGTCAGTGACTCTCGGCGGGAGGGGCCCGCCCCGGCCGCCGCGGGCCCCTCCCGCTCTCCCTCGCTTCTTGCACCGCACCGCATCGCTCCACACCGCACCGCATCGCATCCTGGAGGCACAGGTGGCACCCCCCGCCGAAGTGCTCGCCGTCCGCGGACTGAGCAAGACCTTCCCCGGCGTCCGGGCCCTGGACGACGTGGACCTGACCCTGCACGCCGGTGAGGTCCACGCCCTGATCGGCGAGAACGGCGCCGGCAAGTCGACCCTCATCAAGCTGCTCACCGGCGTGTACCGGCCCGACGCGGGCGAGATCGTCTTCCAGGGCGGCAAGGTCTCCTTCGCCACCCCGCTGGAGGCCCAGAAGGCCGGGATCTCGACCATCTACCAAGAGGTCAACCTGATCCCGCTGCTCAGCGTGGCCCGCAACCTGTTCCTCGGCCGCGAGCCGCGCAACCGGTTCGGCGTGCTGGACATGGGCCGCATGAACCGCGAGGCCGAACAGACCCTGAGCACCTACGGGGTGCGGGTGGACGTCCGCAGGCCGCTGCGCACCCTCGGGGTCGGCGCCCAGCAGATGGTCGCCCTGGCCCGGGCGGTCGCCACCGAGGCGCGCGTCGTCGTCATGGACGAACCGACGTCCTGCCTCGAACCGCGTGAGGTCGAGACCCTGTTCTCGGTGATCCGGGGCCTGCGGGACGCGGGCATCGCGGTCGTCTACGTCAGCCACCGCCTGGACGAGCTGTACGCCGTGTGCAGCACCGTCACCGTGCTGCGCGACGGCCGGCGGGTGCACCGCGGCCGGCTCGCCGACCTCGACCGCCTCTCCCTGGTGTCGACGATGCTCGGCCGGGACCTGGGGGAGGTCCGCGAGGAGGGCCTCACCAAGTTCACCGGCGAGCACGGCGCCACCGAAGCCGAACCGGTGCTCACCGCCTCGGACCTGACGGTGCCGCACAAGCTGCACGGCGTCTCCCTCGGCATCCGCCCCGGCGAGGTCGTCGGCCTCGGCGGACTGCTCGGCTCGGGACGCACCGAGACCGCGAAGACCATCGCCGGCGCCCTGCCCGCACGCTCGGGCGGCGTCACGGTGGCCGGGGTGCCGCTGCGCGCCGGCTCGACCCCGGCGGCCATCCGCGCCGGGATCAGCCTGCTGCCCGAGGACCGCAAGAGCGAGGGCATCGTCCCCGGCCTGTCGGTGCGGGAGAACATCGCGCTGGCCGCGCTGCCCCGGCTCTCCCGCTTCGGCCTGGTCTCCGAGGCCCGCGTCGACAGCGTCGTCGACACCTTCATCGAACGGCTGCGCATCAAGGCCTCCTCACCGCACCAGAAGGTGGGCGAACTGTCCGGCGGCAACCAGCAGAAGGTGCTGCTCGCCCGATGGCTCGCGATGAACCCCAAGGTGCTGCTGCTCGACGAGCCCACCCGCGGCATCGACGTCGGCGCCAAGGCCGAGGTGCAGAAGCTCGTCGACGAACTGGCCGCCGACGGCCTGGGTGTCCTGCTCATCTCCTCCGACCTGGAGGAACTCATCGAAGGGTCCGACCGCGTGGTCGTACTGAAGGACGGCGCCGTCGTCGGCGAGCTGACCGGCGACGACGTCACGGAGGACAAGCTCATGCGGACCATCGCCGGGAACGACCCCGCGCGGGACGCGGGCAAGGAGGCGGCCGTCGATGGCTGAAGCCGCCCTGCGCACCGCCCCGCTGGACAGGACCCGCCTCGTTCGGTGGCTCCAGAGCTACGGCGTCCACGCCGGTGTGGCGGCGCTGCTCGTCGTCAACACCGTCATCACCCCTCACTTCCTTACCACGGAGAACTTCCGCACCCAGGCCGTCCAGGTCGCCCCCGTCATCATCGTCGCCCTGGGCATGGCCCTGGTCATCGGCACCGAGGGCGTCGACCTGTCGGTGGGCGCCGTGATGGCACTGGCGGCCTCCGTGACCGCCCTCTACCTCGGCTACGGGCTGCTGCCCGCGCTGCTGGTGGTCGCGCTGTTCGCCGCGGGTGTCGGGCTGGCCAACGGCGCGCTGGTCGCGTTCGTCGGGGTGCAGCCGATCGTCGCCACGCTCGCGCTCATGGTCGGCGGTCGCGGACTCGCCCTGGTGCTGCTGCCGCAGCTCAAGGACCTGCGCAACCCCTCGCTGGCCTCCCTGGGCTCCGGCGACGTCCTCGGCGTCCCGTACCTGATCCTCATCGCCACGGCCCTGGCGCTGCTGGTGGCCTTCGTCGTGCGCCGCACCACCTTCGGACGCCAGCTCCTCGCGATCGGCGACAGCCGGCCCGCCGCCCAGCTCGCCGGCCTGCCCGTGCGACGGGTGCTGATCATCGTGTACGTCGTCTGCGCGCTCCTCGCGGCGGTCGCGGGCGTGCTGGCCACCGCCCGCCTCCAGGCCAGCGACCCCACCTCGCTGGGCAACCTGATGGAGCTGTCCGCGATCACCGCGGTCGTCGTCGGCGGGACCCCGCTGACCGGCGGCCGGGTCGACATCGGCGGCACCGTCGCGGGAGCCGTCCTCATCCAGCTCCTCACCGCCACCCTCATCAAGCACGATCTGCCGCCCTCCTGGACCCAGATCGCCCAGGCCATCGTGATCGTCGCCGCGGTCTACGCGGCGCGCGGAC
The DNA here is from genome assembly GCF_032248645.1 of Streptomyces zaehneri. Classification (NCBI taxonomy): domain Bacteria; kingdom Bacillati; phylum Actinomycetota; class Actinomycetes; order Kitasatosporales; family Streptomycetaceae; genus Streptomyces; species Streptomyces zaehneri. The sequence continues at coordinate 181,862 of NZ_JASTTJ010000021.1, forward strand.
GGGGGAAGCGTTGACCACCACGAACACGGACGTACCCGTGACCACTGCCGGTACCGAACCGCCGCAGGACGCCCGTCCGGTGGGCTCCGCACGCGCCGAACGGCTGAGCGCCCTGGTCCAGCAGCACGGCGCACTGGCCGTCCTGCTGATCGTCTCCCTGGTGGCCTCGTTCTCCTTCGACTCCTTCGCCACCGGCGACAACATCAGCAACATGGTGACCGGTTCGGCCTTCCTGGCGATCGTCGCGCTGGGCATGACCTTCGTCATCATCACCGGCGGGATCGACCTGTCCGTCGGCTCCCTGTTCGCCCTCGGCGGCGTGCTGGCGGCCTGGGGGTCGCGCCACGGCACCCTGGTGGCCCTGGTGCTGCCGCTCGCCGTCTGCGGGCTGATCGGCGTCGTCAACGGCCTGCTGGTCGCCCGCTCCCGCCTCGCGCCCTTCATCGTCACGCTCGCCGCCATGCTCGGCGCGCGCGGCCTGATGCTGGCGCTCACCGACGAGGGGGCCGACACCTATCTGATCGGCAAGGGTTCCCTCCTCGCCGAGCTGGGCCAGGGCAGCACCCTCGGCCTCGCCAACCCGGTGTGGATCACGCTGGCCCTGTTCGTCGCCGGAGCCGTCGTCCTGCGCCGGACCCGGTTCGGGCAGCACGTCTACGCGGTCGGCGGCAACGAGGACGCCGCCGCCCTGATGGGCGCCCCGGTGGCCCGCACCAGGATTCTCGTCTACGCCCTGTCGGGACTGCTCGCCGGACTGGCGGGCGCCCTCAACGCCGCCTGGCTCGCCTCCGGCGTGACCATTGTGGGCAGCGGCATGGAGCTGGAGGCGATCTCCGCCGTCGTCATCGGCGGCACCCTGCTGACCGGTGGGCTCGGCTACGTCAGCGGCTCGCTGGTCGGGGTGCTGCTGCTGAAGGTGATCCAGAACGTCATCAACCAGATCGGCTCGCTCGACTCCTCTTACCAGCAGGTCGTCAGCGGCGCCTTCCTGGCGGTGGTCGTCGTCGCCCAGACCTGGCTGGGCCGCCGCCGACAGCTCATGTGACAGGACCCGGACCGGCCCCGGACGGCGGCGGCGCCCCGCCACCGGGTCCGGTGCCAGGCGGCCGGACCTCCCCCCGGCCGCCTTCCGCACGCGCACGTCTCCCCACCCCACGAGTCAAGGAGGCACGATGCGTCGAGTACCCGCAGGCCGAAGGCTGTTGGCCTGGACGTCACGACGAGCGCGGTGGGCCACCACCGCGCTCGCCGCGCTCACCCTGGTCGGCGGCACGGTACTGACCGCTGCCGCGGCCGCCCCCGCTGCCGCCCCCGCCCCCGCTGCCGCCCCCGCTCCCGTGGCCGCCGCCGCACAGGCGTGGACGCCCAAGCCGTCGCCGATGACCACCCCGTGGACGAACCAGGTCCCGACCGACACCCCCCTGCCCGAATATCCCCGCCCGCAGCTGACCCGCCCGGACTGGGCCAACCTCAACGGCATCTGGGACTTCGCGGTCACCCCGGCGGACGCCGGTCAGCCCGCCTCGTTCACCGAACAGATCCGCGTCCCGTTCGTCGCCGAGTCCGCGCTCTCCGGCATCCAGCGCAAGATCACCCAGAACGACAAACTCTGGTACAGGCGCACCTTCACGGTCCCGACGAACTGGAACGGCCGACGCGTCCAGCTCAACTTCGGCGCCGGCGACTGGCGCACCACCGTCTGGGTCAACGGCCGTCAGGCCGGCGCCGCCCACAGCGGCGGCTACGACGCCTTCTCCTACGACATCACCGACCTGCTGAACGGCGGCACCAACACCGTCGTCGTCTCCGTCTGGGACCCCACCCAGACCGGCTCCCAGGCGGTCGGCAAGCAGCGCGTCAACGACGTGGCCCCGCACGCCGGGGGCGGCATCTTCTACACCGCCGCGTCCGGTCTGTGGCAGACGGTGTGGCTGGAGCCGACCGCTCCCGCGTACGTCGGGCGCCTCGACCTGGTCCCGGACCCGGCGAACAGCCGCCTCAAGGCGACCGTCCGGGGCACCGGCACCAGTGGCCACCAGGTCCGCGTCACGGTCTCCACCGGCGGCACGACCGTGGGCACGGCCACCGGCGCCGTCGGCACCGAGTTCACCGTGCCCGTCCCGAACCCGCACCTGTGGAGCCCTGACGACCCGTTCCTCTACGACGTCAGGGCCGACCTGCTCTCCGGCACCACGACCGTCGACTCCGTCGGCAGCTACACCGGTATGCGCACCATCGGCCTCGCCAGTGTGGGGGGCATGCAACGCCCGGTCCTGAACGGGAGGTTCGTCTTCCAGACCGGCACCCTCGACCAGGGCTACTGGCCGGACGGCATCTACACCGCGCCCACCGACGCGGCCCTGAGGTACGACCTCCAGAAGCACAAGGACCTGGGCTTCAACATGGTCCGCAAGCACATCAAGGTCGAACCGCAGCGCTGGTTCTACTGGGCCGACCGGCTCGGCCTGCTGGTCTGGCAGGACATGCCGGCCATGGACCTGCGCACCCCCGACACCGCGGCGCGCGCCCAGTGGGAGGCCGAGTACGACCGCGTCATCGACCAGCACCGCAGCTCGCCGTCCCTGGTGATGTGGGTGGACCAGAACGAGGGCTGGGGCCAGTACGACCAGGCCCGCATCGCCGACAAGGTCAAGGCGTACGACCCGACGCGCCTGGTGAACAACATGAGCGGCGTGAACTGCTGCGGCTCGGTCGACGGCGGCAACGGCGACGTCGTCGACCATCACGTCTACGTCGGTCCCGGCACCACGGTGCCCAGCGCCACCCGTGCCGCCGTGCTCGGCGAGTTCGGCGGGCTCGGGTCCGAGGTGGCCGGACACGAGTGGTACCCCGGGGGTGGCTTCAGCTACGAGGACCAGCCCGACCTCGCGCACCTGGACAACCGGTTCGTCGGCCTGTTGGACGCGATCCGCGAAGTGCGCATGCCGCGCGGCCTGTCGGCGTCGGTGTACACCGAGATCACCGACGTCGAGAACGAGGCCAACGGCCTGCTCACCTACGACCGCCAGGTCGTCAAGGTCGACGAGGCCCGGGTCAGGGCCGCCAACAGGGCGCTCATCGACACGTCACAGGCCTCGACGACCCCGGTCACCCTGCCCGCCGGCCAGTACAGGTCCCTGCGGGTGACGACTCCCGGCTACACCGACCGCTACCTGCGCCACAGGGACGGCGCGGGCTTCACGGAGGTCGTCACCGCCGGCAGCGACTCGTTGCTGAAGAACGACGCCACCTGGAAGATCGTCCCCGGCCTGGCCGACAGCGGCTGCTACAGCTTCGAGTCGCGCAACTACCCCGGCCAGTACCTCCGCCATCGCGCGTACCGGGTCTACAAGGAGTCCGGCAGCACCGACCTGTTCCGCGCCGACGCCACCTTCTGCCCCGTCCGCGGCGCGAACGGCGCCGTGCGGCTGTCGGCGTACAACTTCCCCGAGCAGTACCTGCGGCACTACAACGCCGAGTTGTGGCTGGCCACGCCGGGCGGCACGCACACCTGGGACAACCCCGCCCTGTTCGCCGAGGACACGACGTGGTCGGTGGAGGCGCCCTGGGCGCCGTGACCCCGGCGCGGCCGCCGACGGCACCGGTCCCGGGGGCCGGGGGGGACCCTTCCCCGGCCCCCGGGGCCGGTCTGGGTGG